>BNUB01000103.1 GCA_025997045.1 Betaproteobacteria bacterium
AACTCAATCCAAGGTTCAACCCGCGCTGAATCTCGTTGCGTTCGCCTGTCACCATGTGTTCGTAGGTTTTTTTCATCCAGCACCCTACCAGATTTGGGGGTGTTGCACTTCATTATGGAGTCCGCCCTGTCAAAACAAAGATAAAAATCGGCATTAGCCACCACTTCCATCTTGATTTATTATATCTAAATATAGAATAATAAAATAGCATCACCGAGCAAAATACCCCGACAAATTCCCACCACCATGGCAAAGCACAGCACAAGGACACAAGGCCATAAAAGACCTCATCGCAAATCACATCGTTTATCTCCCACGTTTTGTTCTGCCAATAGTTAACTACAACTGCAATCTGCAGCGCAATCAAGATTGCAGCGCACACAAGCCCCGTAAATCGCCCGACTGTTTTTAGCATATATCATCTCTTCTGTCGTTATCTCATCTTGGCGCAGTGAGTATTAAAAACTTACAGTGCGCAGATGGTCGCTGGCCGCAGTATCCAGACGGGTATCGTTTGTCCACAACTCTTCGCACCCGGCTTCAATCGCAGCCGCCAGATGCAGGGCATCCGGGGTTTTCAGACCGTGGCGTGCGCGAAGTTCGGTGGCGCGACTGAATACGCTACCCGGACAACCAACAATGGTCAGATCAGATGCACCAAAGAAAAGCTCGAATTGTTTCAGCCGAGCCGTGTCGGCATGGCGCAAGGGATTGACCAGACATTCAAGACGGGTAAGGTCTGAGACCACGATGCGCGTGCCAGCCTCATTGACCCGTTCGTCAATGCGCGTAAAAAAAAAGCGGATGGCGCTCAATATAGTAAATGACGACGCAGCTATCGAGATAGAGACGCATCAGTCATCTCCCCACGCATTACGCTCTTCAGCAATCTGCGCGTCGATTTCTTCGCGGCTGCGGCCACTGGGTTCCTGTTGCTTGAGCCATGCGGAAAATTCGCGCAAGGCCATGCCAGCTTGGGTATCTGGCAGCGTTTTCTCCAAAACGATGATTTCCGCGCCCCCAGCCGGAAAATCATCTGGAAGGGTAACTTCGACGCGATGGTTGGCGGGAATGTATGTATCAAATCTGAAAGCGTGCACTGCCATTCTCCTTTCATGTCCATGACGGTCAGGGTACAAAAAGCCAAGTCGTGCAAGCGTAGCACCAATGCACCAGGTTAGCCGCTGTCAGGTGACGCTCTCGCCCAACACCCGATACAACTCCATCAACATCCCCGCCGTTGCCCCCCAGATGAAATAATCTCCGTAAGGCATGGCGTGGAAGTGGCGGGATTCGCCATTGATCTGGATGCCATGGCGCTGGTGATTGGCGGGGTCGAGAAAATGGGTGAGTGGCACCTCGAACACTTCGGCGACTTCAAAGCGGTCGATTTCCAGCGCGGTCAGATCGAGCGGCGGCGAGATCAGGCCGACGACCGGCGTGATCCGGAAGCCGGTGCCGGTGAAATAATCTGCCAGACGCCCGATTAATTCGATATGCCCGGCCTCCAGGCCGATTTCTTCCTGCGTCTCGCGCAAGGCGGTGGCTTCAACGGAAGTGTCCCCGTCCTCGGCGCCGCCGCCGGGAAAGCTGATCTGGCCGGGGTGGTGGTGCAGGTGATCGGTACGGCGGGTAAGCAGCACCGTTGGGCCGTCTGCGCGTAACACCAGTGGCACCAGCACCGCAGCCAGTCTGCGGGGGGTGTCGTCGTGCGCCAGGGCCGGCCAGTCGCCGCTGATGCGTGCGCCTGTGTCGGGTGCGGCCAAACGTTCACGCAGGCGGGTGATGATATTCATCAAGCGTTATTCGTGGGGGCGGGCTTGAAACCCGCCCCCACGCCGAAATGCACGCGACCTTGTGAATTACGCCAGCATCGCCAGCGCCGCATTAAACGTCGCGCTCGGACGCATGACCGCTGTGCACTTCTGCTCATCGACGTGGTAGTAGCCGCCCAGATCGGCGGGTTTGCCCTGTACCGACTTGAACTCGGCGATGATGTTGTTCTCTTTCCCGGCGAGTTGCCGGGCAAACGGGGCGAACTTCGCCGCCAGCTCGGCGTCCTCGCTTTGGGCGGCGAGCGCCTGCGCCCAGTACAGCGTGAGGTAGAACTGGCTGCCACGGTTGTCGAGTTCACCAGTGCGGCGCGAGGGCGATTTGTCCTCGTCGAGCAGCTTGCCGGTGGCTTCGTCCAGGGTTTTGGCGAGGAGCTTGGCGCGGGCGTTGCCGGTCTTGATCCCCAGGTCTTCGAGCGACACCGCCAGCGCGAGGAATTCGCCGAGTGAATCCCAACGCAGGTGGTTTTCTTCGACAAGCTGCTGCACGTGCTTGGGCGCAGAGCCGCCAGCGCCGGTTTCGTACATGCCGCCGCCTGCCATCAGCGGCACGATGGAGAGCATCTTGGCGCTGGTGCCCAACTCCATGATCGGGAACAGGTCGGTGAGGTAGTCGCGCAGGATGTTGCCGGTGACGGCGATGGTGTCGACGCCGCGAATGACGCGCTCCAGCGTGAAGCGCATCGCCCGCACCTGCGACTTGATTTGAATGTCGAGCCCGGTGGTGTCGTGATCCTTGAGGTAAGTCTTCACCTTCTTGATCAGCTCGGCTTCGTGGGGGCGGAAGGCGTCGAGCCAGAATACCGCCGTCATGCCTGAATTGCGCGCACGGGTGACGGCGAGCTTGACCCAGTCACGGATCGGCGCATCTTTCACCTGACACATGCGCCAGATGTCGCCCTCTTCCACGTTTTGCGACAGCAGCACTTCGCCGGTGGCGAGGTCGGTGATGTTGGCGATGCCGTCCTCAGCGATCTCAAAGGTCTTGTCGTGCGAGCCGTATTCTTCCGCCTTCTGCGCCATCAGGCCGACATTGGGCACCGAGCCCATGGTGCGCGGGTTGAAATTACCGTTGGTTTTGCAGAAGTTGATCATTTCCTGGTAGATACGGGCGAAGGTCGATTCCGGCATCACCGCTTTCACGTCGCGCTGCTTGCCATCCGCCCCCCACATCTTGCCGCCGTTGCGAATCATCGCCGGCATCGAGGCGTCGACGATCACGTCGTTGGGCGAATGGAAATTGCTGATGCCCTTGGCCGAATCCACCATCGCCAGATCGGGGCGCAGCTCATGGCAGGCGTGCAGGTCGCGGATAACCTCGTCGCGCTGCGATTCAGGCAAGGTTTCAATCTTGTCGTAGAGATCAGCCGTGCCGTTGTTGACGTTGATGCCCAGCTCGCGGAACAGGCGGGCGTGCTTGGCGAAGGCTTCCTTGTAATAGATTCTGACGCAATGGCCGAAGACGATGGGGTGCGAGACCTTCATCATCGTCGCCTTGACGTGAAGCGAGAACAGGACGCCGGAATCGCGTGCGTCGTCCATCTCGGCCTCGTAGAACTCACACAAGGCTTTCTTGCTCATGAACATGGAATCAATGATTTCGCCTTCGAGCAGCGCCACCTTGGGCTTGAGCACGATGGACTTGCCGCTTTTGGTGAGCAGCTCCATCTTGACGTCGCGGGCGCGGTCGAGGGTCAGCGATTTTTCGCCGTGGAAGAAGTCGCCGCTGCGCATGAACGAAGCATGGGTGCGGGAAGCCTGTTTCCATGTGCCCATCGAATGCGGATGCTTGCGTGCGTAGTTCTTCACCGACAGCGGCGCCCGGCGGTCGGAGTTGCCTTCGCGCAGCACCGGATTGACCGCCGAGCCCAGACAGCGGGCATAGCGGGCCAGGAGCGCCTTTTCTTCGTCGGTTTTGGGATTTTCCGGGTAGTCGGGAATCTTGTAGCCCTGGCTCTGCAATTCACGAACCGCCGTCACCAGTTGCGGCACCGAGGCGCTGATATTGGGCAGCTTGATGATGTTGGTGTCGGGTTCCTGGGTGAGTTGGGCGAGATCGGCCAGGGTATCCGGCACTTTCTGCGCCGCAGTGAGCGCCTCCGGGAACTCGGAGAGAATGCGGCGGGCGAGCGAAATATCGGCATCGACAACCTCGATACCCGCCTGCGCGGTAAAGGCCCGCACCACCGGCAGCAGTGCGGCAGTCGCCAGCATCGGGGCTTCGTCGGTGATGGTGTAATGGATGGTTGGCTGTTTGGTCGGCATGTCAGGGTGTCTCCGTTTATGTAAATGTGGTGGGACTTGAAACCGAAACGCAGAATTATACTCCGGTGCCCCAATGACCGAAGCGGGCACAGGAAAAGAACCAGGGCAATCGCACGAATTTTCCTGTCATAGCGTGGATACAAGGGGCGGTTCGCGAACCGCCCCTACCGCCTGTTGGGAGCGACGGCGTCCTCGCCGTCGCACGATGGCGAGGACGCCATCGCTCCCGGAAAGTGGCCCTCAGAACCGATATCCCGCCTTCACATTTCCCGTCACCCCTTCGCGTTTGCCTGCGTAGCCTTGGATGCCGACATCCAGTGACCAGCCTTTGGTGGCGGGGGTTAGGGTCAGGCCTAGTTCAAGCAGGGCTGGTGTCGCCTATGTGTTGAAACGAAATGCCTATAAAGGCATGTGCGCCCGTGGTGAAGCTGGTCGCTGTGAGATTACCGCCCGTAACTGAAATCAGGTTCAGTGTGTTACCCACGGTTGAAAATCCCAGACTGCTGGCTCCGCCATCCAGATGCAGATTCACGGTGCTGTTGCTGATGTCTGCGTTGCCATTGACGTTTAACAGCGTGCTACTGACTGGAATTCCGTTGGACAGGAAGAAATTCAGCGTGCCGCTGCTCGCGTCAAGGTTGCCGGTGATGGTGTTGTCTTTCCCGCGCACGCTCAGGCTGGAAGGGTTGAAGGTCACGCCGCCAGTCGGTTGATGTACTGCCGTAAGCACCGCTAAAGTAAACACCAGGAACAGGAATATTACCTTGGTAAATGTCCTTGGTATCATTCCCGATCACGACCCACTCGCGTCCGCCAAAGTTGATCTGCGTGGTGTTGATGTGTGTATTTGCGCTCGCTATCGGGTGGAAAGCAAGATGCCATTGCGATTACGCTGCCGCCGGTAAGGCCACCAGCGCCAGCGCGGGACGCGGCGGGGCCGTCGTGCGATGGCACTGCTCCCTGTTGTCGGGTTAATATCCAGAGCCCTACGCCTCAGTCCGGAGCAGCCATGAACCGCCCATCGCCCACCGAGTCTGTTTTCGTGCATGGCGCAGCGGGCAAGGTGGAAGTGCTGATCGACGCGCCCGCAGTCATCCACGGCATCGCGCTCGTCTGCCACCCGCATCCGCTCTACGGCGGCGCCAATCTCAACAAGGTCGTGCATACCTTGGCGCGCGCCTTCCGCGATCTGGGCTTCGTCGCCTTGCGGCCCAATTTTCGTGGCGTAGGCAAAAGTGAAGGCGTGCATGACCACGGTGAAGGTGAGAGCGCCGACATGCTCGATGTGCTCGCCTGGGCGCAGGCGCGCTGGGGCCAGTTGCCGCTTGCGCTGGGAGGGTTTTCCTTTGGCGCTTACATCCAGAGCCGGATCGTCCCCCCCCTCGTCACCGCCAACGCCCCGCTGCACCAGCTCGTGCTGGTCGGCATGGCAACGGGTTCCGCAGCCGATGGCGCACGTGAATACGCCCCCCCCGCAGTACCCAAACAGCTTCCGACCCTGATCATTCATGGCGAGCACGACACCACGGTCGCGCTCGGCAACGTGTTCGACTGGGCACGTTCGCAAGAATTGCCGGTGATCGTGCTGCCCGGTGCTGACCATTTTTTCCACGGCAAGCTGCACCTGATCCGCGAACTCATCACGCGCAATGTCGCCCCGCTTTCACCACCAACAGCTAGAAAAGGAGAGACTCATGCAGTTATTCACCACGCTCGATAGTCCCTATGGGCGCAAAATCCGCGTTGTGCTGGCGGAAAAAAACCTGCCTTTTGAACTCGTCGAGGATGCGCCGTGGTCGCGCCAGTCACGCATTCCGGGCCTCAATCCGCTGGGCAAGGTGCCGGTGCTGGTCACGGATGATGACGAAGCGTTTTTTGATTCACCCGTCGTCGCGGGCTACCTCGAAACCCTGCCGTCCGCACCTCCCCTGCTGCCCGCCAGTGGTGTCGAACGGGTGCGGGTACGCCAGAGCGAGGCCCTGGCCGATGGCATCCTCGACGCCGGAGTTGCCATCTTCCTCGAAGGAATTCGCCCCGCCGAGCAGCAAATCCAGGCCAACATCACGCGCCAGCTCGCCAAGATCAACAGCGCACTGGATAGCCTGGAAAAACGTCTCCAGGGTCGCCAATGGCTCAACGGCGACAGCCTGCAACTGGGCGATCTCGCCACGGCAAACGCCATCGCTTTCGTCGCCCTGCGCGTTCCCCGGCTTGAGTGGAAAAAAGATCGCCCGGCGCTGACTGCGTATGCCGAAGGTCTGCTGGCCCGTCCCAGTTTCGAGACCACGAAACCGCCGGAGCGTTGATCAGCGATCATCGAATTGGTTTTGCTACCGATTTTGCATCTGTAGACGACCAAACCCCCGCCTTCTTTTGGAGTGCGGGGGTTTGAGGAGTATGAGAGTCTGACGATGACCTACTTTCACGAGCGAGGTGCTCACTATCATCGGCGCGGCCCTGTTTCACGGTCCTGTTCGGGAAGGGAAGGGGTGGTTCCAGGGTGCTATGGTCGTCAGACTATG
>BNUB01000104.1 GCA_025997045.1 Betaproteobacteria bacterium
CTCCGTTTTGCGCTCCTCTGTTGCATGGCATGCCTGTCCAGCCCTCCCGCCCTCGCGGATTACACCACGCGGGAAGACGTCCGCCTGTTCATCGACGAAATTGCCACGCGCAACCACCTCGACCCCGCGCCCATTCGCGTCGCGCTGGCACGCGCCCGCTTCGACCCCCGCGTCATCCGCCTGATCCAGCCCTCCACGGCACCCGTCGCCCGCTCGTGGGAACGCTACCGCAGCCAGTTTCTTGATCCCGGCCACCTTGATGGCGGCCTCGAATTCTGGACACGCTACGCCCCGATTCTGCAACGTGCACAGACCCGCTACGGCGTCCCTGCCGAGATCATCATCGCCATCATCGGCGTCGAAACCTCATACGGACGCAATACCGGCAAATTCGAAACCCTGTCCTCTCTGGCAACCCTGGCTTTCGACTACCCACCCCGCGCCGAGCTGTTCCGCGCCGAGCTTGAAGCCCTGTTCCTGCTCGCACGCGAACAGGGGAAAAACCCAGCCGATTACAGCGGCTCCTATGCCGGCGCCCTGGGCTACCCGCAGTTTCTCCCCAGCAGCCTGCGCAAATACGCGGTGGATTTCGATGACGACGGCAAAATCGACTTCGACACCCATGCCGATGACGCCATCGGCAGCGTCGCAAACTACCTGCATGAATACGGCTGGCAAAGCGGCGCTCACATCGCCATCCCGGCCACCCTGGGCACAAACACCGACCCGGCACCGCTCACCGCCGCCGGCATCCTGCCCACCCTGACCCCGGCGCAACTCGAGGCCAGCAACATCGCCCCCCGCTCCGGCCCCTACCCCGCCGCACTGGCAACCCTGATCGACCTCGAAACCCCGGCCAAAGAAACGGAATACTGGCTCGGCTACAACAATTTCTATGTCATCACCCGTTACAACCGCAGCAGCTTCTACGCCATGGCAGTTTTCAGTCTCGCCCAGGCGCTACGCCAGCGCCACGACGCGGCTCAGGTGATTAATCCGGCAGCAAAATAGCGCGTCCTGCCGCAGTGAGGCGGTATTTTTGCAGGCGGCTGCGATTCCCGAATCTCCGCATTGCCCAATGCTTATGAAAAACAGGGAACATTTCACTAAAACCGCGAACCGCCCCGACGAAAACCCGCAGCTTACCCCTCGTGTAACCCGACGAGTTTCGCGCCACCCCAAGCCTGAGCCTTCCCGCAAACCCGCCGCTGCCGGGCCTGCTCGAACAGACAAATCGCCGCCGCCGCCCCCACGTTAAGCGACTCGACCCCGGCGGCCATCGGGATGGTGACGATTGCGGTGGCGCGCGCCAGCAAGGGGGCGCATACGCCCTGCCCTTCGGCGCCGAACAGCCAGATTAGCGGACAGGCCAGATCGACGGCATATACGTCCTCCGCATTTGCGCTGAGGCCCGTGGCGATCACTTTGCCGGGGTAGTCATGCAACAAGGCCAGCACGTCGACCTGCTCGGAGATGGAGAGGTGGAAGTGGGCGCCCATGCCGGCGCGCAGGACTTTGGGCGCCCAGGCCTGGGCGCAGCCCGGGGTCAGCCAGATCGTGCCTACGCCTGCGGCGACGGCGGTGCGCAGGATGGAGCCCAGATTGCCGGGGTCTTGTACGGCGTCCAGCACGACGACCGCACCCTCCCCGGCATTGCTCGCTGCGGCGGAGACTTCCGGAATGGCGACGCGGGCGAGAATGCCGGTTGGCGTCTCGACCGTGCTGATGCGCTCAAAGAGCGCGTCGGGCACGCACAAGGGTTCCAGCCCGACGGGCAAACGGGCGAGCAAGGCGGCGATCTCCGTATTGTTGCGCCCACTCATCGACACGCAGACTTCCAGGAGCGGCACACCGGCGTCGAGGGCGCAGTCCAGCAGATGGGGGCCATCGAGCAGGGTCTGGCCGTGTCTGTGGCGCTCACGGGGGTTGGCGGCCAGGGCGGCAAGCAACTTGATGCGGGGGTTGTCCCGCGAGCTGATGTATAACACTTTCATATCCCGAGGCCGAAGGTTGCCACCGTGGCGGTGAGCGTCACCAGCACCAGCACGATGTCAAAGCAGCGCCCCAGGCGGTTCATTGCGGTCTGGATGTGCGCTTTATCGCCCCCGCGCGCCGCCGTGCATAGCCGCGCCCACGCTCCCATGCCCACGCTGGCGAATACGGCGATCGCCGCGGTGCCGGTCACGGCCATCAACTGCCAGGCGAGCGGCAGGGTGTCGATTTGGGGGTCGAGCAGACGAGAAATGCCGGAGATCAGGATCAGGGCAATGGCGATGCGGGAAAAAGAGAAGAAGCGCGCCAACACTTCCATCCAGATCCCGAGCGCCAGCGCCGAAGGCGCGAGGCAGACGCGGATGAACACCATGCCCCCCACCCAGAACACAATCCCGGTCAGGTGCACAAACAGAATCAGGTGGCGCAATCCCATGTCAGCGGTGCGCCTCCCACAACGAACCCTGGGCGAGCAACGCCCGCACCGGGGCAAAACTCTTGCGATAAAAATCCGCAATGCCGTAGGTGCGGATGGCCGCGAGATGTGCTGCGGTCGGATAGCCTTTGTGCCGCGCCAGGCCAAACTGGGGATAACGGCGGTCGAGTTCCACCATCATTTCGTCGCGCACGGTCTTGGCCAGAATGGAGGCCGCCGAGATCGCCGGTTCCAGCGCATCGCCGCCGACAAGGGTGCGCACGGGCACATTCAGGGGCGGCGCGCAGTTGCCATCGACCCACGCTTCCGCAGGCGCAGGCGTCAGCGCTTCCACGGCGCGTTTCATTGCCAGCATGCTGGCGTGCAGGATGTTGAGGCGGTCGATCTCTGCCACCGACGCCTCTGCCACCGCCCAGGCCAGGGCGCGTTCGCGGATCAAAACCGCCAGACGCTCACGCGCTGCGGCGGAGAGTTTCTTTGAATCCTTGAGCCCCGCGATCGGTCGCGCCGGGTCGAGAATGACCGCCGCGGCCACGACCGGGCCACACAAGGGGCCACGCCCCGCTTCATCGACACCGCAAATCAGGCGCGGAATGGCGCTGTCTTCAGCGCCGGTCATGGCGGCTCCCTAAACTTTCCTGCAGATAAGGCAGTATCGCCTCTGCCGCACGGGCGGCGGCATCGCAGCGCAGCGTCTGGTGCAGCGCCGTGAACCGCTCCGTGAGCGCCGCGCACGCGGCAGGGTCGTTGAGCCAGCGCTCGATTGCGTCCGCCAGCGCCTGCGGGGTCGCCTCGTCCTGGAGTAATTCCGGCACCACACAGGCTTCGCTCAGAATATTGGGCAGGCCCACCCAGGGCAAATAGGCCATCCGCTTCAGCAGCCGATATTGCCACTTGCCCATGCGGTAGCTGATCACCATCGGGCGTTTGAGCAGCGCCGCCTCAAGGCTGGCGGTACCGCTTGCCACCAGCACCACGTCGGCAGCGGTCATGCCGTCTACCGCGTGACCGAACAGCATGCGCAGCGGCAATTCACGCTGCTTGCTGTGGTGCAGCGCGGCGACAAACAGCTCGCGGGTCTCGCGGGTCGCCAGCGGCACGAGGAAAAGCGCATCAGGATGGCGCTCGGCGAGCAAGGCGGCGGTGGCGATGAAACGCTCGGCGAGATTGCGCACTTCGGATTCGCGGCTGCCCGGCAACAGGGCGATGATTTTGGCCTGCGGCGGCAAGCCCAGACGCTCCCGCGCCGCGGCGCGGTCGGGATGGAGCGGCAAGGCGTCGGCGAAAGGATGGCCAACGAAAGTCACCGGAATCCCGGCGCGCTCATAGATCGGGGCCTCGAACGGGAACAGGCACAACATCCGCGTCACCGAGCGGGCGATATTGCGGATGCGCCCGCCCCGCCACGCCCAGATGGAGGGGCTGACGAAATGAATCGCCGGGATGTCGTCGCCCTTGATCCGCGCTTCGAGCCACAAATTGAAATCCGGCGCATCGACGCCGATGAACGCTGCGGGCCGGGAGTGGAGCACCCTGGACAGCAACTGGCGACGAATGCTGGACAGGGTGCGGTAGCGCCGGATGGCATCGACATAGCCATGGACGGAGAGCAAGTCCATCGGCCACAGCGCCTCGAACCCTTCGGCCTGCATGCGCGGCCCGCCAATACCGTAGAACCCGGCATCGGGCAGATGCACCCGGATAGCGCGAATCAGGTGAGCCGCGAGTTGATCTCCGGAGGATTCCCCGGCCACCATGGCGATGACAGGCGCCATACGCCGTACTCCTTCCTAGCGCACCAGTCCGCGCCCGGAGGCGCCAATAAAGTCAGAGAGAGGCTGCACTTCGGCGTGTTCGAGCGCGCTGGCGCTGATCTTTTCGCGCGCTTCATCCAGCGTCAGCGCGCTGCGATAAAGCGTGCGATACGCCTGTTTGATGGCGCTGATCGCCGCAGCGGAAAAATCGCGCCGACGCAAGCCTTCGCTGTTGATGCCATGCGGCCTGGCCGGGTTCCCCGCCACGGTCACATAGGGCGGCAAATCCTGCAACAGCACCGTACCCACGCCGCAGAAGCTGTGCGCGCCGACACGCACGAACTGATGCACACCGGTAAAGCCGCCCAGAATCGCCCAGTCCCCGACCTGCACATGACCGGCCAGGGTGGCGTTGTTGGCGAAGATGGCGTGATCGCCCACCACGCAGTCATGGGCGACATGCACGTAGGCCATCATCCAGTTGTCGCTGCCCACGCGGGTCAGCCCGCCCCCCTGCCGGGTGCCGACATTGACCGTGCAGCACTCGCGGAAGGTATTGTGATCGCCAATCTCAAGCCGGGTCGGCTCACCCTCGTATTTTTTGTCCTGCGGCTGTGCGCCGATCGAGCAGAACTGGAAAATCTCGTTGCCGCTGCCAATCCGGGTATGGCCTTCGATCACCACATGGGGGCCAATGCGCGTCCCCGCGCCGACCTCGACATGCTCGCCGATGATCGAGTAAGGGCCGACTGCGACATCTTTCCCCAGCTTTGCCCCAGGATGAACGATGGCGGAAGGGTGAATCATTCCTTCGTCCTCACCGCGCACATCAGTTCAGCCTCGGTCACGACCTGACCATCAACCCGGGCGACCCCCTGATATTTGTAAATGCTGCGCTTGCTGTGGGTGACATCGACATCAAACACGATCTGATCGCCGGGCACGACCTGGCGCTTGAACCTGACCTTGTCGATACCGGCAAACAGCACAACGGAATTTTCGTCCAGTTTCGCCCCGGTACTTTTGAACGACAACAAGGCCGCAGCCTGCGCCATCGCCTCGATGATCAGCACCCCCGGCATCACCGGATGATGCGGGAAATGGCCGGGGAAAAACGGCTCGTTCATGGTCACGTTTTTAAGCGCCCGGATGCGCTTGCCCTCTTCAATCTCCAACACCCGGTCGATAAGGAGGAAGGGGTAGCGATGCGGCAGATACTGAAGGATTTCGTTGATGTCCATGACCATGATGTTTCAGTGCTGCTCCTCTTTTTTCAACTGTTGCTCAAGAACGCGGATTCTGTCGGCGAGCGCATCCAGATGACGCAGATGGGAGAAATTCTTCGCCCATGCCCCATGCTCCTGCGCCAGCACGGAAGAGGTGTACACCCCCGGCTTGCGAATCGACTTGGCGACCAGCGTCCACGCTGAAATCACCACGTCATCGGCAATGGTGATGTGGCCCGAGATCCCGGCCTGACCGCCTATCATGCAGCGCGCCCCGATGTGGGCGCTGCCCGCAACCCCGGCACAAGCCGCCATCACGGTGTGATCGCCAACATGAACGTTGTGCGCAATCTGGATCTGGTTGTCGAGCTTGACCCCGTTGCCGAGCACCGTATCGCCCATCGCGCCACGGTCGATCGTGGTATTGGCGCCGATCTCGACATCGTTGCCGATCACCACCCGGCCGATCTGGGGAATCTTGACCCAGGAACCTGCCGCTTCACGCGCAAAACCAAAGCCGTCCGCGCCGATCACCACCCCGGAATGCACGATACAGTTGTCGCCGATCACGCAATTGGCATAGATCGTCACCCGAGGGGCGATGTAGGTGCCACGACCGATTTTCACCCCGGCGCCGATGTAACTGCCCGCGCCGATCATGACTTCATCCCCAAGCTCCACCCCGGCTTCCACCACCGCGCCAGCATTGACCGCCACCGTCGTCGGCAACACCGCACGCACCGAGGCGCTGGGGTGTATCCCCGCCACGGGGGGAAGCCGGGGATGGAAAAGCTGGCTGAGGTGGGCGAAATAAAGAT
>BNUB01000105.1 GCA_025997045.1 Betaproteobacteria bacterium
CGAGGCCGAAATCATGGCCGTGGGCACGCGCCCAGCTTACTGCCAGCAGCGCATCATCGGGCGCGGCGGGAAAGGGATGCTCGGGCGCGAGGCGGTAATGGGGCGCCAGCACTACTGCCCCGCTGCCATTGGCAAACTTGCGGCAGAGCGTGTCGTAGCTGTCCAGATCGCCGACACACCAGCCGCCACCGTGGTAAAAAATCAGGAAGGGAGCGAGCGCCCCGTGTGCGCCTGATCCGGCTGGCGCAGGTCGGTGATCGAGACAAATACATCGGCTAAACGCAGCTTTGCTTTCGTCTTCATGGGGGCTTCCAAAAAGACAGGAAACTACACAAATTGGTGGTCTGTGAACAGAGGGGTGGGTAAGTTGATGATTGAAAAAATATTTCTATAGATGTACGACAGAGGCATTCGTGCTATTGCCCTGGCGCGTCCTCATTGAGCGTCAATAGTCTGTGCCTGACGCCTATAATGCGGGGTTTCCACTTCACCGCAGGGATGCCCCACCGTGAGCACGCCGTTGTTCGAATCGTCCATCAAAAGCCTGCCGCTGCTGGGTCGCGGCAAAGTCCGCGACATCTACGCCATCGACGCTGAGCGTCTGTTGATTGTCACCAGCGACCGCCTGTCCGCGTTCGATGTCATCCTCCCCGAGCCGATTCCCGACAAGGGTCGCGTGCTCACCGCGATGGCGAACTTCTGGTTCGAGCGCCTCGGCCACATCATCCCCAACCAGCTCACCGGCATCGACCCCGAAACCGTGGTCGCCACCGATGAGCGCGAGCAGGTCAAGGGCCGCGCCCTGGTGGTGAAGCGCCTGCAACCCCTGCCCATCGAAGCCGTGGTGCGCGGCTACCTGATCGGCTCGGGCTGGAAGGATTACCAGCACAGCGGCGCGGTCTGCGGCATCACCCTCCCGGCCGGGCTCAAACAGGCCGCACGCCTGAGCCAGCCCATCTTCACCCCCGCCTCCAAAGCCGAAGCCGGCGCCCACGACGAAAACCTGTCGTTCGCCGAAGCGCAACGACTCTGCGCCGCCGCCCTCGGCGCGGGCGTGGATGGCGCCGCACTCGCCGAACAGGCCAGACAGGCGTCGATTGCCCTGTACTCCGAAGCGGCCACTTACGCCGCCGGGCGCGGCATCATCATCGCCGACACCAAGTTTGAATTCGGCATTGATCGCGCCGGGGTTCTGCACCTGATCGACGAAGTGCTCACCCCCGATTCCTCGCGCTTCTGGCCCATCAGCGATTACCGCGAAGGCATCAGCCCGCCGTCTTTCGACAAACAATACGTGCGCGACTACCTCGAAACCCTGGACTGGAACAAGCAAGCCCCGGCCCCGACCCTGCCGCCCGACATTCTGGCGCGCACTGCGGGCAAATACCGTGAGGCTTACACGCGGCTGACCGGACAGGTATTGAAATGAGCGCCGCGACTGCCAACCCCCTGCTCGATTTCTCCGACCTGCCCCGCTTCAGCGCGATCGAGCCGGAACACGTCGCCCCCGCCATTCGCCAGCTACTGACCGAATACGGCGCGCTGGTCGAGCGCCTCATTGCCACCCCCACCGCGCCGAGCTGGGACAACTTTGTCGCCCCGCTGTTCGACAGCGGCGAAAAGCTGGGGCGCGCCTGGGGCGTCGTCGGCCACTTGCACAGCGTGATGGACATCCCCGCCTGGCGCGAGGCCTACAACACGATGCTGCCCGAGGTGTCGGCTTTCTATGCGGATCTGGGGCAGAACCTGGCGCTGTTCCGTCAATACAAAACGCTGGCCGAGAGCGCCGAATACGCCCGCCTCTCTCCCGTGCGCCAGCGCATTCTCGACCACGAGATCCGCGATTTTCGCCTGTCGGGGGCGGAACTGCCGGAAGCCGTCAAACCACGCTTCAAGGCGATACAGGAAGAACTCTCGCAGCTCGCGGCGAAATTCTCGGAGAACCTGCTCGACGCCACCAACGCCCATGCCGAGTGGATCAGTGAGGAAACGGGCCTCGTCGGCATTCCGGAAGATGCCCGCGCCGCCGCCCGCGCTGCGGCGCAAAGCGAAGGCAAACCGGGGTGGAAATTCACCCTGCAAATGCCCGCTTACCTGCCGGTGCTGCAATACGCTGACGATCGTACCCTGCGTGAGCGCATGTATCGCGCCCACGCCACCCGTGCCTCCGAGCAGGGCAAGCCCGAATGGGATAACGGCCCGCTGATCGGCCGTATTCTCGCCTTGCGCCACGAAGAAGCCACGCTGCTCGGCTACCGCAATCCGGCAGAAATCTCGCTCGTACCCAAGATGGCGGATTCCCCCGCGCAGGTGCTCGACTTCCTGCGCGAACTGGCGGCGAAAGCGAAGCCCTTCGCCGAACGCGACCTCGCTGAGCTGACCGCGTTCGCCGCCGCTGAACTCGGCCTTGCCCACCTCGAACCGTGGGATGTCGCCTACGCCGCCGAGAAACTGCGCGTCGCACGCTACGCCTATTCCGATCAGGAAGTGAAGCAGTATTTCCCCGAACCGCGCGTGCTCGACGGCCTGTTCAATGTCATCAAAACCCTCTATGGCGTCGACATCGTCGCCGATCAGGCGCCGACCTGGGATGAAGACACCCGTTTCTTCCGCATCCAGAAAAACGGCAAGCTCATCGGCCAGTTTTACCTCGACCTCCACGCCCGCGAAACCAAGCGCGGCGGGGCCTGGATGGATTCGGCGCGCAGCCGCTCGCTCACCATCCACGGCATCACCACCCCGGTGGCCTATCTGGTGTGCAACTTCCCCGGCCCGGTCAACGGCAAACCGGCGACCTTCACCCACGATGACGTGCTGACCCTCTTTCACGAAACCGGCCACGGCCTGCACCATCTGCTCACCCGCATTGACGAGCTTGCCGTCTCCGGCATCAACGGCGTGGAATGGGACGCGGTCGAACTGCCCAGCCAGTTCATGGAAAATTTCTGCTGGGAGTGGGACGTGCTCTCCCGGATGACGGCCCATGTCGACACGGGCGAGCCGCTGCCGCGCACGCTCTACGACAAGATGATCGCCGCCCGCCATTTCCAGAGCGGCATGCAAATGGTGCGTCAGATCGAGTTTTCCCTCTTCGACATGCTGGTGCACGCGGAGCTGGCTCCGGAACATGACATTGTGTCCATCGAGCGTGTGCTTGCGCTGCTCGATGAGGTGCGGCGCGAAGTGGCGGTACTCTTCCCCCCCGCCTGGCATCGCTTTCCGCATGGTTTTTCGCATATTTTTGCGGGCGGCTACGCGGCCGGGTACTACAGTTACAAATGGGCTGAGGTGCTCTCGGCCGATGCCTTCTCCGCTTTCGAGGAAGCCCGCACCAGCACGGGCGCGGAAAAAGACAGGGGCAGTTTGCTCGACCCTGTTACCGGAGAACGTTTCTGGCGCGAAATTCTTGCTGTCGGCGGCAGTCGACCCGCGTTACAATCTTTCGTGGCCTTCCGTGGCCGAAAACCTACAGTCGACGCCCTGCTGCGTCATAATGGAATGGTGACCGCATGATTCGCAAACTGAGTATTCTGGCTACGACCGTAGCCGCCCTGCTTGCCGTCTCTGCCCCGGCCGACGCCCAGACCGCCTACCGCTGGAAAGACAAGGACGGCACGGTGCATTACACCGACCACCCGCCGCCGTCGGGCGACGCCGAAGTCAAAAGCCTCTCGGGCAACGCCGCAAACCCTACCCCGTCATGGACTCAGCGCCAGGCGGCGGAAAACTTCCCCGTCGTGCTCTACACCGAGGGCAAGTGCGGCGCAATGTGTAATGAGGCCCGTGCACTGCTCCAGGCGCGCGGCGTTCCGTTCAATGAAATCATCCTCGCCACCAATGACGACATCACGGAGTTCAACAAACTCTTTGGTGAAGGCACCGGCGTGCCAACGGCAACGATAGGCACAACCCCGCTCAGGGGCTTTGAAGCCGGCGCGTGGAATCGGCAACTGGATCGCGTGGGTTATCCCAAAGCCGGGCAATGAACGCTCGGTTCTCACTCAGTTGACAACAACCCCGCCTACAAAAAAGCCGCCCTCAGTTCCGGGCGGCTTTTTTTATTTGCAAGCATCAACCATCAGAACGGCAGCAGACTCCGGAACGCGGAGATGTCAAACGGTTTGCCGTTGACCTCGAAACCGCCTTCCTTGTAGGACACGGCAGAAGAGAGCACGCCTTCTTTCTCTTCGAACAGGTTCGTCCCGGTCAGCATGGCGAGCTGTTGATCGACCCGATCTTTCACCACCTCATCAATCTCGGCGGCACGGTCTTCTATGTCCTCATCCTCTTCATCGAAATCCTCAAGCACCGATTTGCGGACTTGTTCGCCCAGCAGACGGGTCGCCAGCACGCGCGGGAACGAGATATTGACTTCACCGGCAATATCGGTTGACGGGTTGAATCCGTCAATCTTGCCGTTACCAACGTAGCCGACACGCAGGTTCAGGCTGGCGCTGCCATCGGGGTACTTCACCTCCACATCGCGCAAGACAAACGCCGGTTTGCGTTCGAGCAGTGCCGGAAGCTGTTCGAGAAAGATGGCTCCGAGTTTGCTGTCAAGCTCTTCCCCGGACGTCGTGCTTTCAAGGAAACGGGCAATATTGTCGAGCGCGTCGATGTCGAGATTTTCATACACCAGCGTAGCCGTCGCACCGTCGATCTTGCTCTCCGCGATCTCCGCCTTGCCCAGCGCGAGCTTGAACACGATATCGAGCGCTTTTTCCTTGAGCGTAATGCCCCAGTTGGCGGAAATCTGCTCCACCCTGGCCGAGCGCCCGTCGGCAAGCCCGGACTCGAACTCGAAATTGGCAATTGACAGGTTCGAGGTGCCGGTCCAGAAATAATGCCCCGCCACCTTGCTCTGGTCGCCAGTGATGCTGATCGCACCAATCTCGACCTTGTTTCCGTCCCCCCCTTCCGTGCCGCTGGCCTTGAACCCCGGCAGGCGGATATTGGTTTGCACCCGGTCAGCAGCGCCGTTTACCGTGATGTCGCCCTCGATGCCGCCCCAGGACAGATTCAACACGTCATCGCCTTTGCGCTGCGGAAGCTTGCCTTCAAAACTGGACGAACTGATATGGTGCTGCTGACTGCCACTCCAGCCGATATCGCTATCAACCGTCAGCACGGGCTTATCCCCGAAAAAGGATTTCAACTCGGTAGCGATCGCTTCCGGCGTCTGCAGTTCAGTATGAATTTTGGCAATCGACGCCCCCGCCGACAGCGGGCCATGTTTGATGTCATGGTTCAGGGTAATGTCCGTCAGCGGGTCACGCCCGGAATCGGGATGATTGATCGTCCACCGGGTTTTGGCGGTCGAATTCAGGAAACCACGCTCGTAATCCAGCACCTCGACCGAAATCCCGCTGGCAGGCTTGACCGCCTCCACCAGGCTGACGCGAAAAGCATCCTCGACCTTGCCGCTTGCCACATAGGTGCTGCCTGCTGCGGCGAGTGCCGCCACAACGACCACACCCGCCACAATCTTTCCACTGCTCATGGGATCTCCTTGTCCGCCCGGATTAAATCACGCAGGTTAACCAACAAAACGCAAGGGGCGCATTATGACTGCAAAAACGCTTTTCGTCAGGCCGAAATCCATGGCCGTCGTATATTTTTACTTGCTTAAGCCAGATGGCGCAGCGCCCATGCCCATAGCGGCAGACTGAACATGGACAGCAGAATGCCATAGCCCACCAGCGCCGCCGCCAGGCGCGGCGCGAGGTTATGGGCGATGGCGAACACGGCGGCGGTAATCATCGCCGGCATCGCCGTCTCCAGCACATTGGTCTGCAAGATTTGGCCTTCCATGCCCACCAGGGACGAGCCCAGCCACACCAGCATGGGCAAGAGCAGCAGCTTCAGCCCCAGCCCCAGCGTGAGCGCGCCAATGTCGCTGCGTGGCAATTGAAAGCGGAGCGAAAACCCCACCGCAAGCATGACCAGCGGCACGGAAGGGGGGGACGGAAACAAGGTCGAGATTGGTGCGATCAGCATCACTGGCGACCAGAGCAAGGTGGCGGGGCATTATTTCTGG
>BNUB01000106.1 GCA_025997045.1 Betaproteobacteria bacterium
GAAGCTGGTAGATGATGTTGTCCCACAAGGATTTGATCATCGTGCCGGGCGGGGCGACTGTCCAGTTGGTGGGGGGCGGGCTGGTGGCCGGGGCGCTGGTCGTGGGCGGGTTGGCGGCGATGGAGAAGTTGATGTTGTCGTTGTCCCGTGAAAATTCTCCGTTATTCCCGTCAGCAGACTTGATTTGATTCTTGCCTGTCACGAGAACCGTGTCGCCGCCAAACTCGTCATCAATGTGCACTGCTCCGAAACCGGCCTCCCTTGCAACAGCGCCACGCAGCTTTTGCATGTCACTGAATGCGTCAGCTTCATCAATCGCGCCAATTATGTCGATGAAATCATCACCAGTAGAGTTTTCGTTGATGATTCCATCCGCCAAGGCTTCAAGCTCTTCATCCGACACCTCACGACGCACGAATCGTTCCACAATTGATCTGAATTCATCCGGCGAGTCATCAATGAAATCAGCCACATCATCTGAAGAGGCAATCTTGCCGTTCATGAATAAGGGGAAATTTCGTTCCCCATAGTTTCCGCTCATACTGGCAACGTGATCACCGGGCAACATGAATACCCCGCCAAACCTGCCGATGTCGTGGTTGATCTCGTTGAAATCTTCCCCTCCAGAGTGCATGAACAGCATCGGCTCCCCGGTCTCCGGGTCGGTGACTTTGGAGACTTCGCCCTTGCCAGCCGTCAGCCATTGTGCTAACTTCTTGCCCATAGGCGCGTTTCCTGCTGTTAAGCCCGGGTCAATACCCCGGAAACTCACAGATTCAGGGTTCGCGCCTTGTTCGTACACGGACACTTCCGAAACGAAAGAGGAATGCGCGATGTTCTGCCCGGTATGTCCAGGACGTGCATTCATCTGTTGTACCGTGAAACGGACGTAATACTCCTTCCCGTCCTGCGTAAACTTGCTTACGTACTGATGATACCCCGTAATGTTTCTGGTGTGATCTTTGTGCCCTTCTTTTGCCTTTTCAGGCTCTGATGTCATCGGTACGGCGTCTTTAAATAATGTATCAAACGCGCCAGCGATACGCTTCATGTCAAAGCCTTTGTGCCGGACGATCTTACCGGCCATGCTCACAGGAAACGTAATCGCTCGTCCATCGGTACGGTTTGTAATGTCATTTCCAAAACTACGGAAAATGTCTTCAACGCCGGGTGGATATCCCTACGCTGCCTTCATCAGTGCGTCTTGAATTTCCTGCTTGCTCCGCCGCAGCAATGCGATTTCTGATGGCGTCAGCATCCGTGGAGTTGGCGAGGTACCGAGCTTCTGATTGAGTAAGGCGGTCGAAACCGTGACCAAAGCGGGCTTGCCACCAGCGTTCGAGTTCTTGACCATGTTTCCCCCTCAATTTGTCCAACTGTGTCCGAGACAGTCCTAGCTTGGCTGAAAACTGCTTGCCTGTCAATGAAGTTGCTCCGAGGACAATCCCTCCTCTGGATTCGATGTAGCCCCGCAAATTTGCCAGTGTGCCGCCTTGCCCAACAAAATCATCCACCAGAAAATATTGTGTTCCGGGCTGAACATCGCCATCGAATGCCGCCTGACGCGCAAGTCGGGCAAATCCGTTTGCGCCTGTATGACCCACGACGTTTGTCTGAACGATGTTTCTTTCAAGTTTCCACGCCAAACGACTGGCAAGCGCATCAACGAGGGCTTCTGGAATTGCGTTGACCCCGTTTGCTTCGTAGGCATGTGCACTTACCAGAACCGGATAAACATCCCCCACCATCTCCTTTATTGCGCGCACCCGCTCGTCGCTGATGGTATCTGCGACCAGACGGCTCGCTGCAGCAGCATCCCCGGATTTTGCGGCGGGGTAGTCAGGATGCTGTTTGACGGCAGATTCATCGGCATGAATCTGCACGTCAGGGAAATTCCCCCATGCCGCACGCGGAGGTTTCATGTCCGCCATGTTATACGAGTTGATGCCGTCGTTGTTGATTGCGGAGGCAAGATCGCCTACACTGACAGGCAGCGGTTCGGATGGAGCAGGCAGCGGGGATTCACGACGAATTCCTTTCAAGCCAGGCACTTCCGGGCCGTTTTCTATTTCCAGCGCGGCGATGTCATAGAACTTGTGCGTGGGGTCTGGCCCGTTCCTCGCCTCGCGCAAGGTGATCTTCGCCGTGACGATGCGCCCGTTGACGGCCAGTGGTGCGACCAGCGTATGGAACATCCTGGTGTCGTTGGTTACGCCTTTCGTCCGGGGACGTTTCGCCGATCTTGACGGCGCGTTTCACCAGGCCCGGCAACACTTTAACCATTTCTGCCTTCCACCCGGTGCGCGTGTTGCCGGACGTGTGGAAGGCGGTGCCTTTCCCTTCTGAACCGAATCCAACGTCTACGCCCATGTCGTCGTTCGGGAATGACTTCCCTTGCAGATTCTGCGAATACCAGTCCTTTGCCAGCTTCCGCAGTTCAGTCATGCTCCCGTTCCAGCCTTCCAGATTCAGGCTGACGGGCTCGATCATCTTGTCGGCAATGCTGGCCTGCATCCAATTCCCGCCGATTGCCACCTGATTCCCGCCGTTTGCGGTTTCGCGCAGTAACCGCCGTGACATGGTGGGCGATCTCATCAACCTGGGCGGCATCCACCCCGACATGGCCGCCGACCTGGGCGTCGAGACTTCACGCGCCAACCGCTACGCTCCGGGCTTGTTCCGCCGCGACGGCACACGTGATCTCTCGCTGCTGGCCGACTACCTGAACACGCAGGGCTACGGCATCCCGGTCGATCAATACGGGCATCCCGATACGCGGGTCATCGAGGAGATGATTCAGGACGCGCTTGGCGGTGAGCGCGTCACCTCCCCGCAGCAGGCCGAAGCGGAGTATGCTGAGGAGCAGGAGAGGCTGTACCGCGACAAGATCAAGCAGGATGTCGCACGGCTCAACCAGCGTTTGCCTGACGGCCAGAAGATCAGAACCGTTGGGCGCACGTTCGAGCAGGTCGAAGCCGACTACGAGGCGGCGCAGGACGCCCGACGCGAGCGCGTCATGTCGAGGCTCGATGAACGGGCCGATCGCATGCAGCGCAGGCTGGAGCAGGAACTTGCTATCGCCGATGAACGCGCCTTGCAGCTCGCGGCGGAATACGCCGATGCGACCGCCTTCATGTTCGACGAGTTGGAAAACAGCCCGCGCATTCTGTCAGAAGCAGAATCCATGCGGGCACTTGGCTTTTCAGAAGAGGAAATCAATCATGCAATCGAAGGACAGGGCCGAGAAGCTCAGGCGAGCACGCGCCGACGTGGCGAGGATGACGCCGGAGGACAGGAAGGACTTTCTCCATCTGGCACACCGGATGTTCGAGGCGAAGCGCAAGCAGGCCAAAGCCTCGAACTAAGCGGCCAGACCGAAGCCGACGGGGTGCGTGACGTTATCATCGCGCACCCTCTTGGGACAGCGGAATCTGACCCGCTTTATGTTGCGGGCAAGAAGGGGGAAGCCCGCGCTGCGATTGCCCTGGCGAAGAAGCTGGTCACGCCTGAACTGGTCGGGCAACTGCGCGACATCGGCAACCCGATAGTCCAGGGCGTCATCTCTATCGAGGAATCCGGAAGGAACCAGATTCCTGCTGCGGTTTCGGCAGCGATCTCCAAATCCATCGGGGCGACCTCCGGGACGAACATTGTTCAGTCATCCAGCCCGAAGCGGACGCAGATGAACGGGCTGGACAGGATTTTCAACCGCCCTGAATTCTCGGGAGAAGTGGAGCGCGGACGCAGCTACATCCTGGTCGATGACACGATCACGCAAGGCGGGACGCTGGTGTCGCTTGCGAACTACATCCTGAAAAATGGCGGCAAGATCGGCGCGATTGTTTCATTGACCGGCAAGAAATACAGCGGCACAATCAAGCTGTCTGGCGACACCCTTGCAAGACTGAGAGAGAAACACGGGGACATTGAGCATGAGTTCAAACGCGCCACTGGTTACGGATTCGGGGAGCTTACCGAAAGCGAGGCAAGATACCTTGCAAACTTCAAACCGGCTGTCACCGTCAGAAATAGAATCCTTGCGGAAGGAAGCGCGGGAAAATTATCGCCTGTTCCAGCAAGAACTGGAGGGCTGGACACCGGGGATGGCGCTGGCCTAAACCTGACCGGCCAGACCGAAGCCGAGGCGCGGGCCGACGCTGCCCGGCGTAAAGCCGCAGATCGTCAGGAAGCCACCGGCCAGCCGACCAAAGATCAGATCGACCGTGAGCGCGACGCTGTTCCCTTTGCGCTCGATGGCGGGCAGCCGGGCGCAGCGCAGGGCCAGCAGTCCGACTTGCTCACGCCTGACGGGCGGGTCGCGCAGGACGCCGCGCCCGATCATGTTGCTGACGCCAGCAAAAAGATCGACGATCACCTTGCCGCCCCCGGAAAAGAGATCGACAACCATATTGCCGACGCCGACAAAATGGTCGACGCCACGCTCACCCCGGCAGAAGCAGAATTCATATGGACGAGTGCCAGCATCGCGCAGCGCCGGGATGTCCTGAGCCGCGCCGACCTGCCGCAGGCGACAAAGTACAGAATTGGCAACAATTGGCAAGCACTGTCCAAACCTGTTCAGGCGGAACTGACGCGGGTGATGTCGGAAGACCAGGCGCGTATAGCACAAACTGCGGAAGATGTCACTGTCAATAAGTCAGGAGAATTACTGACAGTGACAACGTCATCCGGCACTTCCGCCCCCGGCAATCGTCCCGCGCCCACTTCTGTCGCCCAGGCCATCAGGCAGCAACTCGATGCCACCGGGCGGTTCGATGCCGAAACCCATGCCGCCTACGCTGAACTGGTCGCGGCCTACTACGAGAACACGGCAAAGCGGCTGAAGCTGACGCCGATGAAGTTGTTCCAGCGGTATCCGCTCAACATCACGGCCAGCGGGGAGATCGAGGGCGGGGATTATGGGCAGCCTCGTACGGGTGCATTTGGCTGGAAGATGGGACAGCGGCAAGGGCTGTTCGGACTGCCCGATGTTCAGGTGACATCGGTTTCGAGCCGCCCCTATGCAGAACCGGGCGAGCGCCCGAGCTTTGGCGTTGTTACGCGGCTGAGGAATGCTGTGCGGCAGATATTGCAGAAGTTCCGCACGGTCGATGGCGCGAAGCCGCAACAGCAATTGAAGAACCGCGACACCGGCTGGAACCTGGTCATTGCCAGAGACGATCAGCAGAAGATGGTGGGTGGCTCATGGACTTCACTGCTTGCCTTGCAGGACATCGAGCATCTGGCGCAAAACGCGGTGCTGGCAGAGTCACACCCCGACACGCGCCACAACAACCCTGACGTTCAGGCTATCCATGTTTTTTACGCCCCGGTCAAAATCGACGGCGACACGCACCGTGTTCGCCTGACAGTGAAGGACTACAAGGGCAAGACCGCCAAGACGAACCTGCACGCAGTCACGGCGATACAAATAGAAAACGCCCTGCCGGGGAACCCGACGGCCTACTCCGGCTCCGAAGAGCTTCAACCATCCCAGCCGACCACAGGGCGCACTCTCAGTGTAGCAGCTTTGCTCAAAGGTTCAACCCGAGACGATGGCCGTGCATGGGACACGAACACGGAATACAACCAGCTTTCCAAAAAAGCGACCCGTGAGGATATACAGGACATCATTTCACTGCTTGAATCCGGGCGTGGTTACACGATCTCCCCGCCTGTTTCCGCGCGTCCCGACCAGCCGCAACCGTGGACGTTGCGCGTGGACAACAAGACCAGCTTCTCAACCTCCGCCAAGGATATTGTTGGCTCCGCCAGCCAGAAAGACTACGACGCGGCGCTGGCCGCTGGCGACATCCAGA
>BNUB01000107.1 GCA_025997045.1 Betaproteobacteria bacterium
GGGGGTTGACTGTTGATTGGAGTTCAGTCAGAATTCTGCCTCTTCGCTGAACGGCAAGGCTGTTTGGTGAGGAAGGAAGTTCTTTAACAAATTGGACAATCGATAAGTGTGGGTACTGGGTCATTGTGCTGCGGAAAGCAAACAGCAGCAATGATTGAGTACTCGAAGTCAGAGATGAATTTTGAGTGCTTTGTAGGATTGAACTTAAGAGTTTGATCCTGGCTCAGATTGAACGCTGGCGGCATGCTTTACACATGCAAGTCGAACGAGACCCTGGGGCTTGCTCCGGGGTTTAGTGGCGAACGGGTGAGTAACACATCGGAACGTACCCAAGTGAGGGGGATAGCCCGGCGAAAGCCGGATTAATACCGCATAAACCCTGAGGGGGAAAGCGGGGGACCCGTAAGGGCCTCGCGCACCTGGAGCGGCCGATGTCGGATTAGCTAGTTGGTGAGGTAAAGGCTCACCAAGGCGACGATCCGTAGCGGGTCTGAGAGGACGATCCGCCACACTGGGACTGAGACACGGCCCAGACTCCTACGGGAGGCAGCAGTGGGGAATTTTGGACAATGGGCGCAAGCCTGATCCAGCCATGCCGCGTGAGTGAAGAAGGCCTTCGGGTTGTAAAGCTCTTTTAGTCGGGAAGAAAGAGCCTGGGTAAATAATCCGGGTAGATGACGGTACCGACAGAAAAAGCACCGGCTAACTACGTGCCAGCAGCCGCGGTAATACGTAGGGTGCGAGCGTTAATCGGAATTACTGGGCGTAAAGGGTGCGCAGGCGGTTTTGTAAGACAGGTGTGAAATCCCCGGGCTTAACCTGGGCATGGCGCTTGTGACTGCAAGACTGGAGTACGGCAGAGGGGGGTGGAATTCCACGTGTAGCAGTGAAATGCGTAGAGATGTGGAGGAACACCGATGGCGAAGGCAGCCCCCTGGGCCTGTACTGACGCTCAAGCACGAAAGCGTGGGGAGCAAACAGGATTAGATACCCTGGTAGTCCACGCCCTAAACGATGTCAACTAGTTGTTCGTGGAGGTAACTCCGTGGGTAACGCAGCTAACGCGTGAAGTTGACCGCCTGGGGAGTACGGCCGCAAGGTTAAAACTCAAAGGAATTGACGGGGACCCGCACAAGCGGTGGATGATGTGGATTAATTCGATGCAACGCGAAAAACCTTACCTACCCTTGACATGCCAGGGATCCTGCAGAGATGCGGGAGTGCTCGCAAGAGAGCCTGGACACAGGTGCTGCATGGCTGTCGTCAGCTCGTGTCGTGAGATGTTGGGTTAAGTCCCGCAACGAGCGCAACCCCTGTCATCAGTTGCCATCATTTAGTTGGGCACTCTGGTGAGACTGCCGGTGACAAACCGGAGGAAGGTGGGGATGACGTCAAGTCCTCATGGCCCTTATGGGTAGGGCTTCACACGTCATACAATGGTCGGTACAGAGGGTTGCGAAGCCGCGAGGCGGAGCCAATCCCCATAAAAGCCGATCGTAGTCCGGATCGCAGTCTGCAACTCGACTGCGTGAAGTCGGAATCGCTAGTAATCGCGGATCAGCATGCCGCGGTGAATACGTTCCCGGGTCTTGTACACACCGCCCGTCACACCATGGGAGTGGGTTTCACCAGAAGCAGGTAGCTTAACCCGCAAGGGAGGGCGTTTGCCACGGTGAGATTCATGACTGGGGTGAAGTCGTAACAAGGTAGCCGTATCGGAAGGTGCGGCTGGATCACCTCCTTTCAAGAGAAAAGCAGCGCAAGGGGTCAAGTACCCACAACCTATCGATTGTCCAGAGCGTTGAAGAGCCTCGGAGCAAGAGCAGCAAAAGCAGGAAGGGCAGCAAAGGCAGGAAAAAGACGAGGGTCTGTAGCTCAGCTGGTTAGAGCACCGTCTTGATAAGGCGGGGGTCGTTGGTTCGAACCCAACCAGACCCACCACAAATCAAGAGACAGGGGGCTGTAGCTCAGTTGGGAGAGCGACGGCTTTGCAAGCCGTAGGTCATCGGTTCGATCCCGTTCAGCTCCACCAGACGAAGGTGGCCGAAGGTGGCAGAAAGTGGCACGATGCGTGGCACAAAAGAAGGTTCTTCAGCAGCGTGTGCAGTCAGGCTTGCGTACGAAGTTGCGTACCAGGGCGGTATGTAATCCTGACTGCTTACCGTAGTCAACAGCTCTTTAACAAAGTGGAAGAAGAAGTCACACGCCCGGCCTGGCAGCGGGGCGTGTGAAGTTGTGTGATTGCATCGATGGACGTGTCCGGTCAGCGGCGCGGCCATCGCACAAACGAGTAAGAGCACTATGGGTAGCCCCTTCAAGCGAGAGTTTGAGGGAGCAAGCTTATAGGATCAAGCGACGAAGTGCATGTGGTGGATGCCTTGGCGATCACAGGCGAAGAAGGACGTGCAGGCCTGCGAAAAGCGTGGGGGAGCTGGCGAAGAAGCTTTGATCCCGCGATATCCGAATGGGGAAACCCGGCCCGCAAGGGTCATCCCTGGCTCAATACATAGGCCAGCGGAGGCGAACCGAGCGAACTGAAACATCTAAGTAGCTCGAGGAAAAGAAATCAACCGAGATTGCGCAAGTAGTGGCGAGCGAACGCGCAGGAGCCAGCACACGTAAACCATCGAATTAGCCGAACGGACTGGAAAGTCCGGCGACAGAGGGTGATAGCCCCGTAGGCGAAAATTGGGTGGCGGGTCTGAGTGTGCGACAAGTAGGGCGGGACACGAGAAATCCTGTCTGAAGATGGGGGGACCATCCTCCAAGGCTAAATACTCGTGATCGACCGATAGTGAACCAGTACCGTGAGGGAAAGGCGAAAAGAACCCCGGGAGGGGAGTGAAACAGATCCTGAAACCGCATGCATACAAACAGTGGGAGCGGACATTGTTCCGTGACTGCGTACCTTTTGTATAATGGGTCAGCGACTTACGTCATGTTGCGAGCTTAACCGAATAGGGGAGGCGTAGCGAAAGCGAGTCTGATAAGGGCGACAGAGTAGCGTGGCGTAGACCCGAAACCGGATGATCTATCCATGGCCAGGCTGAAGGTGCCGTAACAGGTACTGGAGGGCCGAACCCACTAACGTTGAAAAGTTAGGGGATGAGCTGTGGATAGGGGTGAAAGGCTAAACAAATCCGGAGATAGCTGGTTCTCCCCGAAAACTATTTAGGTAGTGCGTCGTACGGACACCTGCGGGGGTAGAGCACTGTAATCGTTGGGGGGGTCATTGAGACCTACCCCGCGATCGCAAACTACGAATACCGCAGAGTGATATACGGCAGACAGACCGTGGGTGCTAACGTCCATGGTCGAGAGGGAAACAACCCAGACCGCCAGCTAAGGTCCCAAATACATGGCTAAGTGGCAAACGAGGTGGGAAGGCCCAGACAGCTAGGAGGTTGGCTTAGAAGCAGCCATCCTTTAAAGAAAGCGTAATAGCTCACTAGTCGAGTCGTCCTGCGCGGAAGATGTAACGGGGCTCAAGCCATGAACCGAAGCTGCGGATGTGCTGCAAAGCGCATGGTAGGGGAGCGTTCCGTAAGCCTGAGAAGGTGTCTTGTCAAGGATGCTGGAGGTATCGGAAGTGCGAATGCTGACATGAGTAGCGATAAAGGGTGTGAAAAGCACCCTCGCCGAAAGCCCAAGGTTTCCTGCGCAACGTTCATCGGCGCAGGGTGAGTCGGCCCCTAAGGCAAGGCTGAAAAGCGTAGTCGATGGGAAACAGGTTAATATTCCTGTACCGCTCTATGATGCGATGGGGGGACGGAGAAGGCTAGGCCAGCCGGGTGTTGGAAGTCCCGGTTCAAGCGTGTAGGCGTGCTTGGGAGGAAAATCCCTCAAGCTTAGCTGAGGCGTGATAACGAGGGTTCAAGTGACCCGAAGTGGTTAATGCCATGCTTCCAGGAAAAGCCTCTAAGCTTCAGTCATAGAGAGACCGTACCGCAAACCGACACAGGTGGGCAGGTAGAAAATACCCAGGCGCTTGAGAGAACTCAGGAGAAGGAACTCGGCAAATTGATACCGTAACTTCGGGAGAAGGTATGCCCCGGTAGCTTGTAGGAGAACATCCGAAGGGCGAAGGGGCCGCAGAGAATCGGTGGCTGCGACTGTTTATTAAAAACACAGCACTCTGCAAACACGAAAGTGGACGTATAGGGTGTGACGCCTGCCCGGTGCCGGAAGGTTAAGTGATGGGGTGCAAGCTCTTGATCGAAGCCCCGGTAAACGGCGGCCGTAACTATAACGGTCCTAAGGTAGCGAAATTCCTTGTCGGGTAAGTTCCGACCTGCACGAATGGCGTAACGATGGCCACACTGTCTCCTCCTGAGACTCAGCGAAGTTGAAATGTTTGTGAAGATGCAATCTCCCCGCGGCTAGACGGAAAGACCCCATGAACCTTTACTGTAGCTTTGCATTGGACTTTGACGGGACTTGTGTAGGATAGGTGGGAGGCATTGAGACGGGGACGTCAGTTCTCGTGGAGCCAACCTTGAAATACCACCCTGGTGTCGTCGAGGTTCTAACCTTGGCCCGTGAATCCGGGTCGGGAACCGTGCATGGTGGGCAGTTTGACTGGGGCGGTCTCCTCCCAAAAGGTAACGGAGGAGTACGAAGGTCTCCTAGGTACGGTCGGACATCGTACTGATAGCGCAATGGCAAAAGGAGGCTTGACTGCGAGACAAACAAGTCGAGCAGGTGCGAAAGCAGGTCATAGTGATCCGGTGGTTCTGTATGGAAGGGCCATCGCTCAACGGATAAAAGGTACTCTGGGGATAACAGGCTGATTCCGCCCAAGAGTTCACATCGACGGCGGAGTTTGGCACCTCGATGTCGGCTCATCACATCCTGGGGCTGTAGCCGGTCCCAAGGGTATGGCTGTTCGCCATTTAAAGTGGTACGTGAGCTGGGTTTAAAACGTCGTGAGACAGTTTGGTCCCTATCTGCCGTGGGCGCTGGAAGTTTGAGAGGGCCTGCTCCTAGTACGAGAGGACCGGAGTGGACGCACCCCTGGTGTACCGGTTGTGACGCCAGTCGCATCGCCGGGTAGCTAAGTGCGGAAGAGATAACCGCTGAAAGCATCTAAGCGGGAAACTCGCCTCAAGATGAGACTTCCCTGGAGGTTTAACCTCCCTGTAGGGTCGTGGAAGACTACCACGTTGATAGGCGGGGTGTGGAAGCGCAGTAATGCGTTAAGCTAACCCGTACTAATTGCCCGTGAGGCTTGATCCTATAAACTTGCTGTTTTACCCAGCTCTTCACTCGTTACACAATCACACAACACCTTCTTCTCCCCGCTTTGGCTCAAGGCACACTCCGCTTGGGCAGACCCTTCATAGTCTGACGACCATAGCACCCTGGAACCACCCCTTCCCTTCCCGAACAGGACCGTGAAACAGGGCCGCGCCGATGATAGTGAGCACCTCGCTCGTGAAAGTAGGTCATCGTCAGACTCTCATAC
>BNUB01000108.1 GCA_025997045.1 Betaproteobacteria bacterium
CAGATTGTGTTTAACGACCCCCTGCCTCGGGTCTTCAATCACCGCAAAATACTCCATCAGACTCTTCCCCATCGCACGCTCAAAAAACGAGAGTAGACGGGATTTGTTGTGCGTTTACAATAGGTTAGGATGAATATAAAAATAAAGTTGCGCAAGAACAACAGACTATGCCGTTTAGGTGCAATCGCCCTGGCTATCGGGGGGGAAGCAAGCTGCCATTGCGATTGCGCCGCCGCCGGTAAGGACACCAGCGCCAGCGCAGGACGCGGCGGGCCGTGCGGTTGCCCTGCGGCACCCTCCGTCTGCCTGTCCTGCCCACCCACTTTGGCGTTAGAATCGTCGGCTACGCTCGCTTCCCTGGCGGGCATTTTCGACTTAATCCGACCTGGTGGAGAACCCCTGAAATGTCCATGGCTGATCGCGACGGCTTCATTTGGCAAGATGGCAAGCTCGTCCCGTGGCGCGAAGCGACCACGCACGTGCTGACCCACTCCCTGCACTACGGCCTGGCCGTATTTGAGGGCGTGCGCGCCTACAACACCGTTGAGGGCACCGCGATCTTCCGCCTTGCCGAGCACACCCAGCGCCTGATCAACTCCGGCAAGATTTACCTGATGGACATCCCCTACTCCAGGGAAGTGCTGATGGAGGCGCAGAAGGAAGTGGTGCGGGCGAACAAGCTCGAATCGTGCTACATCCGCCCGCTCGCCTTCTACGGCGCGGAAAAGCTGGGGGTGTCAACCCGGGGCGCTTCCGTCCACGTCATCATCGCGGCCTGGCCGTGGGGCGCTTATCTGGGCGAAGACGGGCTGGAAAAAGGGATCCGGGTAAAGGTGTCGTCCTACACCCGTCACCACGTCAATTCGGCCATGCCGCGCGCCAAGCTCGCCGCCAATTATCCGAATTCGGTGCTCGCCAACCTCGAAGCCACCGGCGCGGGCTATGACGAAGCGCTGCTGCTCGACAATCAGGGCTTCGTCGCCGAAGGTTCGGGCGAAAACCTCTTCATCGTCAAGGACGGCAAGATCATCGAGCCGGAGATTGCGTCCGCGCTCACCGGCATCACCCGCGATACGATCATCACCCTGGCGCGTGAGCTGGGTTACGAAGTGCTGTCGCGCCGCCTCACCCGCGATGATGTCTATCTCGCCGACGAAGCCTTTTTCACCGGCACCGCGGCAGAAGTGACCCCGATCCGCGAAGTCGATGACCGCAGAATCGGTGAAGGCCACCGCGGCCCGATCACCACGAAGCTGCAAGACAGGTTCTTCGAGGTCGTCAATGGCCGCGCCCCCACTTACAAACACTGGCTCACCCGGGTCAACGGATAAGGGGCCGCGCCATGGCTTACAGCAAAGATACCCCCATCATCGTCACCGCCCGCGACCTGCCGCTCGCCTGCCCGCGTCCCGACGAACCGCTCTGGGCGCGGCACCCACGGGTGTTTCTCGACCTGCGCCATGACGGGCAGGCGGTGTGCCCGTATTGCGGTGCGCGTTACACCTTGACGGGTAAACGGCCCGAAGGGCATCGCTGAACCCGGCACACGCCTGCCCTCTCCCCCAGCCCCTCTCCCGCACGCGGGCGAGGGGCGCATTCAGTCAAGCACGGTAACGACATGGCGACCTACCCCACTCCCGCCGCAGAAATCTTCAAGGCTTACGACATCCGCGGCATCGTCGGCAAAACCCTCACCGCCGACTCCGTGCGCGCCATTGGCCATGCCATTGGCAGCGAAGCCATTGCCCGTGGGCAGCAGGCGATCGTGGTCGGGCGCGACGGACGCCTGTCCGGCCCCATGCTCGCCGGTGCGCTGGCGGACGGTATCCGCGCCGCAGGCGTGGACGTGATCGACATCGGCGTTGTGCCCACCCCTGTCACCTATTTCGCCGCGCACCAGCTCGGCGTCCACGCCTGCGTCTCGGTCACGGGCAGCCACAACCCGCCCGATTACAACGGGCTGAAGCTCGTGCTGGGGGGCGAAACCCTCTACGGCGAACAAATTCAGGCGCTGCGCCAGCGCATTGCTGACGAGCGCCTCGCGCATGGCGCGGGCAAGCTCAGCCAGGCGCAGGTGATCGACGACTACCTCGCCCGCATCACCCGCGACGTCAAACTCGCCCGCCCGCTGAAGATCGTCATCGACTGTGGCAACGGCGTGGGCGGTGCGGTCGCGCCGCAACTCTTCAGGCAACTCGGCTGCGAACTCGTCGAGCTGTACACCGAAGTCGACGGCCATTTCCCCAATCACCACCCCGACCCCTCGAAGCCGGAAAACCTCCAGGACGTCATCCGCGCCCTGCGCGAGACCGACGCCGAGCTCGGCCTCGCCTTCGATGGCGACGGTGACCGCCTTGGCGTCGTGACCAAAGACGGCGAAATCATTTTCCCCGACCGCCAGTTGATGCTGTTCGCGGCCGACGTGCTCGACCGCGTCCCCGGCGGCGAGATCATTTACGACGTCAAATGCACGCGCAAGCTCGCCGACTGGGTGCGCGAGCGCGGCGGCAAGCCGACGATGTGGAACACCGGCCACGCGCTGGTCAAAGCCAAACTCAAGGAAACCGGCGCACCGCTCGCGGGCGAGATGAGCGGGCATGTGTTTTTCAAGGAGCGCTGGTACGGCTTCGACGATGGCCTCTACGCCGGGGCGCGGCTGCTCGAAATCCTGTCGCGCACGGCTGAGGCCAACGCTGTGCTCGAGGCCCTGCCCAACGCCCTGAGCACGCCCGAGCTGAACATCAAACTCAACGAAGGCGAGCCTTTCGAGCTGGTGCGCCGCCTGCGCGAAAAAGCCCCGTTCGCGGACGCGGTGGAGATCATCACCCTTGACGGAGTGCGGGTCGAATACGCCGACGGCTTCGGCCTCGCCCGCGCTTCCAACACCACCCCGGTCGTCGTGCTGCGTTTCGAAGCCGACAACGCCGCCGCCCTCGCCCGCATCCAGCAGGCGTTTCGCAGCGCATTGAATGACGTGTGGCCGGGCGTGCAGTTACCCTTCTGATCAGCGCATTGACAGGAATTATTTCACCGTCAGCCTCACGCAAAAGAGACTAAAATCCCCCGAATTTCCTCCACCTTCAAAAGGCAAAATAAATCATGCAAAACCCCGTAAATTCCCTTGACTTTTCAAAAACAGGCACAACAATTTTTGCAAGCAAGCAAGCAAGCAAGCAAGCAAGCAAGCAAGCAAGCAAGCAAGCAAGCAAGCAAGCAAGCAAGCAAGCAAGCAAGCAAGCAAGCAAGCAAGCAAGCAAGCAAGCCGCTAACAGCACGTCACCCCTTGGCCTTGGCGGTCGCCTCCGCGCTGGCGCTGGTGTCTTTGTCTGCGGCGGCGCAGACCTCGCAATGGCAGCTTCCTTCCCACCCGATAGCGAGCGCAGCCACACACATCAACAGCACGCAAATCAACTTTGGCGGGCACGAGTGGGTCGTAATTGGGAATACCAGTAAAGATATTTATACCAATGGAAGTGCTTACGGAAGCGTTGGAGCAGCCGCAAACAGCGTAACCCTGTTATCAAGGAATGGTGACGTGGGTGGCTATTTTAGTAGTTCGGCATTCCGTACATATGGTAGCGAATGTGGCAGCTATGCCGGAAGTTGCGACGGCGGTCGTCCGAACGAATATCAGGGCAGCACCTTGCAAGACGCGATGAATGGCATAGCAAATGGGCTTTCCGACAAAGAGCAGGATGAGATTAATGCGCGGACGTTGACGACCGCCGATGGCATCAATGGTAATACAACAACGGGCTTGCACTGGGCACTCTCCGGGAATGAATGGTATACCATTGGTAATAATGACATCCGAAAATACTCTTCTTCGTGGTGGCTGCGCTCGCCGTACAGCTTCGATAACTACGCCCTTACCGGGTGGTCTGCCGGCGGCAGCCGCGTCGGCGACCTCGTCGATTCTTCGGCGTATGTTGTCCGCCCCGCTTTCAATTTAGATCTGACATATGTTCTCTTCACCTCTGATGCCAGCGCCTCAAGCTCTGGCAAATCTGCCACGACCACAACGAGCGGCTACCAGTCAGCGGCGCAACCAACTGGCGCACGAAAATTCACCTTCCTCACCTCCAGCATTGCCACGCCCACGCTGACGCTAAACTCCACGCCACTGACTTTCACCCTCGCCACCGCGCCTATCCTTGACACGATGACTAATCCGCCCGCTGGCGCAAAGCAATACGTCTCCGGCTTTTTAACCCAAGACGCCACGACAGATTTATATGCCCGCTACGTCGACACAACATCCAGCGCGACCGGCAGCTTCAACGCCGCAGACCCCAGCGGCGGTTCTACCCTTGCCACCGGCACTTACATCCTGCACATCTTCAGCGAAGAAGCCAACGGCTACCTCTACAGCGACTTCGCCAGCCAATCAGTAGATTTCACCTTCAACGTCACAGATGGCGCAGGCACCGTCGAAAACCTCACCCTGACCAGCGATTCCGCTTTTGGACTGAACGGCGGCACAATCGGCTTGCTGACCCAAAACTACACAAAGGCATGGACGCTCGGCTCAGGCGGCGGCACCTTTGCCATTCAAAGCGGCATCAACGCGGAAATTTCCGGCGTGGTGAGTGGCGGCGACCTGACCAAAGACGGCACGGGTACGCTGATTTTGAGCGGAACCAATAACTACAGCGGCGCGACCACCATCAACGTCGGCACCTTGCAGTTGAACAGCGCGGCGGCGGCAGGCGGCACCAGCGGCATCACCGTAGCCACTGACGCAACGCTGACGCTGGCTTTCAACGGCACATTTGGCAAAGATGTCACCGGCGATGGCAACCTGACCGCCAACCCCGGCACTACTCTCACCCTCTCCGGCACGAACGACTATACCGGCATGACCACGGTACAGAGCGGAACACTGGAACTTGGCAGCGACCTTGCCTCGACGTACCTCACTTTGCTTGACGGCACCGGGTTCAACCGGAGTAGTTACTCGCACTCACTGAATAACGGCTCCCTCACGGTACACGGCAGCGCGACCTATGATGGCGACCTCTCCGCCCAAAACGCGACCCTGCGTTTCTACCTGCCCGGCGACATCATCGACGATGAAACCCTGCTCACCGTCACGGGGAACGCGAACATTGACAGCAGCACCGTCCACCTCGCTCTCGACGGCAGCGCCCCCAACCTGAGCGCCCTCACCGAAGGCCAAAGCATCAATCTCATCACAACAAGCGGGGGAAGCCTCACCGGTAACAGCAACCCCACCGCCACCCTCACGGGAGGCATATCTTTCTCCGCTAATTTCAGCCTGACCAATAACGGCACTAACCTCGTCGCCGAGCGGGATGCAACCCCTGTTCCGC
>BNUB01000109.1 GCA_025997045.1 Betaproteobacteria bacterium
GTTCCTGATGGTCATGGCAAACCACACCGATGGCCTGAAAACATAAATCCAGCCCGTGCGCCATCGTTTTACGTTCCAACGCCCACATCAGCCCAAGGAAGGCCGTCATGGACGGAAAGCCGTGTGTGAGTGGGCTGGAAATTGCGTTGGCGTTTTGTACCCGCAGATGCGGAATAACCAACAAGTGTTCAAAATAGGGGCATTCAGCCATGAGTCTGCTCCTCGGCGGATTGCGATAAAACTGCACGGCGTTGCATGGTCGCAGGCCAGTCAGCATCAACGATGGCTTGTTTGGCCCAGTGTTTCAGTTCAGTATCGCCCACGGGCAGTTTGGCCTTATGCAGGATGTCGTTCAGTTCGCGGGCGAAACGGGTTGCCACTTCGTCAGGCCAGTCTTTCCACTCAAAAGCCTGAGTGAAGGCGATGTCTTCTTCATGGTCAGCGCGAGGCGGTAATTCGGCACGTTCCGGGTCTAGCCAGAGTTGTTCGGACAAGTGCAGTTTGCAGCTCTCATTGCGCGTCCAGCCAGCGTGAAGTCGATACCGTACTTCCAGACCAAAGGCTGCCAGAGCCTTCCCCAGTTCTTGTTCGATACGCTCGCGTTTGATGCGGGTTTCCATCGTTGGGTCGGGATTGCTTTTCAGCAACTGGCGAAGTGCCTGAATCAATAAGTAAGCGTCCTTGGAGCGAATAAAATGGGAGAACACCGAATCAATCCCAAGAAAGCTCACTGGACGTTCCTGACCCCAAGGGGGAGGAGGCAATGATGCGAGCAGGTAATTGATGCCGCCGCGTTCGCTGTTCAATTGACTGATATTTTGTGGCTTGGTTCCGCCCAGCTTGCGCGCCACAAGGTTGAGGTAGTTCCTGTAAATACCATCATGGGCTTGTTTGTCTCGCTTGGCGTGGCGCGCTTTGGTATTGGCTTCACCGAAGCGCGCCTCGCTGATTTCTGTATGTACAGCATGAGCGAGTGTGCTGGAAAAAAGGGGCTGTAGTAGATGAAAGCCTGCATCATCCGTTGGTTCGCCAGAGCAGCACCAGTAAACCTGCTTGGCTTTTTCATGCGATGCCAACGCAGCGGACGAGAGGCGAACCAGCCCTTTGAACGCAGCCGCCCATTCTTGCGCCGTCGCTTTGTTGTCATGCAGCGCAGACAGTAAATCGGTATCGTCTTGCAGGAACCAGTCCAACAGTCGGCGGTTTTCCACTTCTACTTTAAGGAATTTGTAAACATCCAGCGCGGCGGCGTTACCCACGATGTCATCGGCGTAATGTTCGCCGAGCGAATGAGTGCCGATTTCAAGGTGCTGCGGTAAGCGTTCTGGTGTTACATGAAAACTGCTGCCCCGCGCGTCGGGATGGGTGGCTTTCAAAACATGGGTAACGGCCTGAATTTGCCCAACCCGCCGCGCCGCATCCGCAAGCCAGGTGCTGTATTCATACCTGGCGGCGAGGGATGCGGCAGTTTCATCACTTGCACCTTTGCGCTTTGTCTCAAAGCGTTCGTTGATGAAGTGGGCGATAGCGGCACGGAAGGCTGCCGTTCGAGAATTTTGATCTGTTGTTTCAGTCATCAAGTGAACTCCAAATCGACTCGGCAAATGCCATCGTCAGTGTAGATGCCGAGCGGGCAGATGTCAACCATAGTGTTTTTATTGATAAAATTTTGATATACTTGCCAACGCTGGTTGCACTGCCGAACAGGCAGCTCAGAAAATAGTTTTTTTGTTGAATGCCATCCACTGCCGAACAGGCAGCAAACTTCCGGGCAGGTTTTCCTGCCCGGTCTATTTTTTCTTGGCGAACCCCAAAACCGGGTGGTAGCGCCAGCCGTTCTTGCTTGCGTAGACACTGACCGTGGTGAAGCGTTCAGCGCAGGCACGCAGGGGCAAATCTTGCGCTTCTACCTGTTCTTCCAGTAGCGCCAGCAGGTCATTCTGTCCCCAGGGCGAAATGCGTGCGCCAAGCAAGGCTTCCAGATCAACGGGTTCCAGATAACTCTCTATCTTGGTGTAGAGGTCCGGCTGTCCGTGCCCGACGGGATCAATACGGTGCAGTACCAGCGTTTGTTCGTCGTGCTCATCCGGCAGGAACAGGAGATCGGTTTCCGGGATTGAACTGTCGTCGCGGAAAGGCTGTTGTTGGGGGAGCGCCCATGTCAGCGCCGCGCGTGGCGATTGCCATGCGCTCGCGGCATTCAACCCGGCGGGCTTGGCATGACGGGCTGCGGTTTGTGTCTCTACTTCTTTCGGCAGCATGGTGTCAAACAAGCGGGCATGTTCCAGATCAACAAGACTCTGTTTGGGTTGCCGGTCTGTTTGAGGGCGAGGCTGGATACGCGGGCGGGCGGTGATGGTCTTGTATTCGTTTTCCCGTAACAATTTGCCAAGTCGATGCGTGATGAGGCGAAACTCGTGACGGGGTTCCCGTGCGCCGCTCTCAAAGCCGGGGCGGATGAAAGCGGCATTGCTTCGTTCCTGCTGAAAATGGCGCAGGTTGGTATCGAAAATCAGAATATTCGGCTTGTTTTCCGGGCAGGGCGTATTGCGGTGGCGTTGAATCCGGCCTGCCAACTGGATGAGTGAACGCATGGACGAGGGTTCGACGACAGCCCAGTCGTAATCATGGTCACGACCCACTTCCGTGACCGGGGAGCCGAGCACAACGAACAGATGATGTCGTTCCGGAAAATCGTCAATGGCTTTGCGGATTTCCGGGATGGCATAGACGGCTTCTGGCTTGCGCCGATTCAGCGTATTGTCCAACCGCCGTTCAATGGCAGAACGCAGCAGCAGCGGGAAGCGCGAGTGATAGACGCACAAATGAATGCGGTAATCATCCGGCGCGCCCAGTCGAAACAATTCCAGCGCAACGTCAAATAAGGGTTCGATATTCGCCATACGCACCAGACCAAAGCTGATCTGTTTGCCGCTCTGCGGGCAGATTTCATGATGCGAATCATGGGCATGGAGTATGGTTTCGCGGACACGGGCGGCAAATTCGTTGCGGATTTCGTGTTTTTCCTTGCTGGCGATGACGAGCGGCAACAGTTCGCCACGGCGACTGGGCGTGACTTTTCCCAAGGCCTGCACACGCTTTTGTACAAATGCGGCGTGTTTGTTGCGGAAAATTTCAAGGTCGGCACAAGCCTGGGATTCGGTACTGAATTCGTCTACCCACAGACAGGCGATTGGCGAATTGGTCTTTTCTTGATCACGGTTTTTCTGATAATGCCCGCGTCCGGCGCGGTAGGCGAGATATAGTCCTTCCACCAGAGCGGGCGGCAAAGTGGCTGAAGAAATCAGTACCCGCGTCCCCAGCATCCCCGCCCAGTGCACCAGACGGGTTAATGCGGGTAAATCAGCCAGGTCGAAATCGTCCAGTTCATCCAGCGCCAGATCGCTACTCATCAAACGCAGCATGGGCGTAATTTGTCGCCCGGCACGTTGGGCTTCGGTCGCTGGCATCAGATGGTCGATGGTGCATACCAGCATGGGCGCGGATAACAGGGATTGGGTATGAGGGTCCCGCATGGCTTTGCCAAGTAATCCGTCCGCCAATGTTTGACCTTCGTAGACAACATGACTGTCTTCTTCGGTGAGTTCCTGTATGGAGGCGGAACCCTGCGCTTCCGCCTGCTGCTGGTAATAATCGAACAAGGCACGACTGGCGGAACCGCCAACACGTACCGCCAGTTCATCCTCGTCCAGATGCAGATCCTGACGGTAGCTGCGCCCGGTTTGCAAGGTCAGGGTTCGCAAGCCCAGGGCGAAGGTACAGCGCGCGCCTTGCTGGGGATCCGCCAGAGCGTACATGATGCGGGCGTTCGCCAGCGTTTTGCCGCAGCCGGTCGAGGCCATATTGATGATGAAAGCGCCTTGTTCAGCCGCTTGCAAACGCAGGGCTTCCGCCGCATCGGCGGCTTTGTTTTGCCAGGTAAAGTTTGGCAGGCGGCTGCGCTGACGCAGACCGCGATGACGTGCCAGATGCGGCAAATGGCGCGCAAAGTTGGGCAGTGCATAGGCGATGTTGGCAACGCTATGTGTTACGCCAAGCAGGTGTTCTTCCAAAGATTGATTGGGCTTGCCTGTTTTATCCGTGTTGGCAAAGAGCAGCCCTGAATGGTCGCCACGCAGGCGTTCCGGCGAATCAGGAGGCAGCGCAGAATAGTAGTGGTCTGCCAGCATCAGGTTCAGACGCGCAAGGTGCATCACATAGGGGTTATCCAACCAGTTGTCTTTGCCGGGTTTTTGACACAGGGCGAATAGATGCGTGGCGATTTTGCTTGCCTTGGCGCGCCAGCGAGGTTGGCAAACCGGCAGCGGATGTTTGAAACGCCAATATGTCGCCGTCTCTGTTGCATCGGTCTCACGCTCGCATTCGTTCCAGTGGTGTTGCATGGATTCGAGCAGATTCGGCAGTCTATCCAACCGATTAAAATCCGAATCACGCTGACCCAACCGCAACTGTTTTTTGGATCCCATTTCGTCAAAAACCGGCAGCACCGGTAAGCGGTGATGACTGACAATCAGCCAGCCGATGGCTTTCGCCAGTGGCGGCAGTTTTTCAAAAGGCAGAGGGGCGTGTTCCAGACCGGTGCATAAAGCCGCCGCTTTGCGCCAATCGTCATCGGCGGAGGGGGAACTCAACCGTTGCAACCAGGCAGCGTCGTCGTCATCTCCGACAAACGCTTGCCACAGGCGCAACGAAACCCATTCATGGCGGTACAGATTGGTTTCTTTCGGTTTATGAAATAGCCGCTGCTGAAAAGCCTCACAGGCCTTGCCCAAATCGTGCAACAACGCCGCCATTTGCGCCAGCAGGCGAATGTCTTCGAGCGTATGCCAATCGTTTTCATCTTTGCCACGCAAGATGTCGTTGCGAGTGGTATTGGTCGGCACGGCGCCCTGTGCGTTGAAACGGCTGGCATCACCCACAATCCAGATCAGTTCGCTATGGTCGAGTCCGCGAATCCAGTGGCAGGCAACGGCGGTATTTTTACGGGCGGTTTTACGCAACAGCTTGCGGAGGGTATCCAGACCGGCCTGGGTGATGGGGGTTTGCCAGACGCGTTCGCCGCGCCGTTCAGCGAATTGGTCGAGAATACGGCGGGTTTCGGTCAGGGCGCGTTTTTCGCATTGGGAAATCAGCAGGATATTCATGCGGAGGCTTTCCCTACGGTCAGGGCAACTTCCTTGACGGTATCAATCATGAAATCCAGCGCTTCGGTGCGGGTCAGCATTTCGATGCAAGACTGCCGGAAATCCTGCGCGCTATCCCCGCGCACCGCGCCAATAAAGGCCAGCGG
>BNUB01000110.1 GCA_025997045.1 Betaproteobacteria bacterium
GCCGCGCCGTGGGCAAGTTTCAATCTGGCGACGCATGTCGGGGATGAGCCGACGGCGGTGGCGGCCAATCGCGCGCGTTTGCGTCTGCATCTGCCCGCTGAGCCGTGCTGGCTGGAGCAGGTGCATGGCTGCGGCGTGGTGGATGCCGGGGCGGGGATCGCTGGCGTCCCGGTCGCGGATGCTGCGGTGACGCGCACGGTCGGCCGCGTGTGTGCGGTGCTGACGGCGGACTGTCTGCCGGTGTTGTTCTGCGATGAGGCGGGCAGTGTGGTGGCCGTGGCGCACGCGGGCTGGCGCGGGCTGGCCGCGGGTGTGCTGGAGGCGACGGTGGCGAAAATGGCGCTGGCGCCGGCATGTATCATGGCCTGGCTGGGGCCGGCGATCGGGCCGACGGCGTTTGAAGTGGGCGGTGAGGTCAGGGCGATTTTCCTCGCCCACGACGCTGAGGCCGAAGCGGCTTTTGTCGCGTCCCGGCGGGCGGGCAAATGGCGGGCTGATCTGTTTGTGCTGGCGCGTCAGCGTCTGGCTGCGGTGGGGGTGGGGCAGGTGTATGGGGGGGGAGTGTGTACGGCAAGCGACACGGGAAATTTTTTTTCGTATCGCCGCGAAGGCCAGACCGGGCGTTTTGCTTCGCTGGTGTGGCTTGCCGGGCGCGCTTGATCGTTGTGATGTTCGGCGCCATTATCATTATCATGGGCAAGCCGGATAGAATGCCGAGATAACATTAAACGAGAGAGCCCGGTGTTCGGGCCGAGGGAGAAGCGTCATGTCTGATTCAAACAACAACGGGCCGCAACAAGCTGCCGCCATTCAAGCCATGCTGCAGGCCGGGCAGGCGATGGTCACCGGTTTTTTTGACACGGTCGCCAAGCAGCACGCCGCCATGCAGGACTCCTCCGGGACGGCGGCAGCCAGCCTGCCTTTGCCCGAGGCGCAGGAATTTACCCGCTTGCAGCATGAGTTTGCCAACCAGCACGTGGCGTTGTGGACATCGCTGCTGGGGCGCAAGCCCGGTGAGTCCGGGCCGCAGGTGGTGACGCCTGAGCCGTCCGACAGGCGCTTTGCTTCGCCGGAATGGGCCTCCAGCCCGGTGTTTGACTATCTGCGCCAGGCTTACCTGATCAACTCCAAATTTCTCAATCAGGTCGCCGACAGCATCCCGATGGAAGATGGGCGGGCGAAGGCGCGGGTGCAGTTTCTCACCGCGCAATATGTCGATGCGCTGGCGCCGTCCAATTTCGCCGCGACCAACCCCGACTTCATCCGCACCGCGATCGAGACCAAGGGGGAGAGCATCGCCCAGGGGGTCAAGAACCTGCTCGCCGATCTGGAGAAAGGCCATATCTCGATGACCGATGAGTCGGTGTTCGAGGTCGGCAGAAATCTGGCGATCACGCCGGGGGCGGTGGTCTACGAGAACGAGCTGATTCAGCTCATCCAGTATTCGCCGTCGACCGAGCAGGTGGCGCAGACGCCGCTCCTGATCGTGCCGCCGTGCATCAACAAGTACTACATCCTCGACTTGCAGCCGGAAAATTCGCTGGTGCGTTACATCGTCGAGCAGGGCTACACCGTGTTCATGGTGTCGTGGAAAAATGCGACCGCCGCCGAGGCGACCCTGGGATGGGACGATTACGTCGCGCTCGGGCCGCTGACGGCGTTGAAGGTGGTGCGCGACATCACCAAGGTCAAAAAGCCCAACGTGCTCGGTTTCTGCGTCGGTGGCACCGTCCTCGCGTCGGCGCTGGCTGCGGAGCGGGCGCGCGGGGAAGACCCGGTGTCGAGTGTGACCTTTCTCACCACGATGCTCGATTTCTCCGATACCGGCGAGATCGGCTGTCTGGTCGATGAGGCGAGCGTTGCCGCACGCGAGGCGTCGATTGGCAAGCGCGGCCTGCTCTACGGTCAGGAACTCGCCAATGTGTTCTCTTTCCTGCGCGCCAACGACCTCGTCTGGCAGTACGTGATCGGCAACTATCTCAAGGGTACGACGCCGAAAGCGTTCGATCTGCTGTACTGGAATTCGGATCCGACCAATCTGCCGGGGCCGTTCATGGCGTGGTATCTGCGGAACATGTATCTCGAAAACAACCTGCGTGTGCCGGGGAAACTGACCGTGACCGGGCAGAAGATCGACCTCGCCAAGATCGACGCTCCCGCCTTTTTCATGGCCGCACGCGAAGATCACATCGTGCCGTGGAAAACCTCTTACCTCGGACGCAAGCTGCTCGGCGGCGACACCACGTTCGTGCTGGCGGCCTCCGGCCACATCGCGGGCACGATCAACCCGGCGTCGAAAAACAAGCGCAGTTACTGGACGAGCGAGGAGGATGTCACCGCGCCGGATGAGTGGCTGGAAGGCGCAACCGAGGTGCCGGGGAGTTGGTGGCCGCGCTGGATTGAATGGCTCGGCCAGTTCGACGGGCGCAAGATCAAGGCGCGGGCAGGGCTGGGCAACGCAAACTACGAGCCGATTCAACCTGCCCCCGGAAGTTATGTGAAAGAAAAGGCCTGAATGGTCTTATAATGCTGGATGGCCTGTGGTCGTGCTACTGCCACAAGTCAGGTTCGGACGCCTTCGGCCATGTTGCCGCGGGCGTTTCCGGAAACGATTATCCGTTTTGAGGATTCGAGAATGACCCAAAGAGTTGCACTCGTGACCGGCGCCATGGGCGGCCTGGGCACTGCGATCGCCCAGTCTTTGGCCCAAGCCGGCCATAAAGTTGTTGCTGCTTACCATCCGGAGTTTGACAAGCCGGAAGAATGGCTGAAAGAACAAGCCGCAGCCGGTTTCAAGGATTTCGTTACTGTCGCCGGTGATGTGTCCGATTTGGCCTCGGTGCAGAAGCTGGTCGAGGAAGCCGAACAAAAAGCTGGCCCGATCGACATCCTCGTGAACAACGCCGGTATCACCCGCGACAAGATGTTTGCCAAGATGGAACGTGAGCAATGGGATGCGGTGATCAACACCAACCTCTCCAGCCTGTTCAACGTCACCAAGCAGGTTTCGGCCAAGATGGCTGCCCGTGGCTGGGGCCGCATCATCAACATTTCGTCGGTCAATGGCGTCAAGGGCCAGGCCGGTCAAACCAACTACTCCGCCGCCAAAGCGGGCGTGATCGGCTTCACCAAGGCGCTGGCGCAAGAGCTGGCGACCAAGGGGGTGACGGTAAACGCCATCGCTCCGGGCTATGTTGCCACCAAGATGGTGACCTCGATCCGTGAAGACATCCTCAAAGGCATCATCGACTCCGTGCCGGTGAAGCGTCTGGCCAAGCCGGAAGAGATCGGCTTCGCCGTGGTCTTCCTTGCTGACGAGTTGTCGGGTTTCACCACTGGCGCCACGATCAACATCAACGGCGGCCTGAACTTCCAGTAAGTTGTTTGTGGGGTTGCCGGATATCGGGAACCCGGAAAACCCCGCCGCAAAGGCGGGGTTTTTGTTCGTACAGAGACATAATGTAGTGGCGCAGCGTTTTGCGCGGCGACCCCACGCAGTAGAGGAGGATATCTTTTATGGGCGATCAAACCCGCCTGATCAAAAAATACCCCAACCGCCGCCTCTATGACACCTGTACCAGTTCTTACATCACCCTTGCTGATGTCAAGGATCTGGTGCTGGGCAGCGAGGATTTTCAGGTGGTGGATGCCAAGACAGGCGAAGATTTGACGCGCAGCATCCTGTTGCAGATCATTCTGGAGGAAGAATCCGGCGGCATGCCGATGTTCACCAGCGATCTGCTGTCGCACATGATCCGTTTCTACGGTCACGCGATGCAGGGCATGATGAGCAAGTATCTGGAAAACAACATCCAGGCGTTCTCCGACCTGCAGGCCAAGTTGCAGGAGCAGGTGCGCGGTATCTATGGTGACAACGACTCGGCCAGCCAGGATTTGTGGGCGCAGTTCCTGCATTTTCAGGGGCCGGTACTGCAAAACATGATGGGCGCTTACGTCGAGCAATCGAAAAAGATGTTCCAGCAGATGCAGGAACAGGTCGAAAGCCAGACCCGCAACATGTTCAGCGGCTTTCAGTTTCCAACCCCGCAGTTACCCCAGTTTCCGGTGCCGCAATTTCCGCTGTCTCCGTTCGTTGACCATGCAGCAAACAACGGGGAGGGTGAGACCCTGCACGCGCCAGATCCGCTCGTCCCCACGGGCAAATAAAGGTGCAGGCGGACGCAACAGCCTTTGTAGGCCAGATAGGCCAGACGCCCCCTTGTGGGGCGTTTGCCGTTTTGCCCTTCTGCCATTGTGCAGATTTAATTTTCGAGTGACGAGCATGAGTTCCCCCCTCCGCCCGCAAGCGCCCAAAATCGGGTTTATCAGTCTGGGCTGCCCCAAGGCCTCGGTCGATTCTGAACACATCCTGACCCGCCTGAGCGCCGAAGGCTATCAGATCACCGGGTCTTACGATGACGCCGATCTGGTGGTGGTCAACACCTGTGGTTTCATCGACGCCGCCATCGAGGAATCGCTCGACGCCATCGGCGAAGCGCTGGCCGAAAACGGCAAGGTCATCGTCACCGGCTGCCTGGGCGCGCGCGACGATGTGGTTTTGGCCGCCCATCCGCAAGTGCTGGCCGTGACCGGCCCGCACGCGACCGAAGAACTCCTGCATGTGATCCACAAGCATCTGCCCAAGCCGCATGACCCGTTTACCGATCTGGTGCCGCCGCAGGGCATTCGCCTGACGCCCGACCATTACGCCTATCTGAAAATTTCCGAAGGCTGCAACCACGGCTGTACCTTCTGCATCATCCCCGCGCTGCGCGGGCCACTGGTGAGCCGCCCGATTCATGAAGTGATGCGCGAGGCCGAAGTGCTGGTGGAAGCCGGGGTCAAGGAAATCCTCGTCATCTCCCAAGACACCTCCGCTTATGGCGTCGATGTCAAATACCGCACCGGTTTCTGGGGCGGGCGACCGCTCAAGACCCGCTTCCACGATCTGGCGAAGGCGCTTGGCGAGCTGGGAGTCTGGATCAGAATGCACTACGTTTACCCGTATCCGAATGTGGACGAAGTCGTCGAACTGATGGCGGAGGGCAAAATCCTGCCCTATCTCGACGTGCCTTTCCAGCACGCCAGCCCCCGTGTCCTGCAGGCGATGAAACGCCCGGCCAACACCGAAAACGTACTCGAACGGGTACGCCGCTGGCGCAGTATCTGCCCCGATATCACCCTGCGCTCGACCTTCATCACCGGCTTCCCCGGCGAAACTGAAGAAGATTTCGAGC
>BNUB01000111.1 GCA_025997045.1 Betaproteobacteria bacterium
CCGTCGTCGGGGCGGGGGTGATCACCCTCATGAAGGAATGGCTGCAAGACTGGCTGCCCCGGCTGCTGGGCCAGTCGGGCAATTTTGAAGCCATCGTTTTCGGCCTGCTGCTGATCTTCGTGCTGCACCGCGCCCGTGGCGGGCTGTGGCCGCTGCTTGCGCGGCTGGGGGCACGCTTTGCGCCCCCGGCGCCGCGCGCACGCCCCGTGCCCGGCGCGGTGGCAGATCTGCCGCGCCGCGTGATGCCGCCCACGGGCGAAGTCATCCTGGAAGCGAAAAACGTCACCCGCAAATTCGGCGGCCTGGTCGCCAACAACAACATGAACCTGGAAGTCCGCGCGGGCGAAATCCTCGCCCTCATCGGCCCCAATGGCGCGGGCAAGAGCACCATGTTCAACCAGCTCTCGGGCGTCGACACCCCGAGCTGCGGCGAGGTGCTGTTCCGTGGCAAACCCATCGCCGGTCACGATTCACGCGAGATCGCACGCATGGGCATGAGCCGCAGCTTCCAGCACGTCAAGCTGCTGCCGACGATGAGCGTGCTGGAAAATGTTGCCATCGGCGCCCATCAGCGCGGCAACAAGGGCGTCTTCGCCGCCGCCTGGCGCTGCGACCGCGAGGAAGAGGCGCGCATCCTGGCTGAAGCGGCGCGTCAGCTTGAGCGCACCGGCCTGGGCGCACACATGCTGAGCGACGCGGGCAGTCTCGCCCTCGGCCAGCAACGCATTCTCGAAATCGCCCGCGCCCTCGCCACCGATCCCTGCCTGCTGCTCCTCGACGAGCCCGCGGCCGGCTTGCGCTTGCAGGAGAAAAAGGCGCTGGGCGAGTTGCTCGACAAACTGCGTGCGCAAGGCATGGCGATTCTGCTCGTCGAACATGACATGGATTTTGTCATGGGCCTGGTCGACCGCATCGTGGTGATGGAATTTGGCGAAAAAATCGCCGAGGGTCTGCCGCAAGAGATCCAGCAAAACCCGAAAGTGCTGGAAGCCTATCTGGGAGGAGTCGAAGCATGAACGAGGTACAGGAGAAACTGCTCGAAGTCCGGGATTTGCACGTCGCTTACGGCAAGGTGGAGGCGCTCACCGGCGCAAACCTCACCGTCGGCAAGGGCCAGATCGTCACCGTCATCGGCCCCAACGGCGCGGGTAAAACCACAATGCTCTCGGCCATCATGGGGCTGCTGGCGTCCACAGGCACGGTCAGCTTCGACGGCAGCATTGAACGGGTGCCGGAAGTCGGTCACATGGTGGCGCGCGGCATGAATCTGGTGCCGGAAAAACGCGAGCTTTTCGCCGAAATGACGGTGGAAGACAACCTGCTGCTCGGTGCATTTCAGCGTTACCGCATCGGCCACCGCGACCACGGGCGCACGATGCGCGAAATCTTTGACCTGTTCCCGCGCCTGCAGGAACGCCGCACGCAAATCTCCGGCACCCTGTCGGGCGGTGAGCGCCAGATGGTCGCCATCGGCCGCGCGCTGATGGCGCAACCCAAACTCCTGATGCTCGACGAACCGAGTCTGGGGCTTGCGCCGCTGATCGTGCGCGAGATTTTCCGCATCGTGGTCGAGCTGCGCAAACGCGGCGTCTCCATTTTGCTCGTCGAACAAAACGCCCGCGCGGCGCTGCAAGTGGCCGACTATGCCTATGTGATCGAGACCGGGCAGATCATGATGGAAGGCGCGGCGGCGAACCTGCGTAATGACCCGCGCGTGGTTGAGGCGTATCTGGGTCTGGGCAAGCACCAGGAGATGCTGGCGACGACATGAGATGAACGCCCGATATATCATTCACCTTCCGCAATGATGAGGAGACGGCAGCGATGGGCGCGACAGTCAATATCGGCTTTGTGCTTTTTCCCGACCTGTTGCAGATGGATTTCACCGGCCCCTACGGCGTGTTTGCTGCGGGGCCGGATGTCCGTATCCATCTGATCGGGAAGGATATAAACCCAGTTACTTCCAGCGACAACCTCAGCTTCACCCCCACGGTCACGATGGCCGAATGCCCACCACTCGACATCCTCTGTGTTCCGGGCGGCAGCGGCATCCTGCACCTGCTGCATGATCAGGAAACCCTGAACTTTCTGCGTCGGCAAGCCGCAAGCTGCAAGTACCTCACTTCGGTGTGCACCGGTGCGCTTGTGCTGGGCGCCGCCGGGCTGCTGACCGGCTACCGTGCCACGACCCACTGGCAATCCTGGCATCTTCTGCAAGCCTTTGGCACGCAGCCGGTGAAGCAGCGCGTGGTGGTAGACAGAAACCGCATCACCGCTGCCGGGGTCAGCGCCGGCATCGACATGGCCCTGACCCTCGCCGGGATCTTGTGGGGCGACAACGTAGCCCGGAGCATCCAGCTCAGCATGGAATATGCGCCGGAACCGCCTTACCACAGCGGCCATCCTGAGCACGCCACCGCAGAAGTTCTGAGCACGCTTGCCGCTCGCAACGCCGCCCGTCAGGCGGCCCGCGAAAAAGCCGTGGTCGCCGCCGCCGAGGCACTACGCATCCCTCAAACCTCACCCACCACCATGCGCCCCGTTGCCATTTTCCGTTTCTTCCCCATCGAAGGGCCGGCCTATTTCGCCTCCTTTCTCGACGCTCACCACATCCCGTGGGTCTTGATCGCGCTCGACCAAGGCGCGCCCATCCCCGCCACGAGCGAGGACTACAGCGGTTTCTGCTTCATGGGCGGGCCGATGAGCGTGAATGACGACCTGCCGTGGATTGCGCCGCTGTGTGCGCTGATTCGTGATGCCGTCGCCCGCGACACCCCCGTGCTCGGCCATTGTCTGGGGGGGCAGCTTGTCAGCAAGGCGCTGGGCGGGGCCATTACCCGCAACCCGGTCAAGGAAATCGGCTGGGGGCAAATCTCGACCCATGCGGACGACATCGCCCGCCACTGGTTGGGTGAGTTCGCCGGGCAAACACTCCCGGCCTTTCATTGGCATGGCGAAACTTTCAGCCTGCCGCCCGGGGCGACACGGCTCGCCGACAGCACAGACTGCGCCGAGCAGATTTTCGCCCTTGGCCCCCACCTGGCGATGCAGTGTCATGTCGAAATCGAGGCCGAAACCGTCGTGCGCTGGAGCGAACAATGGCCAGACGAAATCAGCCACAATGCCCACCTGCCTTCGGTGCAGACCGCCGCCGCCATGCGCGCCGCCACACCACAAAACCTGCCCCGCCTCCATCAACTCGCGGATCAGCTTTACGGCGTGTGGGTCAGGGGACTTGGCGGATTCCAGAATGCTTATGCTCGACCGAATCCAACTGTTACTGGAACGAATACAACTTGGATGGGACATGTTGACGATTGTACGGTCGGCGCAGAAGTGATTGAACCAGGTCGAAAAATGGGATGTGATATGTCGGTCGAAACTGCAGTTGCAGTCACACTCTATACGCCTGGCGCTCCTCGGTGAGGTGAATATGATCGTCAGTATTGATTTCAGCCTATTCAGTTCTCCAACGAAGGCTTATGGAAATGTAACAGGAGATATTTGCATTGATGGATCGGTTCAAGTGGGAGATGATGTGCGTATCCTTCAGCCGGAAGAAGGCGATTGGTTTACCGGATCTCTGAAGGTTATTTCTATATCCAAAATACCGGGCGATAGCAAGCTGTTAATTGGTCTGCAAGACGTTGTGACGCGAACGCCAGAGGACGCAGCCCGACTTTGCTTCAGATTTAAACGAGAGATCGGTTGGTTCTGTGATGTATACGACTGAGTAGTAGAATTGAAGACTACTATTTCAACACCTGAGTATTTCTGCTATTCTTGCGGCTATCATGTAATTAAAATTTGCAATACAAATGGTAAAAATATTACCATTCACTCCATTATATGTAAACGCATAGGAACGAATAATTATTGACGTTTTTATTGCGAATTGAAATAAGACCTGTGGTGCCACACTGTGTCCAAGGGGGCATCACAGATCCGTGGTTGCCGGATGTTCCGGCTCCAATCCCTTGTTGACTCACGTTGTAGGCAATCCGTTTTCCTGCAAACCGGTGGCAGCGACCGGCATCCAATTCAGACCAGATGGCTTGCAGTCCAGCTCCAAATGCCGTTGCTTTTCATTCATTTCCATTATATAATCGCCTCCGTTTCTGATTCTGCTTTCCTGTTTCCCCCATGACAGCACGAAATACACAGCTTTCAACGCACCATTCCATAAAAATCAGATGGAATGGATTTTTGCGTGTGCTGACAGTGTTTATTCTGGCTACGGCAGGGCTGCTGCAGGGGGGCTTGCCGCAGCGAGTCGTCAAGGCCGCGTGGTCTGATACCGGGCAACTGGATGCCGCCGGCAACCGGGTGTCCCACTCCAAAGTCAGTGGCGCATGGGAGTACGATGCCAACAACCGCCTCATCAAAGTGGGAGAAGGCCCCTGCGGCAACGCCAACACCCTCTGCTTTGAATACGACGCCGCCGGAAACCGGACCCAAAAGATCGCAGGCGACCAGACAACCCGCTATCGGCACGATACCCGGAACCGGCTGATCGAAGTCGCCCACGTTCTGGGCGGCACCGAAGCGCTCATTGCCCGTTACGGCTATGACCCGATTGATCGGCGGCTCTGGAAAGAACAATACCGCGACAAAACCGGGCAACCCCTGCCCCAGGCCAAACGCAGCTACTACCTCTACAGCGAAGAAGGCTTGATCGCGGAAGCCACACAAGCCATCACCCTGCACGCAGACAACAGCGTCACCGCCACGGGACAACCCGACATCACAACGCAGTATGGCCCAAGACCGGATGCCGCCTTCACCACTGGCGTACTGTTTGCGAAGACAAAAAACAGCAACGGCCAGGACACGTTCGCCTACTACCATCACGACCATCTGGAGACCCCGCTACAGGCCACCGACAAAGAAGGGCGCATCGTCTGGTCGGCCAGCTACAACGTCTTTGGCCGGGCCACGATCACCACACCCGCCGCAACCGCAGACAAACCGACCATCACCAGTCAGCTCAGACTGCCGGGGCAGTACGAGGATGAAGAAACGGGGCTGCATTACAACTTCCGCCGCTACTACGAGCCGGAGACGGGGCGTTACATCACCAGCGACCCGATCGGGGTGG
>BNUB01000112.1 GCA_025997045.1 Betaproteobacteria bacterium
TGGCAACGTGATCACCGGGCAACATGAATACCCCGCCAAACCTGCCGATGTCGTGGTTGATCTCGTTGAAATCTTCCCCTCCAGAGTGCATGAACAGCATCGGCTCCCCGGTCTCCGGGTCGGTGACCTCGGAGACCTCGGCGGGATTGACGGCATAAATGGATTGGAGCACACTACGCATGGCTCCAACGTCGCCTGCTCCAGATTGCATCCCAGCTTCGGCTGCATGTGCGCTGGTCTTGAAGGTGGGCGACTGGAGCCTTTCTCTTAATACCACCTCGTGCACATACATCCGCTTCGCCTTGCTGTCAGCCTTCACCAGAACATCGGCAACATACGGCGTTCCGGCAATCTCAATCGGCGCGGCAATGTGATAAACCATCCCGCTGTCCATTGCCCCTGCCATTGGCTCTTGATGGATGATGCGGCCTTTTTTCAGAACATCAGGCACGGAAGCAAAGGCAACCGACTTGTCGCGCCCGATGCCGTGCGACAGGCTGGACTTAACCGCCCGTTCATCCAGCGCAACCTCTCCAATGCCCGGAACGGCGACCATCGAGACGCCCTGTTTCGCATACCACGCGGGCACTTTCTTTGTGAGCGGTACGTCATCTTTCGCAAACTCGTTGCCCGTCAGTTTTGAAATTGGCTTGCCATCAAGGAACTGCCGATGCGCCGCCGCTTCCCAATCTCCGAACCATGCCTTGAATTCAGGGGTGCGCACCTGTATCCACTGCCGATAATTCAGATTCGTCTTCCCCGCCTCCTTCGCCCGCTCGTAGGCTGCTTGCCCGCCATAGGCGCGTTCCGTCTCGCGGAAAGACTCACGTTCCGTGTCCGTCATCGAAGCCAGCGCCGCGTCCCGCCACTGCCCATCGGCGAATACCTGCGTCTCACCGTTTGCCGCCTCGCGCAAAAACCGTCTTGACATCGCCGACAAGTCTGCCGCCGTGAGCTTGCCGATGCTGCGCCCGAGCTTGCCCTCCAGCCACGTCTTCACCTCGGCGATGAAGTCCTGCACCCATTTCGCAACAGCCTGCGGCAGCGTGCGCGGTGCGGATTCATACTGCTCGATGGCGTAGGCCGCCAGCTCGTTCAGGCGCGTCGCCTCATTTCCCCGGTCGGCAGCCGGGATGCGGGCGTAGGCTTCACGGAACCAGCGCGAGGCCGATTCCTGCCTGCTCAGCAGCCTGTCCATATTGCGCAGGCGCTCCATCAGCTTGTTGTAGGCGGGCGTGTCCTTCATGCCGGCGAGCAGCATGTGGAAAGATTCATGCCCCAGAAGCGCCGCGCCCTTGCCCTGCCCGATGTTCGCCGCCACCAGGTGGATGGTTTTGCCGTCGAAGACACCGGCGACCGCCTGCCCGTTCGCTTTTGATCTCACCCCCTCCGGCAGGCTCTCTGCCGTGTCGTGGATTTGCAGCAGCCCGGTTCTTTCCAGGCTGGAGACAACCGATTCACCCAGAGACTTCACCAGGTCGGCGCGGACGCGGGCGACGGTGCTCGCCTGCGGCATCGCCTCCAACTGGCGGCGCAGATCATTGCGGGCCTCGATGGCCGCGTTCATCTGCGCCCGGATGTATGACAAGCCGCCCTACCAGGTGTGCGTCTCCCACGAAAACGGCATGTGGATTGGTGTCTGCGATGCGCTGGGGCTGGTGACTGAAGCGGAATCCTACGAGGGGCTGATGGAACGCGCATGGGAAATCGCCCCGGAACTGGCTGCCGCCAATTATCTTTCCGACTCCCCTGACAGCATCCGGTTGTCATTCATGCAAATCCAATCTGCATCGCACCGCGTGGCCCTCTGAGTCATGGGCAGGAATTCTACGCACAACTGAGCAAGATATTGCTGGCGAGCGGCTGCAACTTTGTCCGGCAGGGCAAGGGCAGTCATGAGATCTGGTATTCCCCGCTCACGCTGAAAATATCAGCGTGCCCGTGACCGTCGTTTCACGCTTCACGGCCAACGCGATACTGAGCCAGGCAGAAGTTTCCTAAAAGGTTTAGTCTCGTCGTGTCGGCTTCACCGTCTCTCCGCCAGACGCACAACGGCCGCAACTCGTCCAGGGGCGGCGATGGTTTGCCGGCCTGACAAACCGCTTGCCGGATATACGTTTTTAACGTATAGTACGAACCATGCACACGGTCGCTGAAACCGATGTTTTCATCCGCTACGCCAAACCCCTTTGGGCCGACGGGGAACGTGCGGCCTTTATAAGCTGGATTGCGGGAAACCCGCTGGCCGGTGATGTGGTTCCCGGCTCCGGCGGGTGCCGCAAGGCGCGCTGGTCACGCGCCGGGATGGGCAAGCGGGGCGGTGTCCGGGTGATTTATTTCAATCGCGCCGATGGTCAAGTCTGGCTGTTGATCGCTTATGCCAAAGCTAAATTCGATAACCTGCCTGCCGGTTTTCTGGCGCGGCTCAAGGAGGAGGTGGAACATGGACAAGGAAATGCAACAATTCACTGAAGACTTGCTGGAATCCGTGCGCCAGATGAACGCGGGCGTCGCGGCGCGAAAAACCGAAGTCCGCGTTTCGCCCGCCGTGGAAGCACGGCTGGCCGTGGGAGTGTCGCAAGCTGAATTTGCCCGCTTGCTGGGTGTTTCGGTACGCACCTTGCAGGAGTGGGAACAAGGCCGTTGCCAACCTTCCGGCGCGGCGCGTACCTTGTTGCGAATCGCTGCGCAAAACCCGGAGGCGATACGAGCCGCCGTGTAAGTCATGCCGCCAGTCTGGCACAAGCATAGAGCCGCTTCTACCGCTCCGCGTTGCGCTCGGCCTGTTTGAGTTGCGCCTCCAGCCGGGAGCGCTCGCCGCAGAAGGTGTTGTGTCAGGAATTTGGCGCCAGGTGCTCATTCATCCAGAGTGTTGTCCCGCGTCGTCGGCAGGGACTGCGGTTCGAGCAAGGCATTGATTGCCCGCACATCGTCTTCGCTCAAGGCCCCGGTCGCCGCCTTGAGCCGCAACTGTGCGAGCAGGGTGTCGTAGCGCGCGCGGGCAAGTTTCTGCTGCGTGTCGGCGAGCTGGCTCTGGGCGTTCAGGACGTCGATATTGATCCGTACCCCGACTTCGTAACCGAGGCGGTTGGCTTCCAGAGCCGATGCCGACGACACCTGCGCCGCTTCCAGCGCCTTGACTTGTGCCATGCCGCTCGTGACCCCGAGATAGGCCTCGCGTGCCGTGAGCGCGGCCACACGGCGCGCTTCATCGAGTTCAGCTTCGGCCTTGAGTTTTAGCGCCGCCGCTTCGCGCGCCGCCGACCTTACCGCGCCGCCCTGATAAAGCGGCACATTGAATTCCAGCCCGATGACCCCGCTGTCACTATGTTCAATGGAAGGGGATGATCGCCGGTTGCGGCCAAAGCTGGCGACGATGTCCAGCGTCGGCAGGTGGCCGGACTGGACGCTGTCGAGCGTGCGGGCGGCGATTTCATGCCCCAGTTCCGCCGCGCGCACGCCATAGTCGCTCTCCATCGCCGCAGCCACCCAGGGCTCAATATCGCTCGGGCTGGGCGCTTGCAGGGCCACGCCCGGAAGCAGTCCGGCGAGCGTCTCCGGCGCATGGCCGATCAGGCGTGCCAGCCCCTGGTTTGCCACATCCAGCGCATTCTGTGCCGCGATCTCCTGCGCTACCGCCAGATCGAAACGCGATTGCGCTTCATGAACGTCCGTGATGGTGACGGTGCCGACTTCAAAACTGGTGCGGGCCAATTCCAGTTGTTCGGCGGCTGCCGTGCGCAAGCGGGTCACGGCGCCGAGGGCATCGCGCGCATTGAGCACGTCGAAGTATGCCGTGGACGCGCGCAGGATCAGGGCTTGAGTCGCGTCACCAAACTGACTTTCAGCGAGTTCGGTCTGCAGCGCGCCCACTTCATATTGAATCCAGTTCTGACGCCGGAAGAGCGGCTGGGTGAGTTGGAGGGCGTAGCCGTTACTATTGTATTTGGCATCGCTATCCAGTCCGGCGCCGGTGCGGGTATCAATATCGTTCCAACGTGTGTTTGCCGTGGCCGTCAGCGTCGGCAGCAGCGCCGCCCGTCCCTGTACGACTTTTTCCTGATCGGCTTCGAGCTGCGCCCGTGCCGCAGCGTAGCGGGCATCGTGAGCCAGCGCGTCGTGGTAAACCTCAAACAGGTTGGCTGCCTGCGTGGCAAACGAGGCGCCTACGCCGATGACGAGCATGGCGAGCCGAGAAAATCCGTACCGATTCACCATGCCCGAGTTTCGCTCAGAACGTGAACTCGCCCCGGCTCGGGACGTGTTCTAACAGCGGCACCACCGTTTCAAACAGATCGGTGTGGTGAAACCTGTTGTCATCCTTGCGTACCACCAGCCGGGCTTTCATCGCCGGTGGTTCGCCCACGAAAGCGAACAGACGCCCGTCCGGCTTCAACTGTTCAAGCAAAACGTCAGGCAGTTCAAACATCCCGCCCGAGATCACGATCGCATCGTAAGGCGCATGCGCAGCACTGCCTTCCTTGCCGTCGCCTTCTTCCACGATGACGTTTTTCACCCCGCTGCGGGCGAGATTGGCCTGCGCGAGTTTCACCAGCTCAGACTCGATCTCTACCGTGCGCACCCAGGCCGCACCCGCTGCCAGCAAGGCGGCGAAATAGCCGCTACCCGTGCCGATTTCCAGCACCGAATCTTCACTGGTGAGCGCGAGCGCCTGCAGGATGCGTCCTTCCAGTACCGGCTTCAACATCGTCCGGGCATGCGGCAGCGGCACCTCGATATCGGCAAACGCCAGCGCCTTCGAGGCCTCGGGCACGTAATCCTCGCGCCGCACTGTCATCAACAACTCGCGCACCGCCTGACTGGTGACTTCCCAAGGGCGGATTTGCTGCTCGACCATGTTGTAGCGTGCGTGTTCGAAGTTCATCAGGGATATCCTCAAAAATCGTTCTGCAATGTAGCCATTCTAACGCATCGTCTGCCGGGGTGCCGTGGGCGGCTGTGAGTGCGAAGATTTTCTTGATTTTGGTTGAAAACTGCCTATACTGCGCCGCTCTTCGCCGCGTCCCCTGGTTGTGATGAGGTTGCAGCAGGGGTGACGAGGGGTTGGGAGCGGCGAAGGGGAGTGTGAC
>BNUB01000113.1 GCA_025997045.1 Betaproteobacteria bacterium
ACCGTCACGGATGCCTTCATGATATTGGCGTCCATGATATCCAGACTCCCCTCGGTCGGATTGCCCAGGCCTCGTTCCAGTTGCTGCGTGCCACCGGTGACGATGACCGGTTTCCACCTGGAGTATGCATCCTTGACTTTGGAGAAAAGCGCCTCAGCCTCCGGCGTGCGGGGCAATTTGTCGTACTTGTCGAGCGAATCCTGCAACAGCTTGTCGGCTTCCTGTTTGCTCTGGAGCACGCGCTGCAACTGGGTGATCCGCTCCGACAGCGACAGATCTTGCATGGCGACTGCTTCGTAGGTGCGGCGAACTTCATTATTGATCGCTGACCGTGTGTTGAGCAGGGCTTCCACTTTGGCGATGCGGATGTCGGCGAGGTCCTTGATCGTCGCCGCATCTTTCGTAGAGTTGTTGATGCCGATCGCAGCAACGACGACGAGGCCGAGCCAGGCCAGGGTGGATAGCAGGTGAATCCGCAGTTTGATTTTCATGGCGTTTACACTCCGACATTAAGCCACTACGTTGTGGTGTGGGGGGGCACGTACTGATGAGGGGCAACTGAAAGACCGGCTACGCTCGACTGAAGATGTCAGGCACACTGATTTATGAGCGCTGCTCAAGCACGGAAAGCATGAAAATAATGCCGCGATTCGCTATGACAGGTCAACATTGGCGGTCACGGTAGTGTGCGAAAATGCAGGCAATTGACATATGCGGGGGTGTTACGAAAGGAAATGAAAATGGGAAAAATTAACAATCACTTCCGTACACTGCACCACGGCAGGGGATTCTTGCGCCGCCGCTGTCCTCGTTATTGACTCGCGCGGCGCGGATGAAAACGGACGATGGCGCGGCCATCGGCCAGGGTGTCCGGCGCGGGGCGGTGGGCGCTTTTCCACGCATGGCCCTGGATGATTTCAACGCTCGCGGGCAGGACGCCGTCGCGGCGCAGGCGCTCGTAGTGGGCGCGGGCGGCGGCCCAGTCGGCGCGTGAGAGCCTGCGGGCGCGGTGGGTGGCGGCGTTGGTGGCGCCATTGGCGCGCAGGTCGGCGAGCAGGAGGTCGAGGGTGGAGTAGGTGAGGGTCAGCATCTCCATGTCCAGTACCGGGTCAGTAAAGCCGGCCTGGATCAGGGCGTCGCCGAGATCGTGCATGTCGGTGAAGTGATGGACATGACCGCCGCCGCTGCGGGCGGGCAGGGCCGCACGCAGTTCGCGCAGGGTGTCGGGGCCGAGGGTGGAAAACATCAGCAGGCCGCCGGGCTCCAGGGTGCGGTGCAGCTCGGCGAACAGCATGTGCGGGGCGTCGATGAGCGGCAGGGTCAGGTTTGACCAGATGAGGGAGACGGAGGCGTCCGCCAGCGGCACGCGGCGGGCGTCGGCCGCGAGCAGGGTCAGCGCGGGAGGGGCGCTGCGGTAGCGGGCGCACAGGCGCTGCCATAGTTGCCGCAGTTGCCGCAGTTGCCATGGTTGCCACGATCCGCGCTCGGGGGCGAGGCGGGTGCGGGCGCGCTCGAGCATGGCGGCGGCGAAATCGAGGCCGATGCGCGTGGCGGCGGGATAACGCTCGCCGAGGCGGGCGAGATCTGCGCCCGTGCCGCAGCCGAGGTCGAGAATGCGGCGCGGGGTGTAGCGGATGCAGTCGAGGCGCTCGTCCATGCGCTGCGCCACTTCGCGGGCGAGAAAATCCGCTTCGTCGTAGCGCGCTGCGGCACGGTTGGCACGCAGGCGCAATAAGGCGGGGTCGAGGCGGAAAGCGGCGGAGTCCACGCGCCCCGGATCAGATCGACACCAGATCGAGGCGTTCAAACAGGCGTGCGTCGTTGCCCGCGTCGGCGTTGTGGGTGGTGAGCAGGCGCTCGCCGGAGAAGATCGAGTTGGCGCCGGCCATGAAACAGAGCGCCTGCAGTTCGTCGTTCATCTGTTCGCGCCCGGCGGACAGGCGCACGTAGCTGGTGGGCATGGTGATGCGCGCCACGGCGATGGTGCGAACGAAGTCGAAGGGGTCGAGCGTGGCGCCATCGGCGAGCGGGGTGCCGGGGATCGGGACGAGATTGTTGATCGGCACCGATTCCGGTGGCGTCTCCATGTTGGCAAGCTGGGCAATCAGGCCGGCGCGGGTGGTCTGGTTTTCGCCCATGCCGACGATGCCCCCCGAACAGACGTGGATGCCGGCGGCGCGCACCTTGTCGATGGTGTCGAGGCGATCCTGCAGGGTGTGGGTGGTGGTGATCTCGGGGTAGTAGTCGGGCGCGGTGTCGACGTTGTGGTTGTAGTAGTCGAGCCCGGCGTCGGCGAGTTTTTCGGCCTGACCATCGTTGAGCATGCCCAGGGTGACGCAGGTCTCCAGCCCGAGTTTTTTGACTTCGCGCACCATGTCGATTACGGCGTCGAGATCCTTGTCCTTGGGGCTGCGCCATGCCGCGCCCATACAGAAGCGCGAGGAGCCGTTGGCGCGGGCGGCGCGGGCCTGTTCGAGCACTTCGTCGAGCGGCATCAGGCGTTCGCGTTCCAGCCCGGTGCTGTAGCGCGCAGCTTGCGAGCAATAGCCGCAGTCCTCGGAACAGCCGCCGGTCTTGATCGACAGCAGGGTCGAACGCTGGACTTCGCCTGCGGTGAAATGTTCGCGGTGCACGCGCTGGGCACGGAACAGGAGGTCGAGGAAGGGCAGGGCGAAGAGGGCTTCGACCGCCGCGACACTCCAGCGTGCGTCGGCGGGAAGCACGGGCGCGGGTTGGTGTGGTTTTGCGGCGAACTCGATCGGCGATGCTATTATCATTGGAGACGATCCGGGCTTTAATACGGAATTGGTCATTTTCGTCCAGCAGACAAAAGCGAGTCAAATTGGGACAAACCCTTGCGACGGCCCTGCGCCAACTTTTTAACGGTGTTTCCAACGGTGCGAAGGGCGCGTTCGATGCGCTGGTGGCGCGGGATTGTTATCTGTGCGGCTGCCCGATGGGGCGGGAGCGCGGTGCGGTGTGCGCGGCCTGTGCACAGGTGCTGCCGCGCCATGACGGGCCTGCCTGCCCGCGCTGCGCCTTGCCCACGGCGCGGGGCGAATGCTGCGGGCGCTGTCTGCGCCAGCCCCCGGCGTTCGATACCACCCATGCGGTGTTCGACTACGCCTTCCCGCTGGATGTGCTGGTGCAGGCGCTCAAATATCACCATCGTCTGGCGCTGGCGGCGCTTTTTGCACGTGAGCTGGGGGCCTTGGCGGAGGCGGAGGTGGATGTGGTAGTGCCGATGCCCTTGCATGTGCGCCGCCTGCGCGAACGTGGTTTCAATCAGGCGGTGGAGATCGCCCGCCCGCTGGCGCGTGCCGCCGGGGTGGCGCTGGAGCTGGCGGAGGTGGTGCGGGTGCGCGATACCGCACCGCAAGCCCGGCTGGAGCGGGCGGCGCGGCAGGCCAATATGCACGGCGCTTTTGCCTGCCGCCGCCGCTTCGACGGGCTGCGCATTGCGGTGGTCGACGACGTGATGACCACGGGCGCCACGCTGGATGCGCTGGCGCGCTGCCTCAAGGCCAGCGGGGCGGCGGCGGTACATAATTTTGTCGTGGCGCGGACGCTGTGGTGAAAACCTTCCTCCTGGTCAAGCCCGTGCGAGTTGACGCAGCGCCTGACGGATGCCATCGGCCACCGTCACATCGTCTGCCAGCCCTCTCATCGCCGTGGCGGCTTCGCTTTCTTTGTAGCCGAGTGCGATCAGGGCGTTGAGGATGTCGAGCCTGGCGTCGGGCGGCGCGCCCGCCGGGGTGGGCACGCGCGGGGGGCTGAGCAGCGTGGCGCGGTCGAATTTGCCACGCAGTTCGAGCAACAGGCGTTCGGCGGTTTTTTTGCCGATGCCGGGGATCTTTACCAAGCGGCCGATTTCCTGCAGGGCAACGGCCTGGGCGAGTTCGGTGATCGTCAGGCCGGAGAGCACGGCGAGCGCCATTTTGGCGCCGACGCCGGAGATTTTCAGCAACTGGCGAAAGCTCACCCGCTCATCGGGGGTGGCAAAGCCGTAGAGGAAATGGCCGTCTTCCCTGATCGCGAGGTGGGTGTGGAGGGTGAGCTTTTCGCCGTTGGCGGGCAGCACGTAAAAGGTGCTCATCGGCACGTCGAGTTCGTAGCCGACACCGCCAACGTCGATGACGATCTGGGGCGGGTTTTTTTCTATCAGGATGCCGCTGAGGCGACTGATCATGGCAATGAGTCCGGGCTGATGTGGGCCGTATAAAGTACCATTTTGGCCGGAATCTGGTACCGTTCCCGCTTTCAGCCGTGCGCCGTGGTGTGCCATGAACCTGTTTGAGCCAGACCTGTGGATCTCGTTTTTCATGCTGACCAGCCTGGAGATCGTGCTCGGGGTCGACAACATCATCTTTCTCTCCATCCTCGTTGGCCGTTTGCCCGCGGCGATGCGCAAGTCGGCCCGCCGTCTGGGGCTGGGGCTGGCGATGGTGACACGTCTGGCGCTGCTCTTTACCCTGAGCTGGGTGATGGGGCTGACCCGCGAGCTGTTTGAGGTGGCGGGTACGGGCTTTTCCGGGCGTGATCTGGTGCTGTTCGCGGGCGGCGTGTTCCTGCTCTACAAGGCTTCGCACGAGATTTTTATCGAAGTCGAGGCCAGGGACGAGGGGGGCGCGCCGGGGGCGGATGTCGAGGCGGGCACGGGACGGGCGCGGTACTGGGCGACGATCGTGCAGATCGCGCTGATCGACATCGTGTTCTCGCTCGATTCGGTGATTACCGCGGTCGGCATGGTCAACCAGATCTGGGTGATGGTGGCGGCGGTGGTGGTTTCGGTGGTGATCATGCTGATCGCGGTTGAGCCGATCAGCGGGTTCATCGAGCGCCATCCGTCGGTGAAGGTGCTGGCGCTTGCGTTTCTGGTCATGGTGG
>BNUB01000114.1 GCA_025997045.1 Betaproteobacteria bacterium
CGAAGATTGATTCCAACGCGCCGGGCAAAGACCCCAAAACCGCCTTGCAGGAGTGGTTACAGGGACGCAGGGTCGCGCTGCCGACCTACACCATGACCCAGGTGCTGGGTGAAGCGCATGCCCAGGAACTCAAGACGCTCGTTGTTGAGAGGGCCGAAGCTGCGATGAGTCAAGGCCTGCACCAACAGCCCGGGATCGGTGAAACGATAACCCAGCCGATGCTGAAGACCTTCCATCAAAGCCGTCATCAACGGTGCTGGTTTTGTGAGGTATCAGCCACGAAATCGAAGAGCAGGCTGACGTTGCTGACCAAGGGCACCTTGCGCTCCCACTCCACCCTGATCACCGTGCGCCCACCTTCCCTGCGGATCACCAGATCCGAAGGCTTCACCGTGTGGATGCTCTGCTCAATATCCGCCCGGCGCTCGAAACTCCGGCGCATATCCCCTTCGGAGGCGCCGCCCGACCCTTCATCGGCGACCTGGCCAATGATGCGCTTCACCCCGAAATACTCGCTATAAGCCGGTGTCGCCTTAAAACCGATAAGAACCACTACAACCAGAAACACCCCCACAAGCGCTGCGCTGATCAGGGTAAGACCTTGCTGGCGAGATTTCATCATCATGCCCCTTGTGTCAATGGAAGCGTCCGACACGCTTCAGGTTTTTGAAATTGAACCAGATGAAAAAGGCCCGGCCCACGATGTTCTCGTCCGGCACGAAGCCCCACACCCGACTGTCACTACTTGCATCACGGTTATCCCCCATCATGAAGTAATGTCCTGCAGGTACCGTACATCTGACCCCGTCGACAGTATAAGTACAGTTTTCACGATAGGGATAATTCATTATCTGGCCCACGTATGGCGGCGCCTCGTGCTCGATCAGGATGTTGTGCTCCACACCGCCCAGATGTTCGAGGTACTGGGGCGAATAGTAGAGACGGTCGGTGTGCAGGTAGGTTCCGGCATCAAGGGTCGCCACGACCTCGCCGTTGATGGTCAGACGCTTGTTGATGTATTCCACCCGGTCGCCGGGCAGGCCGACCACCCGTTTGATGTAATTCTCGGCCGGGTTCATGGGATTGTGAAACACCATCACGTCACCGCGCCGGGGATCACCGATGTCGATGATTTTTTTGTCGAGCAGCGGCAGGCGAATGCCGTAGTTGTATTTGTTGACCAGGATGAAATCCCCTTCCAGCAAGGTCGGGGTCATCGACCCGGTGGGGATCTGGAACGGTTCGACCACGAAGGAGCGCAGGGCGAACACGATCAGCACCACGGGGAAGAAGCTCGCGCCATACTCCACCCAGAAAGGCTCCGGCGCATCCGGCGAGCGCCGCGAACGGGCGTAGAAACGCTCTATCACCCAGGGAATGCCGGTGGCGACCAGCAGGATGAAAAGCACCAGCGCGAAATTGACATCGAGACCCATCGTGGCTACCCCAGTTACCTTCAGCTACCTTCGTCGGTACGTAACACCGCAAGGAAAGCTTCCTGCGGAATTTCGACGTTACCCACCTGCTTCATGCGTTTTTTGCCTTCTTTCTGCTTTTCGAGCAGCTTCTTCTTGCGCGTGATGTCGCCACCATAACACTTGGCGAGCACGTTCTTGCGCAGCGCCTTGATCGTCTCACGCGCAATGATATGCGAGCCGATCGCCGCCTGCACCGCGACATCGAACATCTGGCGCGGAATCAGCCCGCGCAGCCTGGCCGCCAGCTCGCGGCCACGGTACTGGGCGCTGGCGCGGTGGACGATCACCGACAGCGCATCGACCTTCTCTCCGCTCACCATCATGTCGAGCTTGACCAGATCGGCGGAGCGGTATTCCTTGAACTCGTAGTCGAGCGAGGCATACCCGCGCGACACCGATTTGAGCTTGTCGAAAAAGTCCATCACCACCTCGTTCATCGGCAGCTCATAGACCAGTTGCACCTGACGCCCGTGGTAGCGCATGTCGATCTGCGCGCCGCGCTTCTGGTTGCACAGCGTGATCACCGGGCCGACGTAATCCTGGGGCAGGAAGATGGTGGCAGTGATGATCGGCTCGCGGATATCCTGATATTTGCCCACATCGGGCAGCCTGGCCGGATTTTCGACGGTGATGACTTCACCGTTGTTGAGCACGACCTCATACACCACCGTCGGCGCGGTGGTGATGAGATCCATGTCGAACTCACGTTCCAGCCGCTCCTGCACGATATCCATGTGCAGCAGGCCCAGAAAGCCGCAGCGAAAGCCGAAGCCCAAGGCCTGCGAGACTTCCGGCTCAAAGCGCAGCGAGGCATCGTTCAGACGCAGCTTTTCCAGCGAGTCACGCAGTTGATCATATTCAGACGACTCCACCGGATAAAGCCCGGCGAAGACCTGCGGCTTGATCTCCTTGAAGCCCGGCAGCGGCTCGGTCGCCGGACGGGTCGCCAGCGTCACGGTGTCGCCAACCTTGGCCGCTTCCAGCTCCTTGATCCCGGCGATGATGAACCCCACCTCACCCGCCGCCAACTGCCCACACGCCAGCGCGCGCGGCGTAAACACCCCGAGCTGATCGCACGGATACTGCGCCCCGGTCGACATCAGCAGGATGCGATCTTTCACCTTCAGCACCCCGTCAACCACCCGCGCCAGCATCACCACGCCGACGTAGTTGTCGAACCATGAGTCGATAATCAGGGCCTTCAGCGGCGCGTCCTCATCGCCCTGGGGCGGCGGGATGCGGGCAACGATGGCCTCGAGCACATCCTCGACCCCGAGCCCGGTCTTGGCCGAACACATGATCGCATCCGCCGCATCGACGCCGATCACATCCTCGATCTCGGCGCGCGCATTGTCGGGGTCGGCTGCGGGCAGGTCGATCTTGTTCAACACCGGCACCACCTCCACCTCCAGGTCGAGCGCGGTGTAGCAGTTCGCCACCGTCTGCGCTTCCACCCCCTGCGAGGCATCCACCACCAACAGCGCCCCCTCACAAGCCGACAGCGAGCGCGACACCTCGTAGGAAAAGTCGACATGTCCCGGCGTGTCGATCAGGTTCAGCTTGTAAGTCTTGCCATCCCGTGCCTTGTATTGCAGGGCGGCGGTCTGGGCCTTGATGGTGATCCCCCGCTCACGCTCGATATCCATCGAATCGAGCACCTGTTCCTCCATCTCGCGCTCGGACAAGCCGCCGCAAAAATGAATGAGCCGATCGGCGAGCGTCGACTTGCCGTGGTCGATGTGAGCGATGATGGAAAAGTTGCGAATATCTCGCATGTGCGGACTGTGCCCCGGTGAGATCAAACTGACAAAGCGGGTGATTCTAGCGGAAAGCGGCCCCGCCATGCTCGTTTGCGCAAAGGATCATGTCCCGGCCACATCACCGAACCGCCGCCCGAACCGCCACCTCATCGAGATGGTAGTGGCAAATCTCGCGCTCCCCCACCAGCAGCACCGGCACCAGCTCATCCCAGCGCGCTTCGAGTTCCGGGTGCTGATCCACGTCAATCACCTCCACCGCCCACCCGTATTGCCCGGCAATCGGCGTCAGCGCCGCGATCATGTCGTGGCACAAATGGCACCACTGGCGCGAGAGCACGGTAAAAACGCCCTTGCTCACGTGCGCTGTCCCGCCTGTTCGCGCCCGCAGCGCCACGCATCGCGCACGATGACCAGCGGCGGCATCCGGCGGTGCACGAAGAAGCGGTAATTCACCCCCGCCAGCCCCCCACCCGCCAGCGCGCCCACCCCCACCCCCAGATCGGCCCAGGCCGCTGGCGCCAACCACGCGCCCAGCGCACCACCGAGCAGAATCAGGAGCGTGCCGAGGCCGTAGCTCGACAGCGCCATGCGCAGGGGAACACCCGCGCCGATGACAAGCCTCACCCGCTCCCCCGCTACCAGCCCGAGCGGGTCATCGAGCAGGTATTCACGCGGACGGCCCTTGAAGATGTCGGTCAACTGCGTCCCCCCGCAACCGCCGGGCTCATGACAACGACCACAACCGCTTTGCCCCTCATCGAGTCGCACCCACACCCGTCCGCCTTCCGCCCGCACCACCTGCGCACGCGCTTCAATCGTGTCACTCATGGCCGCGCCCAAGCTCGATTGCGGCGGCAAGTTGCGCCACCGCCTGTGCCGGCACTTCGCCGAGCACGGTGAGACGTTGATCGCCCACCACGCGCTCATACACACTGACGACCCCACTGCTCGATGCCCCCGTGCGCCCGGCCTCACGCCTGTCATCCACCGGCTCGATAAATACCGAAATGGATGCCAGCCCATCGCTGAACACCATATGCGTCACGTTGCCGCCCTGCTCCCGCACGCGATACGCCACTGACACCAGGGTAAAACCGGGCAACGGCATCTTGAGCCGCCAGTAACGCTCCACCTGCACCCCTGGCCGCCTGACCGCCTCGACCACCCGCCAGCCCGGCCCGGGTTGGGCGCGGGGCGCAAGCAGGCGGTCATCGATCTCCTCACCGATCTGCACATCACTGAAACTGAATTGCTCGACCACCGCGCCCCCCGGCGCGAGCAGGCGCGACTTCAACAGCAAGCCGCTCCGCACTTCGGCCCACAGCACGTGGCCGAAACGCAGATCGTCCAGAGGTTCGATAATCACCACCCGCGCATCATGATCCGCCACCCGCGTCACCTCGCCGATACGCACGCGATAGTTATTGACCAGCGAGGCAAAATCTTGCGGCAGACGTCCCGGCAAGGTGCGCCGATCCTCAACCCGGCTGACGATCACGGTGCGCTGCTCGGGCAGGATGCAACGCAGCTCGCCGCCCCGGCGCAAGACCTCGCGCGGACTGCCATCCAGCACTTCGAGGCGTTCGCTCTCCAGCCCATGACTAAAGCGGTGCACGATGCGCGAAGTCTCCG
>BNUB01000115.1 GCA_025997045.1 Betaproteobacteria bacterium
ATGCCTTGTGTCACGGCAAAATCCTGCGCCTGATTGAGGTAGGCGGTGCCGCTCAGGAAGGCTTCGGCGAGGGCTTTGGTTTGGGCGTTGAGCTTGATGCCGCCGTTGCCGGGGGGCGGGGGTTCGATTGGGGGAACGGGTGGCTCGACGGGAGGTTCGACCGGTGGCTCAACCGGGGGTTCAACGGGAGGCGGTTCAACCGGCGGCGGGGGAGGCGGGGGAGGCGGCGGAGGAGGAGGGGGTGGCGGAGGCGGCGGAAGCGTCGTGGACTCCGCGCTATCCAGCCTTGCCACCAGTTTGCCGTTCCTGCCCGTATCGGCGTAAGCCGAAAATTTGTAGTTAAACGAAATACCTGTAAAGGCATAGACGCCCGTGGTGAGGTTATTCGCCGTGAGTGAATGACCGTTCAGAACCGAAATCAGGTTCAGGGTGTCGCTTACGGCAAACGTTCCCAGAGCGCCGCCATCCAGAAACAGGTTCAAGGTGCTGTCGCTGATGTTTGCATTGCCATCGACGTTTAACAGCGTGCTACCGGATGAAATGCCGTTGGGCATGTAGAAATTCAGGGTCGCGTTTTGGGCGGAGAGGTTGCCGGTGATGGTGTTGTCTTTCCCGCGCACGCTCAGGCTGGAGGGCTTGAAGGTCGCGCCGGTTGCGGTCAGGGTGCTGCCGTTTGCCAGTGACCAGGGCTGGTTGAAGGTGCCGCTGCCCAGGGCGATGTTGCCGCCGTTCAGTCCAAAAGCGGAATTGCTGGTCAGGGTGAGGTTTTCGACGGTGCCTGCGCCGTCTGTGACCTGAAAGGTGAAATCTACTGATTGGCTGGCGAAGTCGCTATATAGATAAGGGTTGGCTTCTTCGCTGAAGATGTGCAGAACGTAAGCGCCATTATCAAGGGGAGAACCGCTGCCGTCGGAGTCTGCGGCGTCGAAAGGAGTGACCGGGACGGAACTCGTTGTTTCGAGGTAGCGGGCATATAAATCTGTCGTGGCGTCTTTGGTTAAAAAGCCGGAGACGTATTGCTTTGCGCCAGCGGGCGTATTAGGTGTCGTGTCAAGGAGGGGAGCGGTGGCGAGGGTGAAAGTCAGTGGTGTGGCGTTCAGCGTCAGCGTGGGCGTGGCAATGCTGGAGGTGAGGAAGGTGAATTTTCGTGCGCCAGTTGGTTGCGCCGCTGACTGGTAGCCGCTCGTTGTGGTCGCGGCGGATTTGCCAGAGCTTGAGGTGCTGGCATCAGAGGTGAAGAGAACAGATGTCAGATCTAAATTGAAAGCGGGGCGGACAACATACGCCGAAGAATCGACGAGGTAGAGGGAGGCGAAGTAGCCGCCGCCAGACCACCCGGCAAGGGCGTAGTTACCGTAGTCGTCCGGCGAGCGTAGCCACCACGAAGAAGGGAAACTTCTAACCGCCGTCCCATCACTATCACCAATACCGTAAGCAATGGCACGCCATTCCGGGTAGGATAGCGCCCAGTACAAGCCCGTTGCATCCGCACCATTGATGCCGTCAGCGTTATTGAGTTCAGGGTAATTACCACTATCCCAGCTAGGCACTATATTTCCAATACTCTCCAAATCCCGCTCATTAATCACGCCCAGTTCTTTGCCAAGCCCTCCTGCTATCGCATCCATCGCGCCTTGCAAGGTGCTGCCCTGATATTCGTGCGGGCGACCGCCGAAGCAACTTCCGGCATAGCTGCCACATCCGCTACCAACTGCACGGAACGCCGAACTACCAAAATCATTATTTCTTGATAACAGGGTGACGCTGTTGGCGTCTGCGTTAGCGTGTCCGTAAGTGCCTCCGTCATGGCTGCCTTTGTAAATGTCTTTACTGGTATTCCCGATCACGACCCACTCGTGCCCGCCAAAGTTGATTTGCGTGGTGTTGATGTGTTCAGAGGCGGTCGCTACCGGGTGGGAAGCAAGATGCCATTGCGATTGCGCGGCGGCGGGTAACGGGAAAACGGCGAGCAAGGCGAGGTAAAGGGCACAAGGTAAAGGTAGGGCGCGCGCCCTACCTACGGCTTGCTTGCTTGCTTGCTTGCTTGCTTGCTTGCTTGCTTGCTTGCTTGCTTGCTTGCTTGCTTGCTAAAATTATTTTGCCTGTTTTGGAAAAGTCAAGGGAATTTGTTGGATTTTGCATGATTTATTTGCCTTGAGGGTAGAAGAGATGCGGGGGATTTTAGTCTCTTTTGCGTGGGGCTGACGGTGAAATAATTCCTGCGAATGCCCTGCGCCCGTCGGCAGTGCTAGGCGCCAAAGTGATCGTAACTGCCGATATCAAGCTCCTGGCTGCCGCTGTTGCCGGCACGCAAGCGTATCGGCCCGCTGCCGGGCGCAAGAGGCGTGAGGCAGCCGATGCGGTGGAGCGGCAGCTCGAGGCGCCGGGCGAGGGCGTTTACGGCTGCGCGCTGCCCGGGATGCGCGCTGAACAGAAGCTCGTAGTCGTCGCCGCCCGCGAGCAGACAGCGTTGGGCGAAAGCTGCGTCTGCGCCTGCGGCGAGGAGGGGGGCGCAGGGCAGGGCGGCGGGGTCGAGCACGGCACCGCAGCCAGAACGGGCGCATAGATGGCCCAGATCGCCGCTCAGGCCGTCGGAGACATCGAGCATGGCGTGGGCGATGCCGCGCAAGGCGAGACCCAGTTCAAGGCGCGGCAGCGGATGGTGGAGGGCGGCGAGGGCCGGTTCGAGATGTGCGCCTTCAAGCTCGATTTTGCCCTGCATGGCGGCAAGCCCGAGGGCGGCGAGGCCGGGGTGGCCTGAAATCCATACGTCATCGCCGGCCCGTCCGCCGCTGCGGGTGATCGCCGCGCCCGGCGGGACTTCGCCGATGATCGTCACCGTCATCGCCAGCGGCCCCCGCGTGGTGTCGCCGCCGACGAGATCGGTGGCGTAGGCGGTAGCGCAGGCAAAAAAGCCCGCAGCGAATGCGCTGAGCCAGCGCTCATCCGCGTGAGGGAGCGTGAGCGCCAGCGTTGCCCAGCGGGGTTGCGCGCCCATTGCCGCGAGGTCGGACAGATTGACCGCGAGCGTTTTCCAGCCGAGATCACGCGGGTCGGTGTCGGGGAAAAAATGAACGCCGCTCACCAGCGTATCGCTCGACACCGCAAGCTGCATCCCCGCGCCGGGTTGGAGCAGCGCCGCGTCGTCGCCGATTCCCAGCGCGGTGTGCGGGGTCGGGCGGGTGAAATAGCGGCGGATCAGGTCGAATTCGGAAGGCATGGGGGGATGCGGTGGAGTGAGCGGTGGCGGCAGATTATCGCATCAGGGCAAAGCCGGGCGTGTTGGGGTAGAGTCTTGTTTTCCCGATTTCACAGGCCGCCATCGTGACCCTCCCTCCCGCCAAAGGCCGTCGTGGCCTTGCCCGTATCATTGCTGCCGCTGGCTATTCGCGTGACGGTTTTCTGGCGGCGTTCAAGGGGGAGGCGGCGTTTCGCCAACTGCTGCTGCTCAACGTGGTGTTGATTCCGCTGGCGTGCTTTTGTCCGGTGAGCCGGGGTGAGCGTGCGCTGATGATCGCGGTTTGTCTGCTCTCGCTCATCGTCGAACTGTTCAACTCGGCGATCGAGGCGGTGGTCGATCGCATCTCGACTGAGCGCCATCCGCTGTCAAAGAATGCTAAAGACATGGGCAGCGCGGCGCAATTCGTGGCGCTGGTGCTGATCGCGACGGTGTGGGCGGTGATTTTGCTGGGGCCGACATAGGGCGGTTCGCGTGAACCGCCCTGCAGGTCAGGTGTGGCGGGCGTTGAGGGCTTGCCCGCAAACTCAGGTGGCAAACTCAGGCGAAATTCTTCGCTGCGAAGTCCCAGTTCACCAGCTTGTCGAGGTAAGTCGTGACGAAATCGGGACGGCGGTTGCGATAGTCGATGTAGTAGGCATGTTCCCACACGTCGATGGTGAGCAGCGGCTTGTCGCCAACGGTGAGGGGGTTGCCTGCGCCCGTGGTGTTGACGATGTCCACGCTGCCGTCAGCCTTCTTCACCAGCCAGGTCCAGCCCGCGCCGAAATTGCCGACGGCGGACGCCTGGAAGGTCTCTTTGAATTTGGCGAATGAACCCCATTTTTTGCTGATGGCCGCGGCCAGCGCACCACCGGGTTCGCCGCCGCCATTGGGGCTCAGGCTGTTCCAGAAAAAGGTGTGGTTCCAGATTTGCGCGGCATTGTTGAACACACCGCCCGCAGGGGCTTTCTTGATGATGGCTTCGAGGTCGAGGGATTCAAACTCGGTGCCGTGAATCAGGTTGTTGAGGTTGGTGACGTAGCTTTGGTGGTGCTTGCCGTAGTGGTACTCGATCGTTTCAGCCGAGATGTGCGGCACGAGGGCGTCATTGGCGTAGGGCAGGGCAGGCAGAGTGTGAGCCATGTAAGTCTCCTGTGGGTTGGGAAATATGATGTTTGTATGACTGTGGTCATCGCCACAGCCTTCCATCTTAAGGCTATCCGACGACGGGGGAAACCTTGTGTTGTGCTTTGTTTATCAAGGCCACTCATTATTGATCCGGCCCGCAAACAGATTGATGTGCAGGTTGGTCGACGAGCTGGATCTCGAGATATCGACCAATTCGCCAGCATTTGCGCGGGGTCAATGCAGCAGGGACTGGATTTTTTCGTGGGAGATGCCGGTATCTTCGATGATCTCTTCGATTGGGCGGTTGCGGGCAAGGAGCTTGCGGGCAAACGCCCATCGCGCTTTTTCATCCGCAGCCCGCTCTCTGAGAACTCTCTGCCACGGCGTCCGCCGGGTTACAATGTTGCCCCTTCATCAAAAACAGACTTCGGTTTGAAACCTTCCCTTTCAGGGGAATAATCGGGCACGGGAGAGGCGTAACCTCTTCCGTGCTGTGTCGCC
>BNUB01000116.1 GCA_025997045.1 Betaproteobacteria bacterium
CGGCAAAATCCTCGAAAACGGCACCGTCCGTCCGCTGCAGGTAAAAGTGGGCGACCGCGTCCTGTTCGGCAAATATGCCGGTCAGGCGGTCAAGGTCGACGGTGAAGAGCTGCTGGTCGTGCGCGAAAGGGTTGGCGCAACGCCGTGGCCCGGTGTGGGCGAAGGCGGTGCACCTGTGCTGTTAGCACTCGGTGGTGGTGAGTGCCAAGTGGGCGCAATCATGCGCTGTTCCGCAGCAGGCTGTTGTAAATATTTTTGCGAAGAATTGCACGCACAGGAATGTAGACCCGGGTTTCACGCCCGTCTCTGCACCTTGACGCGCCGGTTTGAAGGACTTCAGGATGAAGCGCAGCGCGATCGCATGATTTTTTCTGACATCATTTTGCGCAAGGTCGAAGCGTTGAGCGCGGGATTAACTTGGATAGAGGCGAACACGGCTTAGTGCTTATCCATAAATAATATTCGTTCCCCCCTTCATCTTTCGGAAAGCGATAATGGCTGATGCAATCATCACCAAAGCCATGTATTCGATCCGTTTTTTCGTAGCGAACCAGGAGTTTACGGAAGCGATTGAGCCAGGAGTGACAGGCTTCGCCGACCCAACGACGGGGCTTGTAAGTCGGGTTCTTTGCTTTCGCATCAATCTCTTCACTCCGCGAGCGCACATGGGGGGTGTAGCCCCGCTCTTCCATTTGCAGTTCCGTTGTCTTGCCAATATAGCCTGCGTCAGCGCACAGATTTTGAGGCGTTTCTTCTGTGACCGGCGGGCGAGGAATCACGACGGCATCCAGTAGTCCTTGGCTTGCTTGCGAAAATTGTTGTGCCTGTTTTGGAAAAGTCAAGGTAATTTGTTGGGTTTTGCATGATTTTATTCGCCTTGAGGGTGGAGGAAATGCGGGGGATTCTGGTCTCTTTTGCGTGAGGCTGACGGTGAAATAATTCCTGTGAATGCGCTGACGAAAGGGATTGGGCGATGGACTTGCTTACTCGCGCGGCGTATGTTCTTCACCGGTGTTCCTTGCCCGGATGGCAAGGGCCGACGGGTGGTTTTCAACTGGTTTGGTCGTAAGGCGCCCTTTGTGGTGCCTGGCGGTTGGGTTGCGATGATGTTTGCATCGACTGTGAACGCTCTCGCGTGGTGGCGTGAAGGGAACAGGAGCATGGGTTTGTGAGTCCGGTTACGCATTTTCTGGTCGGTTGGGTCGGGTTTGAATCCTGCCTGCGCCATCAGCGTGACCGGGCGCTGGTGTGTCTGGCGGGGCTTGCGCCCGATCTGGACGGAGCGGGTATTGTGATCGACCTTTTCAACCAGCTCGCGGGGTTGGCGGAGACCGGCTTTTATCAGGACTGGCATCGTTTGTATGGGCATGGCATTAGCGCAGCGATTGTGCTGACGCTGCTTGCTGCGGCGGTGGCGCATGACCGGCTGCGGGTCGCGGTAGCGGCTTTTATCAATGCCCATCTGCATTTTTTGTGCGATTTACTCGGTTCGCGGGGCAGCACTGTGGATGATTTATGGGGACTGTATTATTTCGGGCCGTGGAATGTGGCGGATGAAATCGTGTGGCGGGGACAGTGGCAACTGGTCAGTTGGCAAAACACGCTGATCTCGGTGGTGCTGATGTTCATCCTGCTGGAACGCGCCAGCCGCAAGGGATATTCGCCGCTCGGCTGTGTCTCGCCGCGCGCCGATCAGGTTTTTATCACCGTGCTGCGGCGGTGGCGACAGGCGCTGACAGGCAGGATATAACTGTCATTGACGGGCAACGAACCCGGCGCACGCACTTTGCGGCGAATGTGGTTTAATCGACGACATCATGAGCAGAACATTCAGCAAAATTGCCTTGATCGGCAAATACCAGAGCGTAGATGGTTCGGAGACCGTGCTCGCGCTTGCGCGCTGTTTGCGGGAACGCGGGCTGGAAGTGTGGATCGAGCAGGGCATGGCGGGCACGATCGACAAGGCCGAGGGCTACGCGATTGCCACCTACGAGGAAATTACCGGCAAGGCCGATCTGGCGGTCGTGATCGGGGGCGATGGCACTTTGCTCAACGCTGCGCGGCGGCTGGCTGAGCGGGCGGTGCCGCTGGTCGGGGTGAATCTCGGGCGGCTGGGTTTCCTCACCGATCTGCCCCGTGCCGACGCCTGCGAGCAATTGGGCGAGATTCTCGACGGCCACTACCGCGAAGAGGCGCGGTTCATGCTCGAAGCCGAGATCGTGCGCGGTGGGCAACGGGTGTTCCAGACCCTGGCGCTCAACGATGTGGTGGTCAACCGTGGTCAATTGGGGCGGATGATCGAGTTTGAAGTGATGATCGATGGCGAGTTTGTATACACCCAACGTGCCGATGGCATGATCGTGTCTACGCCCACCGGTTCGACGGCTTACGCGCTGGCGGCAAACGGCCCCATCCTGCATCCGGCGGTGGGCGGGATTGCGCTGGTGCCCTTGTGCCCGCACGCGCTCTCTGCCCGTCCCGTGACCTTGCCCGACAGTTGCCATATCGAGATCATCCTGCTGCCGCCCCACGATGCCCGCGTCCATTTCGATGGCGTGAATTATTTCGATGTGCGCGCCGGCGACTGTCTGCGCCTGCAACGCTCGCCCCTGGAAGTGTGTCTGCTGCACCCGGAAAGCTACAGCTATTTCGCCATGTTGCGCGAAAAGATGCACTGGAGCGCGGTACCACGGCACAATTGAAGGTCTTTCCCCGTCAGAAGCCATTGGAATGCTGCGCCGCCTATCTATCCGCGATTTTGTCATTGTTGACCGGCTCGAACTTGATTTCGAGGGCGGTTTCGGCACCCTTACCGGCGAAACCGGCGCGGGCAAATCCATCCTGCTCGATGCCTTGAGCCTCACCCTCGGCGGTCGGGCCGAAACCGGGGTGGTCAGGGGCGGATGTGACAAGACCGACATTTGCGCTGAATTCGATTTGCCCGCCAACGCCGCGCTGGACGACTGGCTGGCGGAGCAGGAACTGGCGGCTGACGACGACGCCCTGATTCTGCGCCGGGTGGTGGATGCCAATGGGCGCGGCAAGGCGTGGATCAACGGCACACCGGTGACGCTGGCCCAGTTGCGGGCGGTGGGCGAGTGGCTGGCGGACATCCACGGCCAGCACGCGCATCACGCGCTGCTGCGGGCCGATACCCAGCGTCTCCTGCTCGATACCCACGCCGCTGCCACGCCGCTTGCCGCCGAAGTCGCTGCGCTGTGGCGCGAATGGCAGCGGCTTGCCGCCTTGCGCCAGCGTGCCGAGCAGGATGCGGCGGCTTCCCTGCGTGAGCGCGAGTTGTTGGTGTGGCAGTTGAAGGAACTTGAAGAGCTGGCCTTCGATGCCGCCGAATGGGCGGAGATCAATGCCGAGCATGGCCGGCTCGCCCACGCGGTGGATTTGGTCAACGGCGCCGACGAAGTGCTCGACGGTCTGGGCGAAGGCGAGCGCGCAGTGCGGGCGGTGCTGGGACATTTTCAGGGTCGGCTGGCGGCGATGGCGGTGATCGACCCGAGCCTGGCCGATGTGTGCGATCTGGTCGGTTCGGCGGCGATTCAGGCCGACGAAGCCGTGCATGCCCTGCGCCGTTACCGTGAGCGACTCGATCTCGACCCCCAACGCCTGGTCGAAGTCGAGCGCCGCATCGGCGCGGTGATGGATGTGGTGCGCAAGTATCGCAGTGCACCGGAGGCTTTGCCTGAATTGCAGACGCAATGGCGTGCCCGGCTTGAGGCGCTCGAAGCCAGCGCCGATCCGGTACGCCTGGCGGCTGCCGAGATCGAGGCCCGCAAAGCCTATGAGGCCGCTGCCACCCGTTTGAGCGTCGCCCGCCGCCCCGCTGCCGCCGCGCTGTCGGCGACGATCACCGAAGCCATGCAATCGCTGGCGATGGCGGGCGGGCGCTTTGAAGTGGCCTTGTTGCCCGCTGCGCCATCGGCGCACGGGGTGGAGACCATCGAGTTCCAGGTCGCCGCCAATCCGGGACAGGAATTGCGCAACCTCGCCAAGGTCGCCTCTGGCGGCGAACTGTCGCGCATCGGCCTCGCCATCCAGGTCATGACCAGCCGCGATTCGGCCACGCCGACGCTGATTTTCGATGAAGTGGATGTCGGCATCGGCGGGCGGGTGGCGGAGATCGTCGGCCAGTTGCTCCACCGTCTCGGCCAGGACAGGCAGGTGCTGTGCGTCACCCACTTGCCGCAAGTGGCCGCCTGCGCCGACTGGCAATGGCAGATTGCCAAGGAAAACCGTGGAGGTCAAACGCTATCGGCGGTCACGGCGCTGGACGGCGCGGCGCGCATCGAGGAGATCGCGCGCATGTTGGGCGGGGTCAACATCACCGCAACCACACGCCAGCATGCGGCGGAGATGCTGGGGGAGAAGGTAAACTGAGGGTTCCCCGTAATTCCGGATGGATGCCCCGTAGGTTGGGAAACCTACGCGCTGGGAGCGATAGCGTCCCCGCCATCGTGCGATGGCGAGACGCCATCGCTCCCAGCGCATCGCAAGCCTTGGCGCACAGTATCTACGCCAACATGTACGGTATTTTTGGGCCGGTTTAACAGGGTCAATGAAGCGTGAGTGCCTGGATCTGTTCGAGGGTAAGCCCGGTATCTTCGATGATCTCTTCGATTGGGCGGTTGCGGGCAAGGAGCCTCCGGGCAACCGCCCGTCGCCCTTCCTCGTGTCCTTTGTCTACCGCCGCCCGCTCTCTGGACTCAATATCCCAGCGCATCTTGTCCCGTGCGTCGGCCACCATCCGCGCCTGCTCGTCTTCCGTGAGCGTCATCAGCTTGGCGACAGCCTTTTTTACCTCGGGGTTCTTCTCTGCGAGCATGACAAACT
>BNUB01000117.1 GCA_025997045.1 Betaproteobacteria bacterium
GAACGGTAGTGACCTGGAAAATTTTAGCTTGGCGAGGTGGTCACAATTTGTGACCACCTCCTGTTTCTCTTCGGTTGTGAGTTGGAACATGAAATCCGCAGGAAAACGTTCTTTGTTTCGTTTGACGACTTGGTTCAAGGCTTTTGTGGGTACGCCGTAGAGTTCAGCCAGATCGGTATCGAGCATGACCCGTTGCTCGCGTAGCACCACGATGTGGCTGCCGATCAAAGATTGGAGCGGTGTATGTGTGCTCGTGCTGTCTGTGCTCGTGCTGTCGCCAGCACAGGGCAAAATCAAAACATCCCCCCGTCCGCCCCTGAAGGGTCTCCCCAAAGGCAAAGGCGCGGCGAACAGAAAAACCCGGGCACGGCGACAAGCGCGGCAGATAGCGTTAGAATCCGCCGCATGCTTAACCGCCTAAAAACCTTCGATGTCGGTCTCTGGCTCTTGCCATTGCTGCTCCTTTGGGTGCTGCTGGCGGCGCAGCCGTTGGGGGCTAAAACTGCCGAGAAGAGCAGCAACGAATCCAGCGGCTGGAACGCAGGTGTCTCACTCTCCTTTGGCAATCAACCGACCATCACCAGTCAGCTCAGACTGCCGGGGCAGTACGAGGATGAAGAAACGGGGCTGCATTACAACTTCCGCCGCTACTACGAGCCGGAGACGAGGCGTTACATCACCAGCGACCCGATCGGGGTGGAAGGGGGAATCAACCTCTACCAGTATGCGGGAAGTGATCCGGTTAACCTCGCTGACCCAACGGGTGAAGTGGCACCGGCTGTTAAACTTGTATTCGATGTAGGCTCACTATATGGACGATGCTATGCGTCTTGCAAGCTATCCGGAGCTGTCTTCAACAAACTGACGGGCGCTTGCGAAGAGCCGCCGTGGGCGGATTGTGCAAAAGAATGCCTGAACCCGTTCAACTGGGGCGGTAGAAAGGCGGGGAAAAGAGGCGTGCGGGCCCCAAAGGGGGGAGTGAATGCTACGAGCATGAGCGACATACTGCTTCCGAATGGTCGGCCAATAGGATATGTCAGTAAAGGAGCGGGGCCAAGAATTAGAACGGTAACGTCAAACCAGTTTGGACAACTACAATCTCAATTGATGGATGGTGCTACTCCGGTTGCAACGCCGTCAAGGTATACTGGAACTTGGTATCAAAGGGCGGATGGTACTGTCTTTGGTATTCGAACGAGTACTGGGAGCGGCACTACGATTGATGTAATTAAGAGTAACAATCCAAGTTTGCCACCCGGACTCAAGGTGCATCAGCAATGAGTCTGAATCTTCAAACTCTTCAAACCAAGGACTGCTTTGGTCAGACGGCGATGGAATATATCAGGACGGTTTCTGGTGAATTGCCTGATGACGCAGTAGGGCTGTGGCAAATCGTTCCTGCGGGTCGGCACGGATTTAGCCTAAGTGGCGATGATCTCATCGAGTTTATCCGTCAGTGTGTTCTTGCTTTGTTAGAACATGGTGCTAAACCGGTAGTTGGTGGAGGTGGTACTCTATATGATTGGCTATTGCAACCGCAATATGGAGAATCAAACGAAGATATTGTGAGCGCAGTGCTGGATGAATGGCTCGCTGCCGGAGCTACAGATTGCGATCCTGGAGGCTTATGGTTTGCTTTGCCTTCTCCATACGTTGGAACTAGGGAATAGAACAACGGGCTATGGATGCAAACAATCATTTTTACTAAAAAATGATGATAACATGAGAATTTTAAAAAACTGCTGGGGTCAGATAGAAACCTTTAACTGTCAATATGGTGCTCACTTGTTTGATCTAATGCAGACAGGGAATGAAATTGACAGCGACTTGGTTACGATTGCGTCTGGAGAGGAAATACCCGAAGACGAATTGGTCTCCATCGGGGGCCACTTTCTTGAGGCACAGGGACATCCAATGTCGCAAGAAGCGAAAAACGAGTCCATAGAAAAATGGCGCTTTGCACACCTCGTTTGGCTGTTACAGTGGGCGGTTTCAATCCTGAAGTGCAACGCCGTGTTGTAAGTTACTGATTTCACGAGAATAGACCTCGAACGGAGTTTCGTAGTTGAGGCATCTGCGTGGTCGATGGTTGAGTTGGTCGGCAATGGCATTGAGGTAGCCTACCAGATTTGGGGGTGTTGCACTTCAGTATGGAGTCCGCCCCTGTTTTAACTGGGCATGGGTGTTCTTTGTGAAGGTGTCATGCTGGTGAGCGAGGGCTTCGGTCTTCACTTCCAATTCGTTGAGGCGCAGAGCCAATTCTCGGTTGGATGTCAACATTTCGCGCAAACTCACGAAAGCGCGAACCACGTACACCCCCAGTTCAAGGCGGCCACGCTCTGGGGTAAGTGCTACGCACTTAACATAACAGAGGTTATGTCTTGCGCCCCGCCGCGTTGCCGCTGCGCTCAAACCCCCGGTATGTGTGCTCGCGCTGTCGCCAGCACAGGGCAAAATCAAAACCAAAACCTACCCCCCCGTCCGCCCCTGAAGGGTCTCCCCAAAGGCAAAGGCAAAGGCGCGGCGAACAGAAAAACCCGGGCACGGCGACAAGCGCGGCAGATAGCGTTAGAATCCGCCGCATGCTTAACCGCCTAAAAACCTTCGATGTCGGTCTCTGGCTCCTGCCATTGCTGCTCCTTTTGGTGCTGCTGGCGGCGCAGCCGTTGGGGGCTAAAACTGCCGAGAAGAGCAGCAACGAATCCAGCGGCTGGAACGCAGGTGTCGCACTCTCCTTTGGCAATCAACCCCCCCTCACCAGTCAGCTCAGACTGCCGGGGCAGTACGAGGATGAAGAAACGGGGCTGCATTACAACTTCCGCCGCTACTACGAGCCGGAGACGGGGCGTTACATCACCAGCGACCCGATCGGGGTGGAAGGGGGAATCAACCTCTACCAGTATGCGGGAAGTGATCCGGTTAACCTCGCTGACCCGACGGGTGAAGTGGCGTTTATTCCATTCATGATAGCTGCAGGTGAAATGTACGCTCGATGCTATGCGTATTGCATGCTAGTTGGAACTGCCATAAACTATGCTACGGACGCTTGCGAAGAGTTGCCGTGGAAGGATTGCTCCAAGGAATGCTTGAATCCACTCAACTGGGGTGGTAGGGAAGTAGGAAAAAGAGGCGTGCGGGCCGCAAAGGGGGGAGTGCGGGTAACAGAGAAAGGTGTAGCGCGAGTTGAGAGCCATTTGTCTCAGTTTGGAGACGACGCGGCTAACTTGGCCATGATTCGGCGTTTACGTTCAGGTCAAACGACAACACAGGACATTAATTTCTATATGCATGAATTAAAGGAGTCTTCGTTTATGCGCAAAGGACTTGGTTATGATTCAGTCCATCAAGCGGCCTTGAAATGGCAGGGCATTCCGTATAAAGCGGGCTTTGAGTCGCAGCTATATCACCCGAGTGTAATTCGGGCTAATAGTTCGGAGTTTAGTCCTGCGGCACGAAGAGCTGCGGGGCTTGAATGATGGAAATTCTAAATAAATGGCGAGAGGGACTCTTGAAGCAATCGGTACTTTGTTTCCCGAAAGTAGTGGTTGCTAGTGGAGAAAGAATAGCCGCTCTTGGGCCACGCCTTGATTTTGCACGGGTTCGTTTGCGCTTTGAGCCCATGATGGATGAGTTTGCTGTGTCGTTGGAAGATGCCATCATATCGTCGGAAGAAGCTACGAGTGATCAGGATAGTAGGGAGTTTGCACAGGCTGCTATATTGGGGGCATTGGATGAGTTGGTGATGTTTGCGAAACATCCGACACTTAATGTGCGCGTGGTTCTTGAACAGATGGAGATTCATTCAATACACTCCAATGCGCACGCTTTTAGGTTGGCTGGAAGGGATGCAGCCCATAAAGCTCTTACGGATAGTGGTTTATTGCCGTGGAGTAAATACGTACCTTGGTCGACTGTTGTATAAAATCGAGGGCGACAGATAACCACATCGTCAGCATCGACGATGACAGCCTTTACTACGACTTCGGGTGCCGTCTGCTCGGCGTTGGCGACAGCGCTGGACGCTACTACCGCTTTCACTACGATACCCACTACGACATCCCGCATACGAATCGTCTGCGTGGAATTTCACTCCATTTCCGAAGCGTGAATTGTTCAAATTCACTACGACGAATGAAGGAACTTCGATAGCCATTCGCAATGGGAAATAGAAATGACCGGTGATGATCTGTTCGATTACGCCAAGACAGTGGCTTCACGAGAAGATTTTGTGAAGTTTGTTAAGTGCCTCAATCACGACTACCACCAGAAAAGCGATGATTTGGGGAATAAAACACTGGAACAATTTCTGAGTGGATCTTGCTTTTAGGTGAAACGGCGGACATTCCGATAAAATTTTTATACTTGGATCTTGTAAAAGACAAATTGAAATCCGGCGCGAAGTTTAGTCTGTGGGAAATGCGAGACTTTGCGGAAGGGACTATTTTGCATGTTTATCAAGAGGACGGAGGTCTGTCTCTAGGCGTTTCTCATTAAATTAGCGTATCGGCGACCCAGGCCCGAAACACGGACTCAAACGATTTGGGGTCAAGAAGGCGGAAGAGCCGATTCAACGTATCGTGAGAGGGTATGCCGTTTTCCAGGCGTAGAAAGCCTCGCAGCCAC
>BNUB01000118.1 GCA_025997045.1 Betaproteobacteria bacterium
GGTCGCCGGGGTCGGTGGTCATGAGGATGCAACGCTCAATCGGTTTTTCATCCGTTTGAACGACATAACAAGCATCATCTTCCCCGCGAGTATCTGACCAAATGTTAGTCAATGACCTGTACGGAAAATCGTCGAAATATCGTTTATATATGCGTAATCCCGTCTGTTTTAATAAACGACCAACTTTCCATAATTGGCGAATACCCTGAACACCAGGCTTCCAATGCCTATTTGGCTTGCATGAAAGCCTAATTATCTTGCCGTTTAATGGCAGTTCAATATCAGGATCATCCCCGCCTTTCGACGAAATGTCACCAGTCGATAAAATCTTAGCGCCTTCTGGCAGCGTAAGTTTTTTATTTTGAATGAATTTACTAATAGGCACAACGTCACCATTAGACAATTCAACTCGTTTATATTCCTTTGCACCTTCCTCTCCAGGAATTTGTGGCAAATAGAGCTTTCTTGTTTTTACCGCTTCTGCGTTCTTGCCAAACCAAAGAATCGTATCAAAAACAGCCGATAAATTATCAGACGTCGATCCAGTAGTCTTCGTGAAAATTATTTGCGCCACAAAATTCTCATCCCCAAAAACCTCATCCATCACCGCCCGAACCCGGTGCACATTCTCATCCCCAATCTGCACAAAAATGCTGCCCGATTCAGTCAATAGATCCCGCGCGACAACGAGCCGGTCGCGGATATAGGAAAGGTAAGAATGAATGCCGTCCCGCCAGGTATCCCGAAAGGCTTTGACCTGTTCCGGTTCGCGGGTGATGTGCGCGGCGTTGCCGTCTTTGACATCGCGGCTGGTGGTCGACCATTGAAAATTGGAATTGAATTTGATGCCGTAAGGCGGGTCGAAATAGACGCATTGCACCTTGCTTCGCAGCCCTTCGCGCTCGGCAAGCGAACCCATGACCTGCAAGCTGTCGCCCAATATCATGCGGTTCGTCCAGTTCTGGTCGTGCAGGTAGAACTCGGTTTTGTCTACGCCTTTGGGCAGCCCGTTGAAGTCGGAAAACAGATCGGGTGTGGCGTTGCCCTGTTCAGATGCGGCGCTGGCGCTGGCGTGTTTCAAATCATCAATCAGCGCTTGCGGGTGAACTTTTTCCTGAATGTAGAGCGGCGGCGCAGCGACCAGAAGCTCGCGCCCGTCCTGCTCGTCCTTGCCGCGCCAGACGAGCTGCGGGTCAAGGTCGGGGTTCCTCGGATAGCGCAGGGTTTTGACCTGTCGGTCTTCTTCGCGCAGCACGGATTCATGCTCGGCGCTGGGAATGTTTTTGCGCTTTTCCTCGTGCGTCAGGCTGGTGATTTTGACGGGGGTGGTGGATTTGGCAGGCTTGGCGGATGTGGGCATGGTTTGGCTTTGAATGAAATGAGGTTTCAAGCGGGCAACTCTGTGCCCTGATTCAGAATGTCGAGATAGCCTGCGTAGCAGAACAGGCGGTTGCGCCTGTGCGCGGTCAATTCCTTGACGATGTTCAGTTGTTCCAGATGTTTCAGGGATTTGTTGACGGTGGTTGCGGTCATGGCGGTTTTTTGCGTGAGCCAGCCGGAAGTGACAATGGGACGTTCCATGAGCGTGCGATGAACATGCAGGGCAGAGGGGGCGGCACGTCCCAGCGACGCGATGCGGGTTTGATCGGTTTTTGCCAGAAAGAGCAGTTGTTGTGCGGTGTCTACCGCCTGCGTCGCAGTATGGATGATGGCATCGGCAAAGAAATCGAGCCAACTTTCCCAGTCACCCGTTGTCCGCACGCCGTTGAGCAATTCGTAATAACGGGCACGATGCGTTTTGAAATAGAGACTCAAATACAGCATCGGCGCGGAGAGCACTTTTTGTTCACACAGCAGCAAGGTGATGAGCAAGCGCCCCAGACGGCCATTGCCATCGAGAAAAGGGTGAATCGTCTCGAACTGCACATGCGCCAGCGCCGCTTTCTCCAGCACCGGGGTTGCTTCCGGCGTATCGTGCAAAAAAAGTTCCAGTTGTCCCATACAGGTCTGGATATGGTCGGGCGGTGGTGGCACAAAGGCGGCGTTGCCGGGGCGTGTACCGCCAATCCAGTTCTGTGAGCGTCTGAATTCGCCGGGCGTTTGTGTGCTCCCGCGACCATGGGAAAGCAGGATGCCGTGCACTTCGCGGAAAAGCCGCAGACACAGGGGGAAGCCTTCCTGCAAGCGTTCCAGGCCATGCTCCATCGCCGCAACGTAATTGCTGACCTCCCGCGCATCGGCAAGCGGCACACCGGGTTCTTGCTCCAGTTCCAGCAGCAGCAAGTCGGACAGCGAGGATTGCGTGCCTTCGATCATGGACGAGAGCACCGCTTCCTTGCGCACGTAGGTATAGAGAAAAAGTGTTGCGTCCGGCAGCAGTACCGATACGCTATCCAGCCGTCCCAGAGCAATCAATGCCCGGTCGAATTTGTCCCGGAGCGTGGCGCTCCAGGCGATGCCCGGCGTTGGCGGCAGCGGCGCGGGCAAGAAGGCGCGTGCTGTTTCGCCAACAGTGGAAATGGTGAGATATTCGCCTTGTACGCCGCGTTGCATGTCGGTGGCAACCTAAAATAAGAGTTTGCGTTATTATAGCATACAGCTCTAACCTAAAATAATCGGGTTCAGCATGTCCTCAAACGCTTCCCCGATCTTTTTCGCCAGTTCATCTTCCATCTCCCACACCTGCGTGAACTCGGCAAACGCCCAGCGTCCGCAGGTTTTGAGGCGGTTGACGCCGGGTATCCAGAGGGTTTCCATCGTGGTTTTTTTGTCTTTGGCGTTTTCTCCGCGATAGCCCTTGATTTCGACGATGAGGTTAAGCAGGTCATCGTCACCGTGACCGTCGTCCACTTTCAGGATGAAGTCCGGCAGGTAGTGGTGCATGTCGGACTGGTACTGGTAGGGGACTTCCAGCCCAAGGTTATGGTTTTTGACGTAGGCGCGCACGGCGGGGTGCGCTTCGGCAATGCGGCAGAATTCGGCTTCCCAGTCGCTGTCGCAAATTACCCAGTTGAGGTGACATTTGGGCGGCGGGCCGATGGTTTCCCAGCGGCTGGTTTTGCTCGTGGTGAAACGAACGTGGCTGGTGGAGCCGGTGGGGTTGTAAGGGTCAAGCAGGGCGCGAACGGGATGATTGGGGAGTTCGGCGCGGGTGATGGCGGCGGTAATCCGTTTGCACGCCATGTCGGCAAGTTGTTTGTACATCAATTGGGCAGGGCGGGTGTCGCCCTGACAGACAAGATAGTTGTCCAGCCAGTCACGGGTGATGCGTTTGAGTTGGGGGAAGAGGTGCATTTGGGGGCTGTCGCCGGAATCGCGCCAGTAGTGCATCAGCAGGTGCTGGGTCAGATGCATGAGCAGGGTAGAGGTGCGCGCGTCGTCCAGATGTTTGACGTTAATGTCGGCGGTTTCGCCAATGATGCCGGAATTTTTGGTGTGCGTCGGGCCGACGAGTTCCGGCGTGAGGACGAGGCGGGAATCGTCGGTGAATTCGGCTTTCAGTTCTGACTGGGGAAGTTCGACGCGGTAGCCGGTAACGCGGGGAAAGGTGATTTCCAGTGCGTCGCGTTCCGGGCGCAGGGCGCGCACCTGTACGCTGTCGCGTGGCGGCGCTTTATGTGCCCGAACTGGAGTCGGATGACGACTACTCGGGGTTTGCGCGGGTGACGTTGTTTGATTAACGGGACAGCCAGCCGGTGACGATGGCAATCACAAACATTGCCATCGCAACCGGGAAGCCGATCAGCATCACCAGCAACATCACATTTACGACCAGCATTGTAGGGTTGATCTCATACTCCTCAAACCCCCGCACTCCAAAAGAAGGCGGGGGTTTGGTCGTCTACAGATGCAAACCAGTTCGGAGCCAAACAAGGCCAATACGGACGCGACCGCCGCAACCATCCCCTCCCTTGGGGCGACATCCCCGCCCGCCCCATCCCGCATTTATCGCGCACATGGCCTCTGTGTCCGTCAACTGGCGTTTTAACTCGGCAAACTTGGCAACCAGCGCATTCTGCCGGTTCAAGGATTCCATCTCATCGGCCAGCGCGGTGAACGCGGGTGCGGCATCGCCTGCGGTCGCCGCCAGGCTGCGCAGCTCGCCGACCAGCGCCTTGATCTTGTCATCGCCCTCGGTCTGGGTTGTAATGACGACTGCGGTGTTGAGGGAGTTATCTGCCATGTCAATTCCAGGTCAAACGTTATTGCTGAAAAAAGCAGCGAGGAAAGCGCCACCACACAGCAACGACAGGCTGATCGTGCTGGCGGTAGTCGTTTGTGAACTGGTGTTTTTCTTCGCCTGCGTGACCCATGACATCAACCCTACAATGCTGGTCGTAAATGTGATGTTGCTGGTGATGCTGATCGGCTTCCCGGTTGCGATGGCAATGTT
>BNUB01000119.1 GCA_025997045.1 Betaproteobacteria bacterium
TCGATCTGGTAACGTTGCGCCGGGGTGAGTTGTTGGTAGTGTCGCATCAGAAGCTCCTGACTTGCCGGTCAAAAGCTTGCGAGAATACTTCAACTCGCCCCACTGCCACAGGGTGGGGGGTATGCAGCTATGGGTTGAACGCGGGATTTAAGAGCAGTGCCCGGCTCTAATATCGGCATTCACTGCCGCAAAGGCAGCTAAGAAAAGTCCGTTTGTGCCCATTCAGCGCTGCCCGATATTCACTGCCGCAAAGGCAGCTAAGAAACACTATCACAACTGAAGAGGGAGAGACGCTAGTATTCACTGCCGCAAAGGCAGCTAAGAAAATGTGTAATGCGTGACGCCAACTCGCTCCTGCATTCACTGCCGCAAAGGCAGCTAAGAAACTCTCATCGTTTGATGTTGACCATGTGTAATGATTCACTGCCGCAAAGGCAGCTAAGAAAAGTTGTCAAACTGCAAACAGAGCCGCAACGGGATTCACTGCCGCAAAGGCAGCTAAGAAAAATAGGGACATCAGCATCTGCGGTAACGAGTTATTCACTGCCGCAAAGGCAGCTAAGAAAGTGTGGCAAACTGCTGCTGGCGCTGGCGAAATATTCACTGCCGCAAAGGCAGCTAAGAAAATTCCACAATAAGAGCGTCACGCGCCTCAGGCATTCACTGCCGCAAAGGCAGCTAAGAAAGGCTGAACATGCGCGCCCCGACCCTGGGCAACATTCACTGCCGCAAAGGCAGCTAAGAAAAGCGCAGCCGCTGAAAACGACAGCGCGGTGATATTCACTGCCGCAAAGGCAGCTAAGAAAAACCAGTGGCTGACCGAAGTGCTCGAATAACCATTCACTGCCGCAAAGGCAGCTAAGAAATTAACAAACGCCAGAATGGTCTTGTCACTCTCATTCACTGCCGCAAAGGCAGCTAAGAAAGCAAAGTCGTCGCCGCGCTGCCCGCGCAGCAAATTCACTGCCGCAAAGGCAGCTAAGAAATCGTACCGTGGAATCTCACGCTAACACTGGCGATTCACTGCCGCAAAGGCAGCTAAGAAAAATTGGCTGATCTTTCTCCTCGTACCGTGGAAATTCACTGCCGCAAAGGCAGCTAAGAAAATCCATCGCCAGCATGTCAGCCAATCCCTCAGATTCACTGCCGCAAAGGCAGCTAAGAAATACGTCAAGGACGTGACCGAGGGGCTGCAAGCATTCACTGCCGCAAAGGCAGCTAAGAAAGAAAAACTGGGGGCCGAGAGGCTGCAAGGGCGATTCACTGCCGCAAAGGCAGCTAAGAAAAGCTCGATCTGCTCGCGCTCCAGCCGCACCGCATTCACTGCCGCAAAGGCAGCTAAGAAATACGAGGGGTTTTCCGAGACGCCTTATATCCCATTCACTGCCGCAAAGGCAGCTAAGAAATGCAAATTGCCCTTCTTGCCGCCGATCTCGATATTCACTGCCGTAAAGGCAGCTAAGAAAATGAACGAGCGCCCAATCCTGTTTTCCGCGCCATTCACTGCCGCAAAGGCAGCTAAGAAAGTTCAGGATGGCGTCATCGCTCAGGGTACGAAATTCACTGCCGCAAAGGCAGCTATTGATCCGGCCCGCAAACATATTGGCACGAGATGATATTTAAATTATATTGAGCGCATGGATAAAGAAGACGCACGCAAACTAAGCCCGTTCGAGCAACACGAACGGCGTCGGCAGGTCATTCGAGCCTGGAGACGAGGACGGACACGGGTGGAGATTGCAGGGGATGTAGGATTGAGCCATACGACGGTCAGTCGGGTCGTGGCACGCTATGAAGCAGAAGGGATGGCGGCGCTGGCCCCCCGGAGACGAGGTCGGCGCGCAGGTGAGCAGCGCGCCCTGAGTCCCGAGCAGGAAGCGGCGATACAGCGTCTGATCTGCGACAAACGGCCTGAACAGTTGAAGATGGATTTTGCGCTGTGGAGTCGAGCGGCAGTGATGTTGCTCATTGAGCGTGAGTATGGTCTGCGCTTACATGTTCGTTCGGTAGGGAAGTATCTGTCCCGTTGGGGTTTTACCCCGCAGAAGCCCCTCCAGCGGGCTTACGAACAATCGCCCCAGGCGGTACGCGAATGGCTCGATGACACCTATCCTGGCATTGCTGCGCGAGCCAAAGCCGAAGGGGGAGAAATTCACTGGGGCGATGAGACGGCGTTGGTCAATACGGATGTGCGAGGACGTAGTGATGCTCCCAAGGGCAAGAGGCCCGTAACGATGGCCATCGGGGGAACTCGCCAGAAGCTGTCGATGATTGTCAGCGTGACCAACCAGGGCAAAGTCCGCTGGATGATTATTGATGGCGCGTTCAACCACGAGAAGCTCATTGAGTTCTTCGAGTCGCTCATCCGTGACACGGATCGCAAGGTATTCCTGATTCTGGACAATCTGGGTGTGCATCACTGTAAGCCGGTTAAAGCATGGCTGGCCGAACACACGGGGCAGATGGAGCTGTTCTACCTCCCCAGCTATAGCCCGGAACTCAACCCCGAGGAGCGCCTCAATGCTGATCTCAAGCACGTCATCTCTCGCAAGGTGCCTATGCGCACGAAGGCCAAACTACTGGCTGCTGCCAAGGATCACATGACCATCGTCGCCAGTGAGCCTCACCGCGTCAAAGCCTACTTCCAAGACCCTCGGGTTAAATATGCCGCTTGAACATATTTATGGGCCGGATCAATAGGCACAAAACTCCACCACGCCCTGACCCCAAAAACCACCGCATGGATCGGCGCAGCCTGGGAGCACGAATACGACGGCAAGGCCAACGCCAGCATCTACGGCTACAAACTGGACGCCCCCAAGCTAAAAGGCGACATCGCCCTGCTTGAACTAGGCCTGACCCTAACCCCCGCCGAAAAAGGCTGGTCACTGGATTTCGGCGTACAAGGCTACACAGGCAAACGTGAAGGGGTGACGGGAAATGTGAAGGCGGGATATCGGTTCTGAAGGCCACTTTCCGGGAGCGATGGCGTCCTCGCCATCGTGCGACGGCGAGACGCCGTCGCTCCCAACAGGCGTAGATACTGTCCCCGCTACGCTCGCTTTATCCCTCAACCAGTTCCACTGTCAGCTCGGGGTGCTGCCGGATCAAGCGCAACAGGCAGAGCACCCCGCCCGGCGGTTCAAAGCGGCCCTGCTCCCAATCACGCAGTGTCGCCACCGGGGTAGCAATCACCTTGGCAAAATCCTGTTGAGTCAGCCCCGTTTGCGCACGGGCACTGCGGGCAAGGATTTGAGCGGACGTTGTTACCCGGCCAATCTTCCCGTCCTTGGCCTCCTGAAGGGACTGGCGCAAACCGGGCAACGCTTGCCCGGCATCGTCTTCAATGGCTTTCGCCACGGCGTCTACATCCAGATTGGCAAATTGTTTCGCCATGGCATCCGCGATGCTTTGATGATCTTCCATGTCAGGCTCTCCTCTTGATCTCTTTTGGGGTCATGTTTTCCCGCTCGGGCTTCGCGTAGATAGCGAGCAGCAAAATCCATCCTTGCGAATTTTTGTTGAAATAAATCACCCTGACACCTCCCCTTTTCCCCTTGCCGTCGCGGCTCCAGCGTACTTTTCTGAAACCGCCGGTGTGCGGGATAACATCTCCAGCATTCGGGTTCTGTGCAATCCATGTGGTGAACTGAAAATATTCATCTTCCGACCACAGTTTGGCGGCTTCGCGGCTGAATTCTTCGGATTCGATCAAGGTTCTCATGGCTTGCATTATACGGGATTTCCGTATATCGTCAAGCATTTTTTGAGAGCATTCTCCAATGTGGAGGTCATCCGGCCATGACACACACGCCCGCAAGAACGATGGATTTTTTCGACCGCAGCGTCGGCACGCTGATCGCTGAACGGGTCAAGGTTGATGGCCTCTCGGCGCTGCGAAAATTCATGCGCTCGGAGACCTACCATATCGGCCTTAATCACCGCACCAAGCGTAGATTACCTCCCTGTCCATCTCCCTTCGCGTGAGAGACCTAAATCCCGAGTCGCTTAATGAAAGCATCAATTTCCATACGATCTTTACCCAAATTCTTATCTCTTGGCAAACCCAGAAATTTCAGATTAGGCAATTTCGTTATCGGAAGATATGAGCCATCCTCAACTTTCACCATGCACAAATCAAGTCGCTCAAGTTGTGGCATTTCCACCAAAAAACCGAGAGAATTTAGTCCCGCGTTCAACCCATAGCTGCATAAAAGCTATTGTCATGGCATAGTTGTTTGTTCGTGTGTGGAAATCATATCGACAGGCGTTTTCCAGTTCAAGTTTTTCCGGGGCCACAAGTTGATTGTCATT
>BNUB01000120.1 GCA_025997045.1 Betaproteobacteria bacterium
TCGGCTTGTTCCTACCTATGCGAGCGCGCAGGCAGGGCAATCGCACGAATCTTACATAAGACCGACCAGATAAGCGCGATAAGCGTCAGAAGTGGCGGCGATGAATCGCTTGGCCTTGATGCTCCCCTTTCGTGGGATAGGATCGAGGCGGATGAGCTTGAGCGTGATGTGTTTGAGGATGGCAAGATTGTGTGCGGCATGTCTACTTGGTAGCGTAACGGATTATGTACTGCCCCCTAAAAACAGTGGCCCCGCTCACGCAGGGCCACTGGTGCTACATCGGGCTCAGAGCCGGGATTACATTCCCATGCCCATGCCGCCCATCCCACCCATGTCGCCCATCGGAGGCATGGCGGGCTTGTCTTCGGCCAGCTCGCCGACCATGCAGTCGGTGGTGAGCATCAGGCCGGCGACGGAGGCGGCGTTTTGCAGTGCGGTGCGCGTGACCTTGGTCGGGTCGAGCACGCCCTGTTCAACCATGTCGCCGTATTCGCCGGTCGCGGCGTTGTAGCCGTAGTTGCCTTTGCCTTCGACAACCTTGTTGACCACGACGGAGGGCTCGTCACCGGCATTGGCGACGATCTCGCGCAGCGGTTGTTCCAGCGCGCGCAGCACGATCTTGATGCCAGCGTCCTGGTCGTGGTTGCTGCCCTTGAGGTTGGCGAGGCTGGCGCGGGCGCGCAGGAGCGCTACACCGCCGCCGGGGACGATGCCTTCTTCCACCGCAGCGCGGGTGGCGTGCAGGGCGTCTTCGACACGGGCCTTCTTTTCCTTCATTTCGACTTCGGTGGCCGCGCCGACCTTGATGACGGCTACGCCGCCAGCGAGCTTGGCAACGCGCTCTTGCAACTTCTCACGGTCGTAATCGGAGGTGGCTTCTTCGATCTGGACGCGGATTTGCTTGACGCGGGCTTCGATGCGTTCGGCCTGACCGGCGCCGTCGATGATGATGGTGTTTTCCTTGCCGATCTCGATGCGCTTGGCCTGGCCCAGATCCGTCAGCGCGGCTTTTTCCAGCGTCAGGCCGACTTCTTCGGCGATCACCTGACCGCCGGTGAGCACGGCGATGTCTTCGAGCATGGCCTTGCGGCGATCACCGAAGCCGGGCGCCTTGACCGCAGCGGTCTTGAGGATGCCGCGGATGTTGTTCACCACCAGGGTGGCCAGCGCTTCGCCTTCGACATCTTCGGCGATGATCAGCAGCGGACGACCGGCCTTGGCGACTTGTTCCAGCACCGGCAGCAGGTCGCGGATGTTGGAGACCTTCTTGTCGAACAGGAGGACGAAGGGGTTGTCGAGCACGGCAACCTGCTTGTCGGGGTTGTTGATGAAGTAGGGCGAGAGATAGCCGCGGTCGAACTGCATGCCTTCGACGACATCGAGCTCGTTGTTGAGGCTCTTGCCGTCTTCAACGGTGATCACGCCTTCCTTGCCGACTTTCTCCATCGCTTGGGCGATGATGCCGCCGACATCGGCGTCGGAGTTGGCCGAGATCGAGCCGACCTGGGCGATTTCCTTGTTGGTCGAACACGGCTTGGAGAGCTTCTTCAGCTCGTCGATGGTGGCAATCACGGCCTTGTCGATACCGCGCTTGAGATCCATCGGATTCATCCCGGCGGCGACGAACTTCATCCCTTCGCGCACGATGGCCTGGGCCAGCACGGTGGCGGTGGTGGTGCCGTCACCGGCGATGTCGGAAGTCCTGGAGGCGACTTCTTTCAGCATTTGCGCGCCCATGTTCTCGAACTTGTCTTTCAGCTCGATTTCCTTGGCGACGGACACGCCGTCCTTGGTCACGGTCGGGGCGCCGAACGAGCGTTCGAGCACGACGTTACGACCCTTGGGGCCGAGCGTGACCTTGACCGCATTGGCGAGGATGTTGATACCGGCGACCATGCGCTCACGGGCGGAATCACCGAATTTGACTTCTTTAGCTGCCATTGACTTGAACTCCAGAGATATTTAATCGGGGGAAATGTGGGACAGTGAGTGGAACAAAAGGGCGGGAGACGCTCAGGCCTCAACCACCCCGACGATGTCTTCTTCGCGCATGACCAGCAGCTCGTCGCCGTCGACCTTCACCGTTTGCCCGGCATACTTGCCGAACAGCACCCGGTCGCCCACCTTGACCGCCATCGGACGCACCTTGCCATCATCAAGAATCTTGCCGTTACCCACGGCCAGCACCTCGCCCTGATCGGGCTTCTCGCCAGCCGAATCCGGAAGCACGATGCCACTGGCGGTCTTGAGCTCGGCTTCCAGACGCTTGACGATCACACGATCGTGCAGGGGACGAATTTTCATCAGTTTCACTCCTCTTCAAATGGTGACTCAACAAGGCGGGCCAGGCCCGCCGGGTAAATTAACGAGTTGATGAGGGGCTGACCGCCCGGTGCACGCCCGGCTGTTAGCACTCATCCTCAACGAGTGCTAATAGTAGGGGCGAAGACCATCCATTTCAAGAGTTCTGCTAAAAAAATGAATTTTTCTGCCAAGGATTGACGTCTGCACGCGCGTCCGGGGGACATCGTGCTTCCCTCCCGGGCTTACCATGGATTAAATTGATCCCCCTTCCCTTCCCCCTTGACCGCGCCCCCCATGAACCTGATCTCCCGCCTGATCTCCCTCTTCACCCCCGCGCCGCCGCTGACCCCGGACGCACTGGCGGGGCTGCAACGCATTGGCGAGCTGGTCAGCAGCACCCTGGTCATGGAGCCGGATTTCGACGCCAAACTCGCCCAGCCGGTCGCCCATGCTCGCGCCTACTGCCATGACATGATCGACGCCCTGCCCCCGTCCATCCAGATCGACCGCGCCAGCTTCTCCACCGACCCGCTGGTGCATGCGCTGTTCGCCACCGCTGACGACATCGGCGCCATGGTGGCCGCCAGCAAATCGGTGCGCGAATACCTCGCCGAACCCGATTCGTGGCAGGAAGACAGCTTCTTTGCCCTGATGGCGGCGCGGCGGATGGAAAAAAAGGTGTTGGGCGTCGCCCTCGAAGGCAACATGCTCACCAGCGGTGTGCCCCAGTCCCTGCTCCAGTTCTCCAACCAGATGCTGGTCTTTCCCGCCCACGACCCCGTCGCAGCGCGGGCGGCCCTGTTCAACGCCGGCTACGACAGCCTGCTGCGCACCTTCGCCCAGCACGTCTATCAAGTGCACGAAGAATACAAATCGCTGAAGACTGAACGCGAAATGGAGCGCGCCCGCCTGCTCAGTCTGCCGCCCCACCAACGCGAAGCCTTCCCCCCTCGCCGCATCGCCGAACTCGACGAACGCCTGCACAAACAGTTCGCATCCATCCAGCCCGGCTCACTCGTGCAGGCACTGGCCGATTTCCTCGCCAAACCCGATCTCGCCCTCCACCTCGCCTCCGTGCGCCTGTGGATCACCCGCAGCGGCGTGGTGTATAACGAGGCCGGCCACCCCGACACCGAAGCCATCAATTTCACCGAGCTTTACTCCCGCGACCGTCGCCACCACGTCGTCCTGCCAGTGCGCATCCGCACCCAGGAAGCGCGCGAAGCACTCACCCGCGCTCAGGAAGAACGGGTGGCGCATGAAAACATCCTGCTGATCTAAGCGCGCCGCCAGACAATCATGGATAAAAGAAATTCACTGCGCCTGCTCCTGGCTATCGTCGGCTTCCTGTTCCTCCCCTTCGCCCACGCCGAAACCGATCAACGCGCCGCCGCACTCATCAGCACCGCCCGGGCGCAAATCGGCGTCACCCGCATTTATGACGGAGCCTATAAGTGGATCCCCTACCCCAATGGCGACATCACCCCCGAGCGCGGGGTATGCAGCGATGTAATTATCCGCGCCTACCGTCAGGCGTTCGGGCACGACCTGCAACAGGAAATTCATCAGGATATGGAAAAATCCTTTTCCACCTATCCCCACCATTGGGGATTAAAAACCACCGATACCAACATCGACCATCGCCGTGTTCCCAACCTGCAAACCTTTTTCACCCGCCGCGGCGCAAAACTGCACCACAGCGCCCGCAACGACTATCGCCCCGGCGATCTGGTCACCCAAACCGTCGCCGGACGCCTGCCCCATATCGTCATCGTCTCGGACAAACGCAGCGCAGACCGTCAGCGTTACCTCGTCATTCACAACATCGGCGCCGGCGTACAGGAAGAAGACAGCCTGTTTGAATTCCCTGTTACCGGGCACTATCGCTACTTTCCATAAATCCGTTTGTCAGACTCCTTCACTATAAATGATTGTCACTGCCAGATTATCACACCTTCGGCATTCTTCACCACTTTTCCCCCCGCAACGGTTTCCGAGTAAAA
>BNUB01000121.1 GCA_025997045.1 Betaproteobacteria bacterium
CCCGCCTCGTCTCCGCCGCCTCGTGCACCACCAACGCTGCGGTGCCGGTGCTGGCGCTGCTGCATGAGGCATTCAGCATCGAGCGTGTGCTGCTCACCACCCTGCATTCGACGATGAACGACCAGCCGCTGATCGACGGCTACCACCACACCGACCTCGCCCGCACCCGCTCGGCGATGCAGTCGATCATCCCGGTCACGACCGGCCTGGCGCGTGGCGTCGAGCGCCTGCTGCCCGAACTCCATGGCCGGGTCGAAGCCAAGGCCATCCGCGTGCCGACCCACAACGTCTCGGCCATCGACATGGTGCTCACCCTCGAGCGCGAAGCCGACGCCACCCGCATCAACGAGCTCTTGCGCGCTGCCGCCCACGGCCCCTACGCCGGGCTCATCGAATGGACGGACACCCCCCACGCCTCGATCGACTTCAACCACAACCCCCATTCGGTCATCGTCGATGCGCGCCAGACCCGCAGTTGCGGCCCCGGCATGGTCAACCTCCTGCTCTGGTTCGACAACGAATGGGGCTTCGCCAACCGCATGGTCGAACTGGCCCGGCACTGGTTAGACTAAATTGCCCGGCGTCGCCCTCCTCTACCACCTCGTGCGCGACGGCCTCGCCCGCCAGCGCGTGCCGCGCATCCCCGAACCGACGCCGGAGATGAACCACGCCGATTCGGCCACCGCCTTCTGCGACGCCGGCGCCACAGGCATGCTCGCCCCGACCTATCTTTACCACGCGATCCAGGCCAGCACCGTCATCCCCCCCGGCGCACAGGTCATCGACCTCGGCTGCGGCCCCGCCACCCAGCTCGCGCTCATCGCCCGCCTCAACCCGCACGCCCGTTTCCTCGGCATCGACGCCGCGCCGACGATGCTCGACCTCGGTCGTGACCACCTCCGCCACGAAGGCCTCCATAACGTCGAACTCATCCACGGCGACATGACCCGCGCCGACGGCATCGCGCCGACCGCCGCCGATGTGGTGATCTCGACCATGGCGCTCCACCATCTGCCCGACACTGCGGCGCTCGCCGCCACGCTGCGCACCATCCGCCGCATCCTGAAACCGGGCGGCGGGCTCTACCTCGTCGACTTTGGCCGCCTCAAGCGCGCCCAAACCATGCACTTTTTCGCCCACCAGCACGCCGCCGCACAGTCCGAACGGTTCACGCTGGATTACCTCCATTCCCTGCATGCGGCCTTCAGCCTGCAAGAATGGCGCACCGCCGCGGGCGAACTCGGCCCCTTTGCGACCCTCCACCACACCTTTCTCGTCCCCTTTCTCGTCGCCCTGCTCAGTCCGCGCCAGCCACGGCTCGCCCCAGCGGTCATCGCCGCCATCAATGCTCATTACGCCAGTTTCAGCCGCGAGCAGCGGCGCGAATTTGACGATCTGGCGCGGTTTTTTGCGCACGGCGGATTGAAGCCGGGGATGAAGCCCAGGGCAATCGCATGAATCTTACGGGAGACCGGCTTGCGGTAGAATCCTCAGTGCCAATACCATTTTTCAGGTGAGGAGCGCATGCCAACACGTCAAAGATATCTGCCTCTTTTCGCGGTCGAGCCGGGGATGATCCTTGTCAAACCCGTTGTGGTGGCGGAACGTGGGCGCGTGGTGTTGAGCCTGTCTGCGGGCAATGCGCTGACCGAATCCAGCATCGCGCAACTGCGCGCGCATCACGCGCAATATGTTTGCGTCAGCGAGGAAGACACGCGCAGCAACATGGTGCGCGAACAGCAGATTGCTGCACAGGCGGCACAACTGGAAACCATCTTTCGCAACGCCGACCTGGAACGCCCCGAACTGCGCGCCTTTTATGACGCTGTGCGCGCTTACCGCCTTGTCTGAACCACACACAGGAAAACGCGAGGAAAAGGCATGCCTCCCTCATTCAAACTCGAAGATATTCCCGATACCGTCGTGCGTCTGCCCGCTTTTCCGGGCGTGATTACCGAATTGCTCAATGATCTGGACGACGATAACTCCAGCATGTTGGCGCTGGCGCGGCACGTAGAGCGCGACCCGGTGGTGACGGGGCGCATCCTCTCGGCGGCGAATCGCATGTTGCGTCACGAAGGCAGGCCGGAAGTGCGCGATGTGTATACCGCTGTTTCCCTGATTGGTTTCTCCCGCATCCGGGAAATCGTGCTCACCACCTGCATCGTCTGTTTCACCGAAACTTTTTGCAGCAAGCGGTTTTTTTGGGGGCACAGTCTGGCGGTGGGCATCGGCGCGCGCGAACTGGCGGCGACGGTGAATGTCGACCCGAATACCGCGTTGGTGGCGGGACTGCTGCACGACGTAGGGCAACTCTGGATGTCCTATTTTTACCCGCTGGAATTCCAGCATGTGCGCTTGCAGGTGGAAGTGCACGGCAAGGAAGTCTGCGCCGCCGAACGCGAGCATTTCGGCTTCGAGCACGGTCAGGTCGGAGAAATCGTCGCCCGGCACTGGGGGCTGCCCGCAGACGTGATTGCCGCGATTGCCAACCACCACACGCCAGATGAATCCGCTGCGAAAAACAAGCTGGTCGCCCTCACCTGCATGGCGGAATACATCGCCAACGCGCTGGATTTACCTCCCCGCGGCGTGAACCGCGTCGACGTGCTGTCCCTCGCCATTTTTCAGACGCTGAAACTGGACTGGAGCGAAGACCACTCCGACCTGCTCGGCGCCATCGACGCCCGCTACCAGTATGCTTCGATGATTTTTACGTAACAGCGTCACATAACGGCGTTACGTAACAGCGGCTCACTTCTTCGCTGGCGGCACCTCGATCGTGCGTGAGATCTGGCCCTGCTCCGCCTGACCTGCCGCCACCGGGTCGCCCGTCACCACGTCACCGTCAAGGTGATCGAGCCCGTCATCGACAAAGAAAACCGACAGCGTGCGCTGCTGCACCTCACCATTGCCCGGTTTGAAGCGATAAACGTAGTCCCAGCGGTCATTGCGGAACACGTCCGTCACCAGCGGCGAGCCGAGCACGTAGCGAACCTGATCGCGGCTCATGCCCCGTTTCAACTGCGCGACCATCGCCTGATCAACGTAGTTACCCTGACGGATATCAATGCGGTAGGGGGTGACCCGGCTCACGACGGGATCGAACGAACAGCCGGAGAGGAGCACGGTCGACATGAGGCAGGCGGTGGTAACAAGAAGCGCCCGGACGGGGCGCCGCGAAGCGGACTGAGGATGCATGGAGGTGGGCCTTGTCGGCTCGGCGCAAAAAAGCGCCGTGCGGTTTTCAGTGTGGGGTAAAAAATATAACATAGCGTACTACCAACGTACTGCGCCCCCATGTCAGACAACTCTCAAAACCTCAAAAACATCGGTCTCAAGGCCACCTATCCGCGGCTGCGCGTCCTCGATCTGTTCCAGAACACGGAGCAGCAGCACCTGACCGCCGAGGAAGTGTATCGCCTGCTGACCAATGACGACATGGACATCGGCCTCGCCACGGTCTACCGCGTGCTCACCCAGTTTGAGCAGGCGGGACTGCTTGAACGGCACTACTTCGAGACCGGCAAGGCGGTGTTTGAACTCAACAAGGGCGAGCACCACGACCATCTGGTGTGCCTGAAATGTGGCCGGGTCGAGGAGTTTTACGACGCCGAGATCGAACGCCGCCAGAACCTGATCGCCACCGAGCGCGGGTTCAAGGTCAAGGATCACGCGCTCTATCTCTACGCCGAGTGCCAGCGCGAGAACTGCCCGTACCGCGAGACGTAATCCGCGCAGTGGCGCATTTTCCCCCTCTCCCGCTCGCGGGCTGAGGTTTACCCACAAACTTCCAACCAAATGCCAGGGCGCTATCCTGAACCATGTTCACCCCTATAATGGCATACCCAAATGCCATTAGCGTGCGAACATGCCCCCGCCCTTCCTCCTCTCCCCCATCAACGACGCGGTGTTCAAGATGATCTTCGGCGACAGCCACGACATCGGGCACCTGACCAATTTCCTCAAATCCGCCCTCACCATCCCCCCTGAAGACTACGAAGAGGTCTTCCTCCCCGATCCCCACCTCATGCGCGACGGCTGGGGCGACAAATTGAGCATTCTCGACGTCAAGCTCAGAACCCGCTCCGGCAAGTTGATAGACATCGAGATCCAGCTCGTCGACCAGCCCGATCTGCGCGAGCGCATCGTCTTCTATCTGGCTAAAATGGTCACTGAGCAGATCGGCGCAGGCGACCCCTACCGCAACATCCAGCGCACCATCTGCATCC
>BNUB01000122.1 GCA_025997045.1 Betaproteobacteria bacterium
AAGGGGTGGTAGCAAGCGTAGATTTTGCTGGCAATGTTATTTTTTTGGTTATACAATTAAATACGTGCTTACCGTGATTGAAACCCCTGAATTCCTCGCTTGGTACCCGCAAGTCTGGTCGAGCGTGGAGCGTGACGGGTTCGTCGCCTGGATCGCCAAAAACCCCGATGCCGGGGACGTGATTCCCCAGACCAACGGGTTGCGCAAGGTGCGCTTTTCGAGGCAGGGCATGGGCAAACGCGGCGGTGCCCGCGTGATTTACTACCTGCGCCGACCTCAGGGGCGGTGGGGGGATTCTAACCTCTTGGGGTTTGCCTGCGCAAAAATTACAAAGATGTAATCTGCGGGTCATCGTGCTGTCGGTGAGGTTTTTTCATGATGGGGTTCCCACGAGGAAACTACCATGAAGGACGGCCTGAAAGTGGAAGGTATGCGCGTTGGAACGCCCGGCGAGAAGGGTGGCGCAAGATGATTGCGCGGATTATTTTTGCTTCTATCCGGCATCGCGTCCTGGTGTTGATGGCGGCGCTGGCCTTGTGTGCCTGGGGAGTGTGGGCGGTGCGGGCGGCGCCGCTGGATGCGCTGCCGGATTTGTCGGATGTGCAGGTCATCATCCGCACGCCGTTTCCCGGACAGGCGCCGCGTATCGTGGAAGATCAGGTCACGTATCCGCTCACGACCACCATGCTCTCGGTGCCGGGGGTCAAAACGGTGCGCGGGTTCTCGTTTTTTGGCGATTCGTTTGTCTATGTGCTGTTCGATGACCAGACTGATTTGTATTGGGCGCGCTCGCGGGTACTGGAATACCTGAATCAGGCGGCAAGCCAGTTGCCCGCCGGGGTGCAGCCCTCACTGGGGCCGGATGCGTCGGGTGTGGGCTGGATTTATGAATATGCGCTGGTCGACCGCAGCGGGCGGCACAGTCTGGCGGATTTGCGCGCCTTGCAGGACTGGTTTCTCAAATTTGAACTCAAAACGATCACCAATGTCGCTGAAGTCGCCACCATAGGCGGAATGGTGAAGCAATACCAGATTGTCCCCGACCCGACCAAGCTGGCCGCGTTCGGGCTGACGCATAATGATATTGCCATGGCCGTGGAGCAGGGCAACCAGGAAAGTGGCGGCGCGGCGTTGGAGCTGGCGGAAACGGAATATATGGTGCGCGTGAATGGTTATTTGCGCGGGGTGGAGGATTTTCGCGCCATTGCGCTGAAAACGGATCGCGCGGGTACCGTGGTGCGCCTTGCCGATGTCGCGCGTGTGCAACTGGGGCCGGAGATGCGGCGCGGCATTGCGGAGCTGGATGGTGAAGGGGAAGTGGCGGGCGCGGTGGTGATTTTGCGCAGTGGCAAGAATGCCTATGCGACGATTAATGAGGTCAGAGCGCGACTGGCCATTTTGCAAAAGAGTTTGCCTGCCGGTGTGGAGATTGTGCCGGTGTATGACCGTGGGCAATTGATTGAGGCCGTGGTCGACAATCTGGGTAACAAATTGCTGGAAGAGTTTCTCGTTGTCACCGTGGTGTGCGCGTTGTTTTTGTGGCATTTACGCTCTGCGCTGGTGGCGATTGTGGCGTTGCCGCTCGGGGTATTGGCTGCGTTTATCGTAATGCGTTATCAGGGCGCGGACGGGGTGAGCGCTAATATGATGTCGCTGGGCGGGATTGCGATTGCCATCGGCGCCATGGTGGATGCGGCCATTGTGATGATTGAAAACGCGCATAAAAAGCTGGAGGCGTGGCAGGCTGCGCATCCGGGCGCGGCGCTGGGCGGTGAGGAACGCTGGCAGGTGATTGGCGACGCGGCGGCGGCGGTCGGGCCGGCGCTTTTTTTCAGTCTGCTGATCATCACGCTGTCTTTTATTCCGGTCTTCGCCCTGGAAGCGCAGGAAGGGCGGATGTTCGCGCCGCTGGCTTATACCAAAAGTTTCGCCATGGCTGCCGCTGCCGGGGTGTCGGTGACGCTGATTCCGGTGCTGATGGGGTACTGGATACGCGGGCGCATTCCGCATGAAGAGAAAAATCCCCTGAGCCGGGTGCTGATTCATCTCTATGCGGGCTGGCTCAACCGTGCGCTGGCGTGGCCCAAAACCACGCTGATGCTGGCGCTGCTCGCCTTTGTGAGCGGCATCTGGCCGGCCATGCGCCTGGGGGGGGAGTTCCTGCCCGCGATTGACGAAGGCGATCTGCTGTATATGCCGACAGCCTTGCCGGGGCTGTCGGTCGGCAAGGCCGGTGAGCTGTTGCAGCAGACTGACCGCCTGATCAAACGGGTGCCCGAAGTGGCGTCGGTGTTCGGCAAGGCGGGGCGGGCGGAGACGGCGACTGATCCGGCGCCGCTCGAAATGTTTGAGACCGTCATCCGCTTCAAACCCCGTGCCGAGTGGCGACCCGGCATGACGCCGGAGAAGCTGGTGCAGGTGCTGGATGCTGCGGTGCAGATTCCCGGTCTGGCGAATCTGTGGATTCCGCCTATCCGCAATCGCATCGACATGCTGGCGACCGGGATTAAAAGCCCGATCGGGATCAAATTGGCAGGGACGGATTTGCACCATATCGAACAAACGGCGGTCGCCATTGAAGAGGCGATCCGCGAGGTGCCGGGCGTGAGTTCGGCGCTGGCGGAACGACTGACCGGCGGGCGTTATCTTGATATCGACATCAAGCGTGAGGTGGCCGGGCGCTTCGGGATGAATATCGCGGATGTGCAATCGGCGGTGGCGCTCCTGGTGGGCGGGCAAAACATCGGTGAGACCATCGAAGGCACGGCCCGCTATCCGATCAATCTGCGCTATCCCCGCGAATGGCGCGATTCGCTGGCGGCGCTGCGCGAGCTGCCCCTCGTCACCCCGCGTGGCGAGCTCGTCACCCTGGAGACGCTCGCTACGGTCAGCATCGTCGACGGCCCGCCGATGCTGAAAAGTGAAAACGGGCGGCTGTCGTCATGGATTTACGTCGATGTGCGCGGACGTGATCTGGCGGCGGTTGTGCATGATATCCAGACGCGGGTGAACGAGAAAATTGCCTTGCCTCCTGGCGTGAGCATCAGCTATTCCGGCCAATTTGAATATCTGGAACGGGCCAACGCGCGGCTGAAACAGGTCGTGCCGATTACCCTGGCGATTATCCTTCTGCTGCTCTATTTCACCTTCTCCCGCGCTGACGAAGCCTTGCTTATTATGGTGAGTCTGCCTTTTGCGCTGGTCGGCGGCATCTGGTTTTTATACCTGATGGATTACCACTTCTCCATTGCCGCAGGGGTCGGGTTTATCGCCCTGGCGGGGGTGGCGGCGGAATTTGGCGTGGTCATGCTGATTTATCTCAAGGAAGCCCTTTTGAAAACGCCAGACTGGCATTTGCACCCGGAGCGCGACGCCATCCTGCTCGCCGCCATCCGCGAAGGCGCGGTGCAGCGGGTACGCCCCAAGGCCATGACCGTCGCCGTCATCGTCGCCGGGCTGTTACCCATCTTTCTGGGCAAGGGCGCGGGCTCCGAAGTCATGAGCCGCATCGCCGCACCGATGGTCGGCGGCATGATTTCCGCACCGCTGCTGTCCCTGTTCGTCATTCCCGTGTTGTATCTGCTGCTACGGCGGCGTTTTGTTTGATTTGTGGAGGCGCTTCAACATGTTACTTTTTCGGCATCATCCCGCGCTGTTGCTCGCCGCCCTGATCGGTGTTGGCGTCAGCTTGCCCGTCGCGGCGCAAACCGGGCACGTACACGGCAAACCCGCGCAGAGGCAGGTGCAGGTGAATAGGAATAGCGGCGCGGCAGAAAAAGCGCCTCTGGCGACGGGGCAGGGCGTGGTCAAAAGCGTCGATCAGCACAAGCGGCGCATCACCCTGGCGCACGAGGCCATTCCCGCGCTGAACTGGCCACCCATGACGATGGCGTTTACGGTCGCAGACCCGGCGGCGCTGGAAGGGGTGAAGGTGGGGGACAGGGTGAGTTTTGACTTGCGCGATGAGATGACGCTGGGGGCGGTGCGGGTGGTGGTGGAGGGAAAATGATCCGGGCGTGGGCCGCACTGGGGGCGGCATGCACAAAAAGCGGGCGGATGCAAAACTCGTCACAAACGGCCCAGACTGAGGGTTAGACTGTCGTCCCCGTCCGGATAACATCCATGTCATGAGCACAACCCACGACACCAGCTACAAACAGCTTTTTTCCTGCCCCGAGATGATGCGTGACCTGCTCATCGGCTATGTGCCGGGAAAGTGGCTCGAAAG
>BNUB01000123.1 GCA_025997045.1 Betaproteobacteria bacterium
GCAAGCATGACCAGCGGCAACATCGCATCCGCCAGGCTTTGCAGCCCGTGCGCAAGCCACCCGGGCGGCGCTTCCGGCATGACCGTGAGCGCCGCCATCAGCGCCCAGGCCGGCGGAAAGCGCAGGATACGCAGCACAATATCCCGCGCTGTTGGCCGGGCTTCACCGCCGAAGCTCGCGCACACATAAAGCCCGAACGTCGACAGCAGCAAAAAGGTGCCGAACTGATCGTAAATCACCGCATAGGCGAGCGTCTCCGGCCCGAGCAAAGTCACAGCCATCGGATAGCCCACAAAGCCGGTATTCCCCAGCCCGACGCAGAGCAGCAACACCGCGTATTCATCGCGGCGCAAATGAATCCAGCAGCCGAACAGGCGCAGCAATCCCCACGTCATCAACACCACCACCCAGGGCGTCAGGGCGAGGCCCATCAAGGCGAGATCGAGATGGAGTTTGGGCAGGGCGAGCAGCACGGCGGCGGGCAGACACAGATACAACACCACCCGGTTGAGCGTATCTGCGGCCGTGTCCGGCAGCATGCGCAAACGGGCGAAGGCGTAGCCCACTCCGAGCATGGAGAGGATCAGGACAAAAGCGTCAGAGACCATCAGGCGCCCACCAGAAAATCCCTGATCGCGGCAATCTGTCGCGCCTCCATCAGCGCCGGGGCATGCCCGGCATCGGGAAATTCAACCAGCGCAGCCTTGGGGCCGCGCGTCGCCATCTCCTGCCAGACCGCAGGGAGCAAAAGATCCGACTCCACGCCATGAATGGCCAGCGTCGGGCATCTGATCTGGTCATAGACCGACCACAGATCGGTATCGACGGTAATCGGCGCCTTGCTCAGCGGCTCAGACAACGCAGGGTCATAGCAAGACACCAGACCGTCCCCGGTCTGGCGCACGCTGTAGCGGGCAAGGTGACGCCATTGCGCATCCGTGAGACGACCAAACGGCGCGTTGATGCGCCGCACGTATTGTTCCACCTCATCCAGATTGCGGAACAGCGGCGCACACCCCACGTATTCGCCGATGCGGCGCAGGGACGCCGCGGTAATCAACGGCCCGATGTCGTTGAGCACCAGATGTCTGATCGGGCTGCGCGGCTGGCTTGCGATCAGCATGCCGATGATGCCCCCCATCGAGGTGCCGACCCAATCCACCTGTTCAACCCCCAGCCGGGCAAGCAGGGTGATCATGTCGGAGATGTAGAGGGGAAAATCGTAGTCGGACTTGACCTCCAGCCAGTCGCTGCGCCCGCGCCCGGTCACATCCGGACACACCACGCGATAGTCCGCCGCCAGCACCTGCGCCAGGGCATCAAAATCGCGCGCGTTGCGGGTCAGGCCATGAACGCAGATCAAAACCTGCGGATTGGCGGGATCGCCCCATTCGACGTAGGCCATGCGATGAAAACCATGCGACCCCGAACACAGGACGGAATGCTCACGCGGCGTCCCCGCGCTCGCCGCAGGTCGTGACCAGAGCGGGAACGGTTGGCGCAGCAAACAGAGCGGGCAAAAATTCATCAGCCTCGATGCAAGGGACTCGATCCGGGATCTCACTCCACGCCGTGAGCTTTCAGGAACGGCACGTAGGCACGATCGACCTTCATGATGTGTTCGATCAGCCAGTTTTGCAGGAATTCCAGCGTTTCGTAGGTGACGGACTCACCTTTTTCAAACCGGATCAGCAACTCGACAGCATGAACGGAGAACTCGTCATGCTTGGCCTTGTGCGCGTCATGCTCGACGTAGCCCAGACGGTTGAACAGGTCTTCCTCAAAGATGAAATGGTTCATGGTGTAATCCACCAGACCTTCGAGGATTTCCCTGAGCACCTTGTTTTCCGGTTGATGTGACTCGATCTGATCGTGCAGGCGATTGGTCGCATCGACCAGCCAGCGATGTTGCTTGTCGATTGAATCAATGCCCAACACGAAAGCGTCTGACCAGGGCATAAAGGGCATACAGGGTTCTCCTGCCTTCGGATACGGATAGCGTTGTTGGAACCTTACCATTTTGTGCCGAGGTGCAAAAGGCACAATAAGGGCGAAGATTACCGCCAAATGGAAGCTAAAGCGAGAGGAATGTTACAATCCGGCACCATCCAAAGCTCGCAGACCACACATGCGCATCACCCGACGCCTCGAATTCGACGCTGGTCACCGTATCCCCGACCATGCCAGCCAGTGCCGCCACCTGCATGGCCACCGCTATGCGCTTGAGATCACCCTCTCCGGTAGCATCATCAGCGCCGCAGGCAAGGCGGAGAACGGCATGGTGATGGATTTCGGCGAAGTCAAACGCATCGCCGAAGCCGAGATCATCCAGCCGTGGGATCACGCCTTCATCGTCTGGCGCAGTGATCTTGCAGTGGTGAAATTTCTCGCCGCGCTTCCCGACCACAAAACCGTCATTCTCGATACGGTGCCGACCGTCGAAAACCTCGCCGCCACCGCTTTCAGTATCCTTGAGCGCGCCTACCGCGACACCTGGCACAACGCACTCAAACTTGAACGGGTGCGGCTGTACGAGACCCCCAACTGCTGGGCCGACGCCACCGCCTGACTTCATTCCCCTGCTTACCCCCTGGTTGCCCCTGCCTAAGCTCTACCCGCGCCGCTCGAAGACTGCGGCAAAAAAACCATCGGTATCGTGCGCCAACGGAGACAGCCGCAGCCGCTCTCCCGTTGCCAGCGCGATCCCCTGCGCACTGAGCACCTGCTCCGCCGCCAGCGGGGTAAATTCGGGATGGGTGGCGAGAAAAGCGTCGACCACATCATCGTTTTCACGCTTGAGCAGACTGCAGGTGGCATACACCAGCCGCCCGCCTGGGCGCACCAGTTTCGCTGCGGCATCCAGAATGTCGCGCTGCCGCGCCGCCATCTCCGCAATCGCATCCGGCGCCTGACGCCACTTGAGATCAGGATTGCGCCGCAGGGTGCCGAGACCGCTGCACGGCGCATCCACCAGCACGCGGTCGGCCTTGCCCGCAAAGCGTTTGAGCCTGGCGTCGTGCTCATGGTCGATCCACACCGGATGCACATTGCTCAGGCCCGCCCGCGCCACCCGCGGACGCAGACGGGCAAGGCGCTTCTCGGCCACATCAAAGGCGTAAAGCCGCCCGGTGGAGCGCATCAGCGCCCCGAGCTGCAGGGTTTTACCCCCCGCCCCGGCACAGAAATCCACCACCATCTCCCCCCGCCGTGGCTGGAGCAGGAAACCCAGAATCTGGCTGCCCTCGTCCTGTACCTCGAAACTGCCGTCCACGAACAGCGGATGTTTCTGCAACGCCGGTTTACCCTGCAGGCGTATGCCCTGCGGCGAGAGCGCAGCGGGCACGGCCTCGATGCCATCGCGGATCAGACGCGCCAGCACCTCGTCCCGCTCCGCCTTCAACACATTGACCCGGAGATCGAGCGGCGCTGGCCGGTTGAGGCTGTAAGCCAGTTCGAGGAACACGCCCTCGTCGTAACTCTCCAGCAGGCGCCCGGCGAGCCAGTCCGGCAGGTCAGCGCGCTCGGCGAGCGTGCCCTCCGCCAATGTCCGCGCCTTGATTTCGCCTATCCATTCCGTCTCCGTGGCGGACACCAGCCCCTCAAACTGGCGCATCGGCCAGCCTTCGCCACGCGCCAGCCAGGTCAGCAACAACTGCCAGGACGTCGCCTCCGGCCCGGCCAGCCGATAGAGCCAGCGCAAGCGGCGCACGACGGCATAAATGGTTTCCGCGATAAAGCCCCGCTCACGGTGGCCCAGCTCCCGATGTTCCTGAAAGAAGCGCGACAGCACCGCATCGGCGGGATACTCAAACGTGAGCACCCGCCCCAGGGCCTGACTGGTCAGGGAAAGCTGCCGCCCCGCTCCACTGACAGCAGCGTCATGGCGGACATCGCTCCGGTTGACCGTTTTACGGGATTTGGGTTTGGGTTTGGCTTTGGGTTTGGCTTTGGTTTTGCCTGGCGTTTTTGATGACATTAGCGTGGCGCCTGTAGCGATGTGGCTTCGAGCACAAGCTCTCCCGAGCGGGTATCGTCGATCACGATGCGCACCGGCGCCATGTGATGATCACGGGCAAGCCACATCCTGATACTGAGTTTGCCGTCTTCGGACTGGATCCAGAATACACGGGTATTGAACCGCCCCGCCGGCACTTGCAGGGATTCTTCTTCCAGACGTTTCACCTGCGCCCGCCTGGCATCCTTGT
>BNUB01000124.1 GCA_025997045.1 Betaproteobacteria bacterium
CCGGTGAGGGTGGCGATGTCGATGACGCAATCGGGTTTGAAGCGTTCGGCGTAGGTGAGCGCATCACACAGGATCAGGCGACCTTCGGCGTCGGTGTTGAGGATTTCGATGGTCTGGCCGGACAGCGAGGTGATGACATCGCCGGGGCGGGTGGCGTTGCCGCCGGGCATGTTCTCGGTGGCGGGGACGATGCCGATGACATTGAGCGGCAGCGCCAGGAGGGCGAGGGTCTTGAAGGCGCCGATGACGCTGGCGGCGCCGCACATGTCGTATTTCATTTCGTCCATTTCGGCCCCGGGTTTGAGCGAAATGCCGCCGGAGTCGAAGGTGATGCCCTTGCCCACCAGCACGACGGGTTTGGCCTTGGCCTTGCCGCCCTGATAGTTGAGTACGATGAAGCGCGGCTCCTGCCGTGCGCCGCGTGCGACCGCGAGGAACGCGCCCATGCCGAGCTTTTCGATTGCGCTGCGGTCGAGCACCTCGACCCCGAATTTGAATTGTTTGCCCAGCGCCCGGGCGCTCTCGGCAAGATGGTCGGGGGTGCACACATTGGCGCCGAGATTGCCGAGGTCTTTGGCCAGCGCCATGCCTTCGGCGGTCGCCGCGCCTTCGCGCACCGCAGTTTCCAGCGCGCTGCTGAGCTTGGCGGCGAGCACGAACAGGAGCTTTTTGACCCCGCGCCCCCTGGCGGCGCTTTTCTCCGTTTTTGCCCGCGGGGCGTCGAAACGGTAAGCGCCGTCAGCGAGAATGCGGCTGGCCTGACGCAAGCCCCAGGCGAGATCGCGCCCGTGCGGCAGCATTGTTTCGTCGATGGCAAACGCGCCATCTCTGGCCGGGGTGGCGGTGAGCGCTTTGGCTGCGGCGGCCAGCGCATCGCGCCAGGCTTTTTCACCATATTTTTCCGCTTTGCCCAGGCTGAGAACCAGCACCCGTTCGGCCTTGACGCCATCCAGGCCATGCAGCAACAGGGTGGCGCCGGCTTTGTCGTCGAGCTCCGCGCCAATGAGGGCGGCGAGCTTGCCGTGGGTGGCGTCGTCTACCACCTGGGCGAGCGCACCGAGGGTGGGCTTGGGGCCGTCGGAGAACGCGGGAAGGACGAGGATGGCGCCATGCTGTTTATCGGGTGAGGCTGTCTTTATGGTAAATTCCACGGCTCTTGGCTCCAGGGAACATGACGCATGCGTGCACGCGAGGTTGGAGAAATAATCGTCGATTATGTTCCGTTCCGGCAGAAGCCGTCAAAAACCAGCGCTTTTTTCTCCTGTAACCCTTTTCTTGACTCTGCGCAATGATCTTCCGCCGTGCCCTCCAACGGGAATTCACTCATGCGGCGGTGGGGGTGTTTGTCGCCTTGTTTGCGATTCTCATTACCACCGTGCTCATTCGCATGCTGTCGCAGGCGGCGGGGGGGCGGGTGCCGGCGGATGCGGTGCTGGCGCTGATCGGCTTTGGCGCGCTCACCGAGCTGCCGATCGTGCTCATCCTCACCGTGTTCATCAGCCTGCTGCTGTCCTTGTCGCGCAGCTACCGGGATTCGGAGATGGTGGTGTGGTTTGCGGCGGGGGTGCCGCTGACGGCGTGGATCGGGCCGGTGCTGCGCTTTGCCGTGCCGCTGGCGGTGGTGATCGGCGGCGTGACCCTGTTCCTCGGCCCCTGGGCGCAACTGAAAAATGCCGAATACCTCAACCGGCTTGAGAGTCGTGACGATACCCAGCGCGTCGCGCCGGGGGTGTTTCGTGAATCGGCCGGGGGACAGCGGGTGTTTTTCGCCGAGGTGGGCGCGGGCGCGGACGGGCGGGTGCGCAATGTTTTTGTCAGCGACGAGGCCAAGGGCAAGCTCACCGTGATCACCGCCGCCGAGGGCCTGCTGCAAAGCGATGATGACGGCAACCGTTATGTGATTCTGGAAAAAGGGCGGCGCTACGACGGGCAGCCGGGCTCGCCCGAATATCGGGTGATGACGTTTGAGCGTTATCAGGTACAGATCGAGGCCCAACAGCAGCTTGCCCCCCCGACCAAAACCCGCACCCGGCCAACGCTGGATCTGGTGCGAAACCCCGAGGCGCGCAATCTGGGCGAGCTGGTGGGGCGCATCAGTCTGCCACTGACCGCCTTGCTGCTGGCGCTGCTGGCGATTCCGCTCTCTTTCGTCAATCCGCGCGCGGGGCGCACCAATAATCTGCTGCTCGCGGTTTTCATTTACCTGACGTACAGCAACGCCATCGCCGTTTTTCAATCCTGGGTGGCGCAGGGGCGGATGGCGTTCGCGCTGGGACTCACCTTGCCTCATCTGGTCATCCTGGCGCTGTTTGGCTGTTTCATGTATTTCCGCCTGGCGCTGAAACCGTTCTGGCGGCGGATGACCCCCGTGGCCCCGCGTGGTGAGGATCGCCAGCCGTGAGCCGGACACTGGGCCGCTACCTCACCCGCGAGATCTTCGCCGCGAGCCTGCTGGTGCTGGTGGCGTTTCTGGGGCTGTTTGCTTTCTTCGATTTCGTCAATGAACTCGACAATGTAGGCAAAAACAATTATCAGGTGCATCACGCGCTGATCTATGTGTCCGCGATCATGCCGGGGCGGGTGTACGAGCTTTTCCCGGTGGCGGTGCTGATCGGCTCGCTCTATGCGCTGACTTCCCTTGCCCGTCACTCCGAGATTACGGTGATGCGGGCCTCGGGCCTGTCGACCCTGGGCATCTTGCGCGTGTTGGGGCTGCTCGGTTGCCTGCCGGTGGCGCTGACGTTTGTCTTTGGGGAATACATCGCCCCGCCCGCCGAGAGTTGGGCGCAACAGTGGCGCCTCGTTGCGACCAATTCGACCGTGTCGCAATCCCTGCGGTCGGGCTTGTGGATCAAGGACGGGGCGCGGGTGGTCAATGTGCGCGTGGTGCAGCCGGATCGCACCCTGGAGGGGGTGCGGGTCATCACCTATGGGGATAACGCCAGCCTGGCTTCGATTGCCGAGGTCGCGCGCGGGGAGTATGTGAGCGATGGCGAAGGCAAGGGCTACTGGCGTCTGAGCGGGGTGGTGGATGTCCGGTTTTTCGACGACCACACCGCGCTGGAGACGCCTGATGAACTCATCTGGCGTTCGGAGCTGAGCCCCGAAGTGTTGAGCGTGCTGATGGTGGTGCCCGAACGGATGTCGGTGAGCACGCTGTGGACCTACATTCGCCACCTGCACGACAACCAGCAAAGTGCCGACCGCTATGAGATCGCGCTGTGGAAAAAGCTCATCTACCCCTTTGCCAATCTGGTGGTGCTGGCGCTGGCCCTGCCTTTTGCCCTGACCCATGAGCGGAGCGGCGGGGCGAGCGTCAAGGTGTTCCTCGGGGTGATGCTGGGGACGGGGTTCCACCTCCTGAACGGCCTGTTCTCCAATCTGGGCGTGATCAATTCCTGGCCGCCCGCGCTGGCCGCGTTTACTCCCAGCCTGCTGTTTTTCATCGCCGCAGCGGTGATGCTCTACTGGGTGGAGCGCAGATGAGTGTTCAGTCGGGTTCCCCTCCACAGGCAGACACCGTGGAACTCACGGCGTCGTTTCTCGGGCAGCCTTGATGCTGTCCAGCATTTTTTGATTCTTTGTAGGGGCTGTGATCCGTGTCAAGCATCCGGGCACGGCGCCAAGGCTTGCGATGCGCAGGGAGCGACGGCTGCTCGCCGTCGCACGATGGCGGGGACGCCATCGCTCCCGGTGGGGGTCAGAACCGATACCCCGCTTTCACATTTCCCGTTACGCCTTCGCGTTTGCCTGTGTAGCCTTGTATGCCGACATCCAGTGACCAGCCTTTGGTGGCGGGGGTTAGGGTCAGACCGAGTTCAAGCAGGGCGGTGTCGCCTTTTAACGTTGGGGCGTCCAGTTTGTAGCCGTAGATGCTGGCGTTGGCCTTGCCGTCGTATTCGTGTTCCCACGCTGCGCCGAGCCAGGCGGTGGTTTGGGGGGTCAGGGCGTAATCCCATTTTGTGCCCAGTCTGGTTCTTTGCGAATCCACTGCCTTGAATTTCACCGTCTCGCCGGTGGTGAGTTTTACGGTGTCGCCGTCTTGGTGGCTCCAGAGGTATTGTCCGTAGACATCCAGCTTGCTCTGCTCGGAGAGTTTCAGGAGGTAGCCTGCGCCTACATGTGCGCTCAGGTAGGTGGATTTGGCGTTGTAGGCGCTGTGGAGGGTGGTGCCGTTGATGAAA
>BNUB01000125.1 GCA_025997045.1 Betaproteobacteria bacterium
GAGGTAAAGGTAATGACTTCCAAGGATGCGGTAAAATGTTCAGCTTTTGCCCCTGACGAGGCGTGGGAGTTCCCGGTCGAGGCCGTCATGGATGGCAATGCCGCCGACCGTATCCTGGAGAGACTGCAAAAATGGACGCCAGATTGCTCGAAATTCTCGTCTGCCCGCTGTGCAAGGGGCCGCTCGATTACCTGAAAGACAGCCAGGAGCTGGTGTGCAAGGCTGATCGGCTGGCGTTCCCGATTCGGGACGATATCCCGGTGATGCTCGACGATGAGGCGCGCACCCTGACGGCGGAAGCCGTCGATGCCCTGCGGCGCTGATCATGACTCACCCGCCTTTCCGCGTCGTCATTCCGGCGCGCTACGCTTCCACCCGCCTGCCGGGCAAACCGCTGCTCGACATCGGCGGACGGCCGATGGTGGTCAGGGTGCTGGAGCGCGCGCAGGCCGCCGGGGCGGACGGGGTGTGGGTGGCGACCGACCACCCTGCGGTGTTTGACGCCGTGACCGCCGTTGGCGCTCAGGCGCTGATGACCCGCGCTGACCATGCGAGCGGCACGGATCGTCTGGCCGAAGTCGCGCTGGCCCTGGGGTGGGCGGATGATGAGGTCGTGGTCAATGTGCAGGGCGATGAGCCGCTGCTCGACCCTGCGTTGATCGGTGCGGTGGCGGGTGCGCTTGCCGCTGATGAAGCCGCCGCGATCGCCACTGCCGCCCATGCGCTCGCCGACCCCGACGATGTGTTTGATCCCAACGTGGTCAAGGTCGTGACCGACGCCAGGGGGCGGGCGCTGTACTTCTCCCGTGCGCCGATTCCGTGGGCGCGGGACGCATGGAGAGAGGGCGGGCGGGGGGTGCCTGCGGCATTGCCGGTGCGTCACCACGTTGGCCTCTATGCCTACCGGGTGGGTTTTCTGCGTCAGTACGCCAGTCTGGCTCCGGCGCCGATTGAACACTGGGAGGCGCTCGAACAATTGCGCGCGCTGTGGCATGGTTTCCCTATTCGGGTGCTGGAGCTTGACGCTGCGCCTCCTGCGGGAGTCGATACCCCCGCCGATCTGGAGCGGGTGCGGGCCGTATTTGGCCGTGTCCCGGTTTGAACATCCGGGGGCAAGCAGTTTCCAGCGCTTCCGGTTTTTTTCCCCAAGCCGCCAGTAGCGGCATGTTTAAGAGAGTGAAAATGCGACTGATTCTGTTGGGCCCGCCAGGAGCGGGCAAAGGCACCCAGGCCAATTACATCAAGGAAAAATTCGGGATTCCGCAGATTTCCACCGGTGACATGCTCCGCGCCGCCGTGCGCGAAGGCACCCCGCTCGGGCTGGAAGCGAAAAAAGTCATGGATGCGGGCAAGCTCGTCTCCGATGACATCATCATTGGTCTGGTCAAGGATCGCCTCAAGGCCGACGATTGCAAGGCCGGATATTTGTTCGATGGCTTCCCCCGCACCATTCCGCAAGCCGAGGCCCTGAAGAGCGCCGGGGTGGCGATTGACCTCGTGCTCGAAATCGACGTGCCGGATGAGGACATCATCGAGCGCATGAGCGGTCGCCGCGTGCATCAGGCTTCGGGCCGCAGCTACCACCTCAAGTTCAATCCGCCCAGGCTCGAGGGCAAGGACGATGAGACCGGCGAGGCGCTGGTGCAGCGTGATGACGACCGCGAAGACACGGTGAAAAAACGCCTTGATGTCTATCATGCGCAGACCAAACCGCTGGTCGAGTTCTACAGCCAGTGGGCGGCGGCGGATGCGCCCCACGCTCCGCGGATTCGCAAGATCTCCGGTCTGGGCACGGTGAGTGAAATCTCGGGCCGGGTGTTTACCGCGCTGAAATAAGCTCGTGCACAATCTGCTCTACGCCCAGGGCGGCGGCATGACCGCCGTGATCAACGCCAGCGCCGCAGGCGTGATCGAGGCCGCCACCGCATCGGGCCGGTTCGACGCGGTGCTGGCGGCGCGGCGCGGGATCGTGGGCCTGCTCGCGGAATCACTGGTCGATTGCGCCGGCATCGACCTCACCCGCCTGGCCGCCACGCCCGGCGGCGTGTTCGGCTCGTGCCGTTTCTCCCTGCCGCCAGAAGCGGCGCAACCGGCGCTCTACGACCGCCTGTTCGACGTCCTGGCGGCACACCAGATTGGCGCGTTTCTTTACAACGGCGGCAATGGCTCGCTCGAAGTCACCGCGCAGTTGTCACAGGCGGCACGGCGGCGTGGCTATCCGCTGGTGTGCGTAGGCGTGCCCAAGACCATCGACAACGACATCGAAGGCAGCGATTGTTGTCCGGGCTATGGCTCGGCGGCGAAATACCTTGCCACCTCCATGATGGAGAGCGGCTGCGATCTGGCGGCGATGGCGAGCCATACCACCGGGCGGGTGTTCGTCATGGAGGTCATGGGGCGCAACGTCGGCTGGCTGGCGGCGGCGACCGCGCTGGCGGCGCGCGAGGCGGACGATGTCCCCCATATCGTGCTGGTGCCCGAGGCGCCGGTGGATGAAGGCACGCTCCTTGCCCGTGCGGATGCGGTGATCTCTCGACTGGGCTATTGCGCGATCACGGTCGCCGAAGGCATCCGGCACGTCGACGGCAGTCTGGTGCGGGCAAGCACGAAAGACCCGATGGGCCACATCCGCCTGGGCGGGGCAGGGCAGGTCGTCGCCGAATGGGTCGGCGAATCCCTGGGTTGCCATCACCACTACGCCTCGCCCGACTACCTGCAACGCGCCGCCCATCATTGGGTATCGGCCACCGACCATGCCCAGGCCCTCGCCGTAGGGCGCGCCGCCGTCGCCTTCGCCCTCAACGGCCAGGACGGCGTCGTCGCCGCCATCCGCCGCCTGAGGAACGACCCCTACACCTGGGACATCGTGGCCGTGGACGCCGCCGCCGTCGCCAATCTCGAACGGCGCTTGCCGCACGAATTTCTGGCTGCCGACGGCCTGGGCATCAGCACCGCCGGGCGAGACTACATCGCGCCCCTGATTGTGGGGGAGCTGCCGATCATGACCGCTGGCGGCTTGCCCGTCCATTACCGCCTCGACCGCGCCACTTTGCCCCGCCGTCTGCCGCTTTATCGCGGGTGGGCGGAAGAACGGATTAATGCGCGGGGGGATTGAGAAAATTGTGGTTTTCTTTATTTTCGAGACGCTTGATATGGTTGCAAAGTTTACGTATAGTGACGCAGTGAAGGTGAAATTGTCCTCCGACCCAGTTTTGAAACCGGGTCAGTTGGCGTCCATTGTTGGTGCATATGACAAAGAAGAACTAAAAAAAGGGGGAAAATGGGAAGGGGGAAATTGGTTCTTTGACCGGTTTAAACCGGGAGTCGTGTACATAATTGAATATGAAGATGGGTCTGCGGAGAACGTGCATGAGGATGATCTTGAACCTTGCCTTGGAACTTGATCTCGTTGCGGTTCTATCGTCAAGTGACCGTAACTTTTTCTATCACCGGAGAATAGGGGGTGCGCGAGTACTACGTCGGCATTCTGCTGACAACCCGGCGATGTCCTGCTCGATGACGGGTTGTGCTCGGTGCGGGAATGTCGTTGCCAGTTATGGCTATGGTCATCCAGAGCCGCATCCGGAAGAGCCAGGGAGCAGGAGATGAGACTTACTTCCGTAAAAGTATGGATGCTTGGAGGGGTAATAGAATTTGCTGCGTATGGCATGTTTTATTGTGCGCTACTGGCGAAAGAACCCCGCTATGTGTCAATGCTAATGTGGCTGCTTTTGGGGGATCCAATGGTGGCGGCATTTGTCGTGGCATATTTTGCGCCAAAATGGAAAATTATTTTGGGTTGGTCAATGTCTTTTTTGGCTGCTATTTTAACAGGTTCGCTAAGTTCCATCCATGAAGCATCCGGTAATGCGGTTGATTTTCCAGGGTGGCGTGGATGGTATACCTTGGTCGCTATTGTATTGATTATCAATGGTGTATTATGTATGCTGGGAGCCTTTTTCGGTTATCTTGCAGGGCGGTTTCAATCCTGAAGTGCAACACCGTGTTGTAAGTTACTGATTTCACGAGAATAGACCTCGAACGGCGTTTCGTAGTTGAGGCATCTGCGTGGTCGATGGTTGAGTTGATCGGCAATGGC
>BNUB01000126.1 GCA_025997045.1 Betaproteobacteria bacterium
CTTTGAGGGTTTGCTGTTCAGCGATATTGAGCAGTTTCAGTTCGTTCTGGACGGCTGGAACGCTGACACACAGGCTGCGTTGCAGGCGGTACGGAAGGCATACGCCGGGCCGGAGGATATCAATGACAGTCCTGAAACAGCACCCTCAAAGCGCATTCTGAATATTTTCAGCAACGGCTCATATTCCAAGACTGAGCACGGATCGATCATTGCTGAGGCGATTGGCCTTGAGCAGATTCGCAGTCAGTGCCCACAGTTCAGCGAGTGGCTGGGTAGGCTGGAGGCATGGGGGTAACCGCCGACACTCGAATGTGTGCGGGCATGAGGCAAGTGGATACGGCAATCTCATTGTTCATGTGTATTTATACCAATGGATCACGGCGGAGCCCACCACCCGGGATACAGGCTCCCTGTCGTTTGCCGTGGCGTGAGGGGCGCCCGAATCACCCGCCCGAATCATCCGCCCCAATACATCCGTTCCACCCGCAGCCTGGTTGCAAGCGCGGTTCCACGCCGTGCCCGGCGGTGGCGCAGGGGTTCGCGCTGGCTGGGCGTGAAGGTGAGCGTTGACGGCTTGCCCGCGCGCGGCGAGCTGCCTTCGATGGTGAGTTTGGCGTCGTCGGCGGGGACGGCGGTGGCGACCAGCGCCTCGCCTTCATCCAGCGCCATGATGATGACGCCGCGTCCGCCGGCTTGCACCTTCATCTCGGCCTGCGGGAAGATCAAAATCCGGCCACTGGCGGAGACGGCGGCGATCCACTGGCCGCCGACGCTGGCGGGCGGGAGCACGGTTTCGCCGTTGTCGAGCACCATGAATGCCTTGCCCGCCCGCTGGCGGCTGGTGGCGTCTGCGAGGGTGCAGATGAAGCCGTAACCGCCGCTGTTGGCGAAGAAGTATTGGGTTTCGGGGGCGTCGGAGACGACCTGGGCGAGTCGGCCACCATCGTGGAAGTCGATGAGGGTGGCGACCGGCACGCCGTCGCCGCGGCCACCGGGCAGTTCGGACACTTTGATCGTGTACGCACGGCCATGGGTGTCGATGACGATGAGCGGCCAGGTGGTGCGGGTTTCGATCACTTCAAAGGCAAAGTCTCCGGCCTTGTAGGTGATCGTCGCCGGGTCGATGCCGTGGCCATGACGGGAGCGTATCCAGCCGTTTTTCGACACGATCACGGTGACGGGTTCGTCGGGTACGCTCACTTCGGCCACCGCCACCGGGGCGACGGCTTCGATCAGGGTGCGGCGGTCGTCGCCGTACTTTTTGGCGTCGGCTTCGATTTCTTTCAGGGTCAGCGCGGTGAGCGCCGGACGGTTGTCGAGCAGATGCTGGAGCTTGTCGCGCTCTTCGCGCAGGGTCTGCAATTCCTGCTCGATTTTGAAGCCTTCGAGGCGGGCGAGTTGGCGCAGGCGGATTTCCAGTATGTCTTCGGCCTGCACTTCGGTGAGGGCGAATGCGGCGATCAGCGCCGGTTTGGGCTCGTCGGATTCGCGGATGACGCGGATGACTTCCTCGATGTGGAGGAAGGCGATCATCCGGCCATCGAGGATGTGGAGGCGGCGCTTGACTTCGTCGAGGCGATGGTGGGTGCGGCGCTCGATGGTGACGATGCGGAAATCGGCCCACTCGGTGAGAATCTGGAGCAGGTTTTTCTGCTGGGGGCGGCCATCGCGCCCGATCATGGTGAGATTGACCGAGGTCGAACTCTCCAGGCTGGTGTGGGCGAGCAGCACGGCCATGAATTCGTCGCGCGACTGGCGGCTGGATCTGGGTTCGAGCACGATGCGCACCGGCGCCTTGTCGCTCGATTCATCGCGCATGGTGTCGAGCACACCGAGCACGAGCTGCTTGAGGTGCTTTTGCTCCTGGCTGGTTTCCTTTTTGCCTGTGCGTGGCTGCGGGTTGGTGAGGGCGTCGATTTCGGCCTGCACCTGTTTGGCCGAGATGCCATGCGGCAGTTCGTCGATGATCACCCGCCACTGTCCGCGCGCCAGCTCTTCGAAATGCCAGCGCGCGCGCAGGCGCAGGCTGCCGCGGCCATTGGCATAGGTGTCGCGGATGACTTCAGGCGGCGAGATGAGTTGCCCGCCAGCGGGGAAATCCGGCCCCGGCAGCAGGCGCAGGAGATCATCGAGGGTGGCGTCGGGGTGGCGAATCAGATAGCTGGCGGCGTTCGCCACTTCACGCAGGTTGTGCGAGGGGATTTCGGTCGCCATCCCCACCGCGATGCCGGAGGCGCCGTTCAACAGCACGAAGGGCAGACGTGCGGGCAGCAGTTGGGGCTCATCGAACGCCCCGTCATAGTTGGGGAGAAAATCCACTGTGCCCAGATCGATTTCGGCCAGCAAGAGTTCGGCGATCGGGGCCAGACGGCATTCGGTGTACCGCATCGCCGCGGCGGAGTCGCCATCGCGCGAGCCGAAATTGCCCTGACCATCGACGAGCGGGTAGCGCAGCGAGAAATCTTGCGCGACCCGCACCATGGCGTCATAGATCGAGCTGTCGCCGTGGGGGTGATATTTGCCCATCACGTCGCCCACTACCCGGGCCGACTTTATGTGCTTCGCCGTGGACGCCAGTCGCATCTGGTTCATGGCGTGGAGGATGCGCCGCTGCACCGGCTTGAGCCCGTCTTCGACCTGCGGCAGGGCGCGGGCGCGCACCACGCTCATGGCATAGGAGAGATAGGCGCGCTCGGCGTACTGGTCGAGCGGCAGGGAATCGGAGGCGGAAAAATCAGTGGTGTCGTTCATCGGCTGGCCACGGTGTGGCGCGGAAAAGGGCAGGGCGCGATCTTAGCGCGCCGGAGGGAAAAGGGACAATTTACAGCCAGCGCCGCACGTGCGCCTTGTAGTGTTCGTAAGCGTCGCCGAACACGTCGGCGAGGATGCGCTCTTCGGGCAGAATCTGAAAATAATGCACATAGAGGGCGAAGATCAGCGGGCCGACCACCAGCGGCAGGGAGCCCAGGCGCATCGACAGGCCGAAGAGCGTGATCACCAGCCCGAGGTAGATCGGGTTGCGGCTGAAATGGAACACGCCCGAAGTGATGAGCGCGGTGGTGCGCTCGGGGTGAACCGGGTTGACCGTCGTTCTCGCACGCCAGAACGTGAGCAGCCCCGCCGCGCTGGTCAGCCCGCCGATCAGGGCGATCGGGCTGCCGGTGTAGAACTGCAGCACTGACGGTTCACCGTGATAGAAAAAGTGATCAATGAGACACATGGCCCCCGCGATGAGTGCGGCCAGCACGGCAGGGGGCATTTTGAGATGAAGCCGCGCCGGAGGCGGTAGCATCTTCGCATGATGGGGAAAATCGCTCATGTATGGTCTTTGGGGTGGGTGGATCAATTCAGGGCTTCTTTGACCCAGGCGTTGGCCTGACGGGCATCGAACGCGCTGCCGAAGCGGGTCTTGAGCGCACCCATCACCGTGCCGACCGCTTTGGGGCCGCGCTCGCCGAGGGTGGCGAGCGCCTCGGTGATGACCGCTTTGACCTCGGCCTCAGTGGCCATCGGCGGCAGGTAGGAGGCCAGGATTTCAGCCTCGGTGCGCAGGGGCGCGGCGCGCGCCTCATCCTTGATCACCGCCAGCGCTTCCTGGTTATTTTTCAGGAACTTGCGCAGAGTCTGCTGCACTTCGTCGTCGCTGCTCTCACGGTTGCCCGCGTTCTTGCCGATCATCTCCGCCTCGGCGATCAGGGTGGAGAGCAGGGCCGCTTTCAGGCCGTCGGCCGCCTTGCGGGCGAGGAGGGAATCTTTTTTCAGTTGGGCAATGAGGCTCATCGTATGTCCTGCGGCAAAGGCGCCATTTTATCCGTAAATTTACCAATCCAATCACTGGGCGGGCTGCAGTGTCAGGGTAATCGCACGAATTTTTCCGGCATCATTTTGCGCAAGCTCGAAGCCTCGAGCGCGGTCTTAACCCGGCAACAAAACACCCGACTCCGCCCCTACACCAACAGGTACGGTATTTTTGGGCCAGTTTGATCGCGTGAGGATACAAGATGCTGGCTTTTGCCTTGCCGTCGTATTCGTGTTCCCAGGCTGCGCCGAGCCAGGCGGT
>BNUB01000127.1 GCA_025997045.1 Betaproteobacteria bacterium
CACGCCTCGTCCTGACGGTCGAAGACATTGGTCGACGGCATCGACACCACCCGGGCGGAGATGCCGTCATGCTGCAGCGTCCTCTGCGCGCTGAGCGCGAGCGCGACCTCCGAGCCGGTGGCGATGATGATGGCCTCCGGTGTGCCGGTGGGGGCCTCTTCGAGGACGTAGCCGCCGCGCGGGATGGCTTCGAGCTGGGCGGCGTTGCGCGACTGGAACGGCAGATTCTGGCGCGACAGGCACAGCGTGGACGGGCCATCGCTGCGTTCGATTGCCGAGGCCCACGCCACGGCGGTTTCGACGCTGTCACAAGGCCGCCACACATCCATGTTGGGAATGAGACGCAGGGTGGCGATCTGCTCCACCGGCTGGTGGGTGGGGCCATCTTCGCCGAGGCCGATCGAGTCGTGGGTCAGCACGAAAATCTGGCGGATTTTCATCAGCGCGGCCATGCGCAAGGCATTGCGCGCGTATTCGCTGAACATGAGGAAGGTCGCGGTGTAGGGGATGAAGCCGCCGTGGAGGGCAATGCCGTTGGCAATCGCCGCCATGCCGAATTCACGCACGCCGTAATGCGCATAATTGCCGTCGGCGTGCGTGACCACGCCTTTGGAGCCTGACCACAAGGTGAGGTTGGAGCTGGCGAGATCGGCGGAGCCGCCGAAAAGCTCGGGCAGTTTGGGGGCGTAGGCTTCGATGCTGTTCTGGCTGGCCTTGCGGCTGGCGATGGCTTCGGCCTTGGTGCGAACCTGGGTCAGGACGGCCTGCGCGTGTGCCTTCCAATCATCGGGCAGTTTCTGTTCGATCACCTGGCGGCGGAATTCGGCGGCAAGTTCCGGGAAGGCCGTGGCGTAAGCGGCGAATTGCTTGTCCCAGGCGGATTCCGCCTGTGCCCCGCTGGCGCGTGCGTCCCACGCGGCGTAGACGTCGGCGGGGATTTCAAACGGCGGGTGGTTCCAGCCGATGTGTTTTTTTGTCGCTTCAGCTTCCGCCGCGCCGAGGGGGGCGCCGTGCACGTCGTGGCTGCCCTGTTTATTCGGGCTGCCCGCTCCGATGATGGTTTTGCAGCAAATCAGCGTCGGCTGGCGGGTGTTGGCCCTGGCCGCGACGATGGCCGCGTTGATCGCTTGCGGGTCGTGGCCCTGTACATCGCGGATGACCTGCCAGCCATAGGCTTCAAAACGCTTCGGGGTGTCGTCGGTAAACCAGCCCGCGACGTGACCATCAATCGAGATGTCGTTATCGTCGTAAAATGCGATCAGCTTGCCCAGACCCCAGGTGCCTGCCAGCGAGCAGACTTCGTGGGAGATGCCCTCCATCAGACAACCGTCGCCGAGGAAAACCCAGGTGTGGTGATCGACGATCTTGTGCCCCGGACGGTTGAACCGGGCGGCGAGCGTTTTTTCCGCGAGCGCCAGGCCCACGGCGTTGGCGATGCCCTGACCGAGCGGGCCGGTGGTGGTTTCCACGCCGGGGGCGTAGCCATATTCGGGGTGGCCGGGCGTTTTGCTGTGAAGCTGGCGGAACTGCTTCAGGTCGTTGATCGACAGCGCATAGCCGGTGAGATGGAGCAGGGCGTAGAGCAGCATCGAGCCGTGGCCGTTCGAGAGCACGAAACGGTCGCGGTCAGCCCATTTGGGATCGGCGGGATTGTGTTTCAGATGCTGACGCCACAACACTTCGGCAATCTCGGCCATACCCAGCGGTGCGCCCGGATGACCGGAATTGGCTTTTTGAATTGCGTCGATTGCGAGCGCCCGCACGGCGCCAGTGATGGCATTGAAGACCGGAGGCCGGACGTTTTCAGGTTGTGACATCTTGCGTGGGCACCGTTAAAAAGGCGGATTATCCCCGAAAACCGCGTTGCCGGGGATTGGCGTTTACTCGATCAAATGAAATTGCACGCTCGCGCTCGAGCCGCCTTCATCGAGCACGCTCAACTGATATGGCCCGCGCTGTTGCAGGCTGAATGCCAGCTCCTCGTGGCCGTTGGTGCGCTGCAGCGGCGCCCCGTTCAAAAACCACCAGCGCTGGCTGGCGCCGCCGAGGGCGGAGACTTTCAGTCTGAGCGTGTGTTCACGTGTGCCGCTGGGCAGGCGCAGGTTTTCGCCGTCGCGCACGCCGGTGATGACGAGCGGCGAAGCGGGCAGGGGAGTGCGCGGCGGACAGCTCGTGGCGACTGCGGGCAAGCGGCTGGCGCGGTGTTCACGCACCGGCAGCCACGGTTCCAGCGCGGCGGGCCAGAGCGCGATGCGGCGCTGACTTGCGCCCGGGCAATCGGCGGCGACCTGTTTGCCATCCCGGTCGAGCCACACGCTCAGGAGCAAATTGTGATTCAAGGGCTGATCCGGCGTGTGCAAGGTGGGCGGGGTGAGGCCGTTGAGTGTCCACGCATGGCGCACCCGCCGACAGTTGGGGTCATCGAGCGCCAGGGGCTGGCCGAGCGGCCAGCAGATGGTGGCCTCAGTGACGTTCTCCGGCTGCGGCTCGCCCGGCTGGGGGAGGCCTTGCTGCAGGTCACGATTGACCAGAATATCGTGAGTCTGCAACAGCAGCGGGGTGGCGGAGGCGGCGCCGAACTGTCCGGCCACCGGGGTGCCATCCGGGCGTCCGATCCAGACCCCGACCAGATAACGCGGCCCGACCCCGATCGCCCACGCATCCCGAAAGCCGTAGCTGGTGCCGGTTTTCCAGGCCAGCGTGGCGCGGCGGTTGAACAGCGGATTGGCGTCCTGCCCCGGTTGCAGTTGCCCGCTCAGAATGCGCCGCACCATCCAGGCCGCGCCGGGCGAGAGCAGGCGGCGCTCGGACAAGGGCGTGTGCGGCAACAGCCGTGGCTGCGCCAGCCGTCCGCCGCGGGCGAAAACGCTGTAGGCCGCGGTGATCTGCTCCAGTTGTACCCCGGCGCCGCCCAGAATGATCGCCAGATTTGGCTGTGCCGCGTCCGGCAAAGCCAGCGGCAGCCCCGCGCCACGCAACTGTCCGGCAAAACGTTTCGGCCCGTAGATTTCGAGCAATTGCACCGCAGGCAGGTTGAGCGAGCGAAACAGCGCACTGCTGGCCGCGACCGGCCCGGCGAAACCGGAGGAAAAATTCTCCGGTCGATAATCGCTGTAGCGGCGCGGCGTGTCCTGTAACAGGGATTCGGAATGAATCAGCCCGTCGTCGAGCGCCATCCCGTACAGAAACGGCTTCAAGGTGGAGCCGGGCGAGCGCACGGCCTGCACCATGTCGACGTGGCCGAAGCGTTTCTCGTCATCCAGGTCGATGGAGCCAAGATAGGCGCGCACCGCCATGTTCTGATGTTCGATCACCAGGATGGCCGCGGAAGTGCGCTCCGGCAGGCGCGTTTTCCATGCTTCAAGCATGGCTTCCAGTTGGGATTGCAGGCGGGCGTCGAGCGTGGTGCGGATGGAGGCCGCTGCGTTATCGGTGCTCAGGCGCCGGGCCAGCAGCGGGGCCAGGCGCGGCTCCTGTTTGCGCACCAGCCGCACCGGCTCCTCGAGGGCGTCCTCGACCCGCGCCGCTGACCAGACCTGATACGCCGCCATGCGCCGCAGCACCTTGTCACGCGCCTCTTGCGCCCCCGCCGGATTGCGGTCGGGGCGCAGGCGCGTCGGTGACTGCGGCAATACCACCAGCAGCGCCGCCTCGGCGGCGGTCAGTTGCGCCGGGGGCTTGTCCAGATAAGCCCAGCTTGCCGCCGCAATACCCTCCAGCGTGCCGCCATAAGGGGCACGATTCAGGTACAGGGTGAGGATTTCCGCTTTCGGCAGATGCCCCTCCGCACGGCTTGATCTCGTTGTGAAAACAAGCTCCCCTCCTCGCCGCAGATGGATACGTCGCCTGTCGTGGCTCGCGGCCTTGCCCTTGCTCCTGTTTGCCGCCTTCCTGCTGGCGGACTGGCTTTTTCCCCTGCCTTTGCCGCCAGACCGTGGCGCGCGCATCGTGCTCGCCGAGGACGGGACGCCGCTGTGGCGCTTTGCTGATGACAACGGGGTTTGGCGCTATCCGGTG
>BNUB01000128.1 GCA_025997045.1 Betaproteobacteria bacterium
GCGCTGTTATGAGGGTTATGGGCAACATCCCGAAAGTTTCCACAAACTTATCCACAGATTTTGTGGATTGCTCAGCAAACTCGCCCAGCCTTGCCAGCGGTTCGCGCAAGGGGCCGGCGGGGAGCGGCCAGCGATTGCCGAGCGTGGCTTCATCGACCACGGCGATTTCCAGCGTGCGCCCGAGGCGATAGTGCTGCATGCCGTCATCGGCGACGATCACATCACATTCAGGGTGCGCCGCCAGCACCAGGCGCGCCGCCGCCGGACGGTCGCGCCCGACCGCGACCGGACAGCACGCCAGCCGGGCCAGCAACACCGGCTCATCACCACATTGCGCGGGGTCGGCGTCGGCATCCACCAGTCGTTCCCCGCTGCCCGTGCCGCCATGCCCCCGCGACACGATCGCGGGACGAAAGCCTGCCGCGCGCAGCACCCCGACCAGCCAGACCACAGCCGGCGTCTTGCCGCTGCCGCCCACCGCGATGTTACCCACCACAATCACCGGCGTCGGCAGGCGCTCGACGCCCAGCACCCCGCAGCGATAAAGCTGACGGCGCAAGCCGACCAGCGCACGAAACAGCAGCGCCAGCGGCAACAGCGCCCACGCACGCCACGCACGCCGCTGCCAAAAGCCTGGAGTGGTGCGGCCCGGCGTGGCGCGACTCATCGCGGTCAGCGTGTCTGCATCTGAATGGCAAAGGTGATGTGCGGCAGCCCTGCTGCCTGCGCGGCCTGCATCACATCGACCACCTTCTGGTGGGTGGCCTGCGCATCCGCGTTGATCACCACCACCGGCGCGGGGTCGGCGCCTGCCGGTATGGCGGCACTCAAGGCCGCGACGATGGTATCGACGTTCTTGTCCGCCACCGGCACGTTGTCGATGACGATCTCGCCCGAGGCGGTGATCGACACGTTAATCTCGTTGGCGACCTGCGCCGTGCTGTGCGGAGCGTCGGCAGTGGGCAGCGCAATCTCCAGACCGCTGCTCTTGATGAAGGTCGTGGACATGGTCAGAAAAATGATGATGACCAGCAGCACGTCAATCAACGGAATGAAATTGATTTCAGGCGCGTTCTCATTGCCATTGCGACTAAATTTCATGTTCGTCAGCGCCTGCGTTCACCGTGTGCCACCTCGACCAGGGCAATCGCATGCTGCTCCATCTCGATCACGAAGTTATCAATCTGACGGCGGAAATGACGCCAGAAGATGGTCGACGGAATGGCGATGGTGAGGCCGAAGCCCGTCGTGTAGAGCACCTCCGACACCCCGGCGGAGAGCTCCTGTATGTTTGCCCCGCTCCCCTGCGCGGCAAAGATGTGGATCATGCCGACAACGGTGCCAAACAGGCCGAGCAAGGGGCTGATGGAAGCAATGGTGCCCAGCGTAGTGAGAAAGCGTTCAAGGTCATGCACGACCACACGCCCGGCTTCCTCGATCGCCTCCTTCATGATGTCGCGCGGACTCCTGATGTTGCGCAGACCCGCCGCAAGCACCCGCCCCAGCGGCGAATGGGCCTCCACCCGCGCCACCATCTCGGGTGGAGCACCGTTCTTGCCGACATCCGCGATGATGCGATCGATCAAGCCCCGCGGCACCACGCGGCTGCGACGCAGACTGATCAAACGCTCGATAATCAACGCCAACGCGATCACCGATGTAAACAACAGCGGCCACATTGGCCAGCCGCCCGCCTGAATCATCGCAAACACGGCCTACTCCAGAATCCGGAAAAAAGAGAACTGTAGACGCGCAACGCGGAGCGGGCAAGGGCGAGTTTGCTGAGCAATCCACAAAATCTGTGGATAAGTTTGTGGAAACTTTCGGGATGTTGCCCATAACCCTCATAACAGCGCCACTTTAGATCGACCGCCCAAAAATTGCGCAACAAGCTAACATATTGATTTTTAACGAATAAAAATAAACCATTGGCAGATCAAGGTCTTATCGGCTTAGCAGGAAAACGTATTTGACAAGACCCGCTGCTTGTGGATTCCACTACAATCTTCCCATGGAGAATACCCCTTACCCCTACCGTTCATCGGTGCTTTCCGACCGTTCGCATGCAAAAATCATCAGCGTGAGCACGCTCAACCACCTCACCCGCGAGGTGCTGGAGACCGCGCTCCCCGCCTTATGGGTAGGGGGCGAAATCTCCAATCTGACCCGTGCAGGGTCGGGCCACATGTACTTCACCCTCAAGGACGCCCAGGCCCAGGTGCGCTGCACCATGTGGCGCAACCGTGCCCAACTGCTGCCCTTCCGTCCCGAAAACGGCATGCGCGTCGAAGCCTGGGCGCTGGCGACACTCTACGAAGCGCGGGGCGACTACCAGCTCAACGTCGAGACTTTGCGCCAGGCCGGCGCAGGCGACCTGCTCGAAGCCTTCCACAAGCTGAAAGACAAACTCAGCGCCGAAGGGCTGCTCGACCCCGCCCGCCACCGCCCGCTCCCCGCCTTCCCCACCGGCATCGGCATCGTCACCTCGCCCGCAGCCGCCGCCCTGCATGATGTGCTCGCCACCCTGCGCCGCCGTGCGCCGGGCCTGCCCGTCGTGCTCTACCCTGCCGCCGTCCAGGGCATCGCTGCCCCGCAACAGTTACGCGCAGCGCTGGAGTGCGCCGGACGACGCGCAAAAAAAGACCGAATTGACCTCATCCTGCTGGTACGCGGCGGCGGCAGCCTGGAAGACCTGTGGGCCTTCAACGACGAAGCCCTGGCACGCGCCATCGCCGCCAGCCCGCTGCCGGTGGTCAGCGGTGTCGGCCACGAAACCGATTTCACCATCGCCGATTTCGTCGCCGATCTCCGCGCCCCCACCCCCACGAGCGCCGCCGAGCTGGCCAGCGCCGCCTATTTCAGCGCCCATGCCGCCCTGGGCACCCACGCCCGCCACCTGCATCAGGCCATCGCCCGCCACCTGCAAACGCTGGCGCAACGTACCGACCGCTGCGCGCTGCGCCTCGTCCATCCGCACGAGCGCCTGCGCCGGGCAAGCGCAGAACTCGCCCGCCACGCCCAACGCTTGCAGCAGGCCATGGCGGCACAGCTTGCCCACAACGCCCACCATCTGACCCAATTCACCCTGCGCCTGAGCGCACGCCGCCCCACCCTGACCGCACAACAAACCCGGCTCGACAACCTCGGCCAGCGTCTGCGCCACGCCGCGCATACCCACCTTGCCACACAGCAACACAAGCTCGACGCACTGACCGCCAGCCTGCAACACCTTGGCCCTCACGCCGTGCTCGCGCGCGGCTACAGCATCACCCGCGACGCCAACGGCAACATCCTGCGCTCAGTCACCCCGTCGCGCCCCGGAGAAACAATCGAGATCCAACTCGCCGACGGCAACCTCGACGCCACCATCGACAACGTGCACCGTTCCGCCAAACTGCCAAGCCGGGCGCGTATCCAGCCCATAAAACCACCATGATTTGCATAAAAAAAGCCCGGATGGATATACCCAAACTCAAAGGTGACACCGGACTGCTGGAAATCGGCCTGACCGTAGCGCCCGCCGCCGAAAAAGGCTGGTCGCTGGATTTCGGCGTGCAAGGCTACGCAGGCAAACGCGAAGGCGTCAGGGCTGGCTGCACGTGCTGCGGCTCCGGTGTACCATCAACAGTTTTCACACTAACCCACACCGGAGACAAGCATGACCGTCATACGCGAAGACGACCTGATCCAGTCCATTGCGGACGCTTTCCAGTTCATCAGCTACTACCACCCCATCGACTTCATCCAGGCGCTGGGCGTTGCCTGGCAGCGTGAAGAAAGCCCCGCCGCCAAAGACGCCATCGCGCAGATTCTCACCAACTCGCGCATGAGCGCCGAAGGCCATCGCCCGCTCTGTCAGGATACCGGCATCGCCGTGGTCTTCCTGAAAGTGGGCATGAACGTGCAATGGCAGGCCAGCCGCAGCGTGCAGGAGATGATCGA
>BNUB01000129.1 GCA_025997045.1 Betaproteobacteria bacterium
TTACCCGCTCCGGGTCTTCGTCGGGGGTGGGTTTTGCGATTCCGGTGTCGATCGCGCGCAAGGTGCTGGAGCAGATCATCGCCCACGGCGAAGTTGTGCGCGGCTGGATCGGGGTGGAGATGCGCGACGCCAGTATTGATCTGGTCAACCAGACGGCCAATCCGTTTGGCACGCCAGGCAGTGGCGGCGCGCTGATCAATGCTGTCTTTCCCGGTGGCCCGGCGGCGCGCAGCGGCATCCGTCCCGGTGATGTGTTGATCGCGGTCGATGGGCAGGCGGTCAGCAATACGCGCACGATGCTCGACCTGATCGCCGCCCTGCCGCCAGGGCGCAGCGCCTTGCTCCGAGTGCAACGGGGCGACGCGGAGATCGAGCTGACGATTACGGTCGGGCGTCGTCCGCCGAATCTGGCGAGTCAGGGTCGGAACGGGAAATGGCCGCAGCGATGAGCAAGCCCAGCTCGTAGAGCAGGCAGATCGGCACCGCGAGCATGATCTGGGAGATCGCATCCGGCGGGGTCACGATCGCGCCGACGACAAACGCGCCCACAATCACGTAGGCACGCACCTCGCGCAGCCTGGCGACCGTCACCAGCCCGGCTTTCACCATCACGATCACCGCCACCGGCACCTCGAACGTCACCCCGAAGGCGACGAACATCGACATGACAAACGACAGGTATTGCTCGATATCCGGCGCTGCCACCACGCTTTTGGGTGCGAATTCGGCGATGAAGCTGAACGCCATGCGGAAGACGAAAAAGTAACAGAACGCCATGCCGAGCAAGAAAAGCAGCGTGCTGCCCACCACCAGCGGCAAGGCAAAACGGCGCTCGTGGGCGTAAAGTCCGGGCGCGACAAACGCCCACGCCTGATAGAGCACGAAGGGCAAGGCCAGCATGAAAGCGACCAGCGCCGTGACCTTGAGCGGGACGAAGAACGGCGTAATCACCCCGGTGGCGATCATGTGTGTGCCTTCAGGCAGGGTTGCCATCATCGGGCTGGCGAGCAGATCGTAAATCGCACTCGACCACGGCAACAGGCACACCAGAATCAGCAGAAAGGCACAGATCGCCCGCATCAGGCGCGAGCGCAACTCTATGAGGTGCGAGATGAAAGTCTCTTCGGGGGCTTCGTTCATGCCTGCTGCTGTTCCGCCGCGGCGGTGCTGTCGGGGAGGGAGACGGGGGCGGGCGCCGCTGCGGGGGCAGCGGTTTCAGTGACGGGTGGCGTTTCCGGCGCAGCGACATCCGTTGGCGCAACGCTGCTGTCGGTCAGCTTCAGGGATTCGCTCACTTCGGCCTTGATCTCGTTGATACCGGCGCGCAGCGACTGGTCGAGTTCCCGCGCCTGCTGCTGGAATTTCTTCAGGTCTTCGACCTGAATCTCGCGCTGGATATCCGCCTTCACCCCGGCGACGTAACGTTGCAGCCGCCCGAGCAGATGCCCGGCGGTGCGCGCCACGCCGGGCAGCCGCTCAGGGCCGACCACGATCAGCAGCACCACGCCGATCACCACCAGTTCGGAGAAACCGATATCGAACATGGGGCAACGACTTAGACCTTGTCTTTTTCTTGCACGTCGACATCAATGACGCGCTGTGCGTTCTGCTCCGGCTGCTTGTCGGCGCTGTTGTCGCCCTCTTTCATGCCTTCCTTGAAGCCCTTGATCGCGCCGCCCAGATCCTGGCCGACATTGCGCAGCTTTTTGGTGCCAAAAACGAGCACCACGATCACGAGAACTACCAACCAGTGCCAAACGCTCCCAAAACCCATGTGGGTCTCCTTGAATTCAAGTCTTGCTGACCATGGGGCCGACCGGTTCCGCCCCACCCAGAATGTGCAGATGCAGGTGCGACACTTCCTGGCCGCCGACCCTGCCCGTGTTGATGATGCTGCGAAAACCGTCCGTGCTGCCGTTATCCACCGCCAGCTTGCTCGCCACCGCCAGCAGACGGCCCAGCGTCGGCTCATCGTCGGCGCTCACGTGGGCCAGCGACGCGATGTGTTTTTTGGGCACAACCAGCACGTGCGTGGGACGCAGGGGATGGATATCGTGGAAAGCGTATACCAGATCGTCCTCATACGCTCTACTGGACGGAATTTCGCCCGCCACAATCTTGCAGAAAATACAGTCGCTCATCGTGTTACCTCGGAGGGTTAAGGCTGCGTTGCCTGGCGTGCGTTCTTCTCTTCAATGCCGGAGACGCCTTCGCGCCGCACCAGCTCCTGGCGCACATCGTCGATGGAGAGGCCGTGAAAGCCGAGCAGCACCAGCGTGTGGAACAGCACGTCCGCCGCCTCATAGACGATCTCGTCGCGCTTGCCATCCTTGCTCGCCATGATCAGCTCGGCGGTTTCTTCGCCGATTTTTTTCAGGATCGCATCCGGCCCCCTGGCGAAGAGCCTGGCGGTGTAGGAACTTGCGGGGTCAGCGTGACGCCGTGCCGCCAGCGTAGCGGAGAGGCGGTCAAGGATGTCGGAGGAAGTGCGCTCTGTGCTCATGGCTTGTGTTGGTAGATTTCTGCGGGGGCTTTCAAAACCGGCTCGACACTCTCCCAGCGCCCATCGCTGACGCCTCCGGTGAGACGCTGAAAAAAGCAGCTATGACGCCCGGTGTGGCAGGCCATGCCGCCGGTCTGCTCAATCGAGAGCAGCAGCACGTCGCTGTCGCAGTCGGTGCGGATGTCGAGCACTCTCTGGGTGTGGCCCGACTCTTCGCCCTTGTGCCAGAGGCGAGCGCGGGAGCGCGACCAGTAGACCGCTTCGCCCGTGGTCACGGTTTGCGCCAGCGCCTCGCGGTTCATCCAGGCGAACATCAGCACTTTACCGCTGCTCGCTTCCTGCGCGATCACCGGGGTCAGTCCGGCGGCGTCCCACTGGATGGCGTCGAGCCAGCTTGTGTCAACAGTAGAAACTGCGGCAGGAACGGCGGCGCTCACAGGCGCACCTCGATACCGCGGGCGCGCATCAGCGCTTTGGCTTCGCGCACCGTGTGTTCGCCAAAGTGGAAAATACTCGCCGCCAGCACCGCATCGGCGCGACCGGTCGTGACGCCTTCGGCCAGATGTTCGAGCGAACCCACCCCGCCCGAGGCAATCACCGGAATGCGCACCGCGTCGGCCACCGCACGGGTGAGCGCGAGATCGAAACCGGCACGGGTGCCGTCCCGATCCATGCTGGTGAGCAGGATTTCGCCCGCGCCCAGACGCTCCACCTTGCGCGCCCACTCAATCGCATCCAGCCCGGTGTTGTTGCGCCCGCCGTGGGTAAACACCTCCCACCTGCCCGGCGCAACCTGCTTGGCGTCGATTGCGACCACGATGCACTGGCTGCCGACCTTGGCGCTCGCCTCCGCCACCACTTCGGGATGATTGACCGCAGCGGTGTTGATGCTCACCTTGTCGGCCCCGGCGTTGAGCAGGCGGCGCACGTCTTCAACCGTGCGCACTCCGCCGCCGACGGTCAGCGGAATAAAGACCTGCGCGGCGACCTTTTCGATGACGTGGAGAATGATGTCACGCGCATCGGACGAGGCGGTGATATCAAGAAATGTCACCTCATCCGCGCCCTGCTCGTCATAGCGCCGGGCGATCTCCACCGGGTCGCCCGCGTCACGCAGATCAACGAAATTGGTTCCTTTCACCACCCGCCCGGCGGTAACGTCGAGACAGGGAATGATGCGTTTGGCCAGCATCAGCGGGCCTGCGCGGCGAATTTCGCGGCAAGTTCGTCGGCGCGTACCTGCCCGGCGGCGAAATCGAGCGTACCTTCGTAGATCGCACGCCCGGTAATCGCGCCGCTCACCCCGTCACTCTCGATCGTGGCGAGGGCTTCGATGTCGTCAAGATTG
>BNUB01000130.1 GCA_025997045.1 Betaproteobacteria bacterium
CAAAAACGCCCGCGCCGGAGCAAAGGATGTGGAGGTTCGGGAGGAGGGACGATTGAACGCGGGTCGGATAACCGGGAGCAAACGTAGCACGGACATTCTGTAGAGTGGCAGCGGGTTTCGACGAAGCGAAGCGACGGCAAAAGCGAAGCGCCTGCTGTTGTCAGCATGGGGTCGAGAGGTCAGCCAGTCGTTGACTTTGGGCGACAAATCGGTGTTGATGCTTCTTCTGGTCTGCCTACGCGGTATGGAACAATCCATTCGGGGAAAAATGGTGCCCATATTGTGCCGACCAATCCCACAACTGTTGGAGGAGTAAAATGAGCGAACGTCTTCCTGATTGGTTAATCGTATGTGTATGGCGTGCTTTGCTAGGAGAAATTTACGCATCGATAAGAGCGATAGCAGTCTCTTTGTCGGAAAATCGAACGCTTATGATTCGCTACTACATGGACAGAACGCCAACTGAGATGGATTACGAGAGCATGGAGATTGTGGCAACGAACATATCCGCTTCGATAGGCTTGGATGCAATTTCCCACATAGACCTTGATTGCCAATATGCTACAGATCCGATTGGCAAGCTTGATCAGCTTGATGGATTGGTTTACGGTCGTCGTGAATACGATATATAGCAAGCGTAGCGCGGACATCATTTGTAGGGTGGCATCGGGTTTCGACGAAGCGAAGCAACGGCAAAAGCGAAGCGCCTTCCACCATCCGGCGGTTCATCGCGCACACCGCCCATTTATCGATGTTTGGCAATAGTGCACGAACACAGGTTTGAGTATGGATAACGCTGCGCTCATCTACCCTGCGGATGTCCGCGCTACGCTTGCTTACGCATCCGCGCGGCAGGAGGACGGCTGGGAAGGTGGTTAGACAGGTTGTTGTGAGGATCGCCTGGCTGCAACAGCGTCCCCGCCGGCGGTTTTAAGATTTTTCGTGCCAGGCCAACCCGTCGGCGAGGACGCCATTGCAGCCAGGTCTCGGCGCAACGAAGACGTATAAATGTATAATGCACAAGTTTTGACGACGCACAGCATGGCGGCGTCCATGAAACCGCCCTTGGTAAAGAGGGTTGTTGACGGATCGTATTTGTCATTTTATCGTGCCGTGCGACGCGGTTTGTTTCCCGCGAATTGGGCAAGCGATGTTGTTAATATGCCAGCAGGATAACGAGATGCACAGGATAGTAACGGGTTTCGATAAAGTAAAGTGGCACCGCGCAGGGTGGATGAGCGCAGCGTTATCCACCACCGGGCGTTTGTGCGCGAACATCGGTCTAACGCTGTGGTGGATGCTGCTCGTGCTGGCAAGTCCAATGGTGGAAGGCGCTTCGCTTTTCCACCCTACGGATGGTGTCCGCGCTACGCTTGCTGTAGCGGCTGATGATGATTCCGGGCTTGACGCGTATTTTGAAGCGTATGCAAAATTCGAGCAGATGGTTGCCGAGGCCACGTCAGCGACACCGCCAGATATGCCCAGAATCACCGAGCCTGCGGCGGCAGAGGTGATTGCCATTTTATCGGACAGCAAACGGTTTCTCACCCAATCCAATTTTCGGTTGGAGCATTTGGATAAAGTGTCAAACATGTGTGGCACAGCCAACAAAATATCCATGACATATGTGATGTTCGATCTCAAGAATCATGTCGATGTTGGCGCTGATCCTGCTGCGGTAACTGTGCAAGTAATGAACGTAATGGGACGAAACTCTTATACATTTCAGGGTGAATTGAAACTACTGGGACCATTTCTTTACCGTTGCCTTGCAAGACAGATTCCGGTTATGACTGAATTCATATCCAAGCTCAAACCAGAAGAACTAACGGATGTCCGTCTTGCCGGACTACAACGGGTGCGAAAGGGGATATTGCAGACGATTGCAGGAACAATTTTGTTTGCAGTTGATGAATCATCTGAGGAGTCATATCGGGCAGCAATTCTTCAAGCTCTTGCTGAAAATGCCTCGCAATACATCTCGTTGCTTTCAATTCCAGAGCGCCAGCAAATCCTTACCCTGATTGCTTCTGCTCAACCGAATGCCCCCTCTTTTGCTAGGAAGCACCTCGCCACAATTTCTGCCGCCATGTCCGATACAAGTTGCACGGGGCTATGTGCTTACTGATTTGGTTGATGAAAACCGTCACCGAACAAGTAGCCCGGACATGTGGAAAAGCGCAGCGCCTTCCACCATCCGGCGGTTCATCGCGCACACCGCCTATTTGTCGACGCTTGGCGGTAGTGCGCGAACACAGGTTTGATGGTGGATAACGCTTCGCTCATCCACTCTACGATGTCTTAGTGGGCTTCCCACCACTGTTGTGCCTTGGCTCGATCAAAGGCAGGAAGAATGGTCTTTTGGATAGGAATCGCTGCTAATGCTGGAAATTTCGAGCGGAATACAGCCTCATCCGTAGCGAAATCGTCTGTAATCTCTACGTCGAATGTCCCAGTAGAGGCCCCAGCGATAGCCTGATCGATTAAGGGTATCGAAGACCCTGCCTTGAACTCGTTTTCCTGTCGTTCGCGCACTGTTGCGTTAATGTGACCCAAATAATAGACGCCCGATTCCTTTACTTCCAACGGCGAATGTAGGGGAGTAAAGAAAAATCCATTTATGGGAAATAAGCGAGCGAGACTTGTCAGACCGATGATCTCATAGCGCCCAGGACTAAGCTCCAGACGGAGTAAATAGTTATTCCCGGTGATTTCGGAATCGGTTTCATTCTTCGCCTTGTCATCCATTGTGAAATTGAGCCTGTCGGCAGCTTCCTTTGCATCCGGTTTTTCAACATGCACAACCAGCAATCTCGGTTGAAATAAGGTTCTATAGGAATTTCTGATAGTCACTGTCATGAGAAAAACAGGTTTGCTTTTTTCAGTCAGCCGCTCCGCATCATCCTGAAATGCCATTTTTGCGGACGTAGCGCATCATGATAGCACAGCGACAAACAAGACAGCAGCAAAGGCAACAAGACGATATTTCATGGGATTTATGTCAGTTGGTGAAGGTTAAAAAAGCAAAGCGTTTCTAACGTTTGAGTTAAGCGGTTCTACGACAGCGGCACTCGTTTGAACGAAGGATTAAATTTTTGCACGAAACTTCCCACGAAGCAAGTACGTCGGGAAGCAAGGAGTTGAGGCAGCAAGCGTAGCACGACTACGCTCATCCACCCTGCTCGTCACAGATTGTCCGTACTACGCTTGCTGGCCTACAAGCTCGATGACAGCGCAAAGCATGGCTCGATTGTGTTCGTGCGCACCGGCACGCATGCCGATTTGTTCGAGTAACAACTGCGCCCCCGCAGCACTTCCCACAAAAAGGCCAACCCGAAGGCTGGCCTGATGTGTTTGGTTCTCTGGTCGGGGCGGCGGGATTCGAACTCGCGACCCCTTGCACACCATGCAAGTGCGCTACCAGGCTGCGCTACGCCCCGACTTGAGCCCATCATTATAGCCAAAATTTCGGGAAATACAAAAAATTTTACGTAATACCCGCTTTATGCTTTGAGCACCTGCAGCACGGCGGCGACATCGGTGCGGATGCCGGCCAGCAGCGTGCGCGTTTGTCCGGCGGCCTCGGCCTCTTCGTGTTCGTGGATCGCCGCTTCATTGAGGCGGTTGCGGGCGCCGGAGATGGTGAAGCCCTGCTCGTAGAGCAGATGGCGGATTTTGCGCACCAGGAGCACTTCGTGATGCTGGTAGTAGCGCCGGTTGCCGCTGCGCTTCACCGGTTTCAACTGG
>BNUB01000131.1 GCA_025997045.1 Betaproteobacteria bacterium
TCGGTGGCGAAGGCTTTTTTGTAGGCTTCGAGCGGGGTGGCGGCAACGGCCACGCCGCAGGGATTGGCGTGCTTGACGATGACGCAGGCGGCAGCGGCGTCAGTAGCGTCAGCGGCGGCGAAAGACTTCACGCATTCCCACGCCGCGTCGGCATCGGCGATGTTGTTATAGGAGAGTTCCTTGCCCTGCACCTGGGTGTAGGCCGCCACGCCGCCCTCGGGGGCATTGGGCTCGCGGTAGAAGGCGGCGCGCTGGTGCGGATTTTCGCCATAGCGCAGGTTTTGCACTTTGTCGAAGGTGAGGTGCAGGCGTTCGGGATATTCCTGACGGCTGAGGTCGCCAGCGTCGTTGTGCACCAGCGCGGTGAGGTAACTGGAGATGGCGGAATCGTAACGTGCGGTGTGGGTAAAGGCTTTCACCGCGAGGCGGAAACGGGTTCTGGCGCACAGGGCGTTGGCGTTGGCCTTGAGCTCGTCGATGATCGCGGCGTAATCATCGGGGTCGGTGACGACGCCGACGCCGCCTTTCTCGTCGCCATGATTTTTCGCCGCCGCCCGCACCATGCCGGGGCCGCCGATGTCGATGTTTTCAATCGCGTCTTCCAGCGTACAGTCGGGACGGGCGATGGTGGCCTGGAACGGGTAGAGGTTGACCACCACCAGATCGATGCGGCTGATGCCGTGTCGGGCGATGGTTTCCATGTGATCGGCGCGGTCGCGGCGGGCGAGGATGCCGCCGTGCACCTTGGGATGGAGGGTTTTGACCCGTCCATCGAGCATCTCCGGGAAACCGGTGTGTTCAGAAACATCGGTCACTTCGAGGCCGTTTTCGCGCAGCAGGCTGGCGGTACCGCCGGTCGACAGCAGCTTGACGCCCAAGGCGGCGAGTTCGCGGGCAAAGTCGAGCACGCCACGTTTGTCGGAAACACTGATCAGGGCTTGGGTGAGAGTCATGGGCACAGGGTGGGGAAATGAGAGAAGCAGGGGAGGGACGGAAGAGGCGCAGCGCGGTGATTTTTCCTGCGCCAGGGGACGTTCAGATCAGGTGGTAGTCGGTCAGCTTGCGCCGCAGGGTGTTGCGGTTGATGCCGAGCAGGTCGGCGGCGGCGCTTTGATTGCCATCGGTGCGTTTGAGCACGTATTCCAGCATCGGGCGCTCGACGCTTTTGATCACCATGTCATAGACGGCGGTAGGTTTTTCGCCATCGAGGTCGCGGAAATAGCATTCGAGCATGTGCAGCACAATGTTGGCGATATCGTTGTGGTTGTCGCAGTTCATGCTGCCAACTCCTCGTGCCCGCCCGTGGTGTTCTCCGCGCAGGAGAGCCGGGCGTCGTTTGCGGCCAGATGGTCGAAAAACGCATGAATGGCATCGACCTGCGCCCCGATCTCGGTCAACTGGTTCATCGCCTTGCGAAAAGCCGCCGAGCCGGTCAGCCCGCGGGTGTACCAGGAAATATGTTTGCGCGCGATTTTGAGCCCGGTGTCCAGCCCGTAAAAATCATACAACGCGCCGACATGCTCCAGACAGATGTGGCGAATTTCACTGACCAGCGGCGCGGGCAGCAGCTCCCCGGTGGCGAGGTAGTGCTCGATTTCGCGGAAAATCCATGGCCGACCCTGCGCGGCGCGACCGATCATGACCCCGTCGGCCCCGGTGTAGTCGAGCACGAACTTCGCCTTCTGCGGCGAGGTGATGTCGCCATTGGCGATGAGCGGGAGCGAGACCTGGCGTTTGACTTCGGCAATGGTGTCGTACTCGGCCTCGCCCATGTATTGATCGGCACGGGTGCGACCATGCACCGCCAGCGCACGGATGCCGCAGTCTTCAGCGATGCGGGCGATGGTCGGCGCGTTTTTGTGGGCGCGGTTCCAGCCGGTGCGAATCTTGAGCGTAACCGGCGTCTGCGGCACGGCCTTGACCACCGCGTCCAGAATGCGGGCGACGAGGGCTTCGTCCTGCATCAGCGCGGAGCCCGCCATCACGTTACAGACTTTTTTCGCCGGACAGCCCATGTTGATGTCGATGATCTGCGCGCCCCGTTCGGCGTTGTGGCGTGCCGCCTGCGCCAGCATGGCGGGGTCGGCCCCGGCAATCTGCACCGAGATCGGCGCAACTTCACCTTCGTGATTGGCGCGGCGTAGCGTCTTGGCGCTGCCGTAGAGGAGCGAGTTGGACGTGACCATCTCGGACACCGCCAGCCCCGCGCCCATCTTTTTACATAGCTGGCGGAAGGGCCGATCAGTCACGCCGGCCATCGGGGCGACGAAGAGGTTGTTGCGCAAGGTGAAGCCGACGAACTGCATGGCGGAGGCGAGGAGCGGGGCGACAGGAAGGCTGGATTTTACCCCAACCCCTCCGTTTCGTGCGCTTGGGCAAGTCTTATACTGTGTGCATAAAGGCATTCACCCGTCACGAATCGTCAAAACGATTTGCATCCGCATACATCTCGCACACTCCGACTAACACGGCATCCGGCAGGATGCGCTGGAGTCGTGCGGCGGCGGACAAGACAAGTTCCCAGTCAGGCATCGGTACGGTGTTCTTCGGCATAGTGCATCCAGAAGTGGTAGCGTTGAGCGTAAGGATCGGAGACGTAAGGGCGGCAAACGCGCGCTACCTTGTCCAGCAAGCTGCGGTCAGACAAAGCCATCCGACGGAGTTTGGCCCAATCCCGCCACTGCCCGCGCGAGATCACGTCGTCGATGGCGGCAAGCGTGTAGCGTTGATGGTTTAAGTGGCGATGAAGCATGGTGAACAACACACTTTTACGATTGTCGATCAGCGCATCTTACGTGAACGGGGAGACAGAAACAAAACGGTTTTGCGATTTTGAACCGCCTGCGCTTTGCGTTCATTACGGGTTTCGCAAAGGCGGTGGAAATGTTGTTGCCGGGTGAGAAATAAAATTGCCTGAACCCCCGTAAAAAAACCAGCGCCAAGCCCGAAGGCCGGACGCTGGTTCAATGTATTACGGCGGCTGGTTTAGTTGATCAGTTCGCGCCAGGCGACACGGCCCTTGATACCGCGACTACCGCAACCCGGAGGGGCGAACAGCGTGCTCTCGCACTCGCCTTTCTCGGGGCAGGTCGTGACAGTCATCGGGCAGTCTGGCCCCTTACCGAGGGTCGACTCGGTTG
>BNUB01000132.1 GCA_025997045.1 Betaproteobacteria bacterium
GCGCCGTCGGGCGGGGAAAAGGCCGGGCAGGATTTACGATGCCGCTATTTTTGCTTGCTTGCTTGCTTGCTTGCTTGCTTGCTTGCTTGCTTGCTTGCTTGCGAAAATTGTTGCGGCGGTTTTTGAAAAGTCAAGGGAATTTACGGGGTTTTTCATGATTTATTTGCCTTTGTGAGGGAATTGATTGGGGGGGATTTGTCCCGCACGCTCTTCCAGCCTCGCCAGCCCCGCTGCGAGCGCCTGAATCTCTGCCGCAAACGCATCGCCTTCGGCGCGTCCGAGCAGCGGGGCGGATGCTTTGCCGAGATAGTCCTTGAGGCTGTCGGTGACAGTGCCTGCCAGTTTGTGCGAGGTGCTGGCGAGCTTTTGGCCGACAGCGGCAATGCGATGCGCGGCGATGTCGCCGACGAGGCGCGACAGGTCTTCTTCGGCGTCCCAGCGCAGGTGGTGGAAGATGAAGCCGAGGGCGTTGGCGAGGTCGGCGCTGCCGCTGAGGTGTATTTTTGCCATCAGCGCTTCCAGACCGCCGCCTGCGGTGGTGAAGGCTTCGCCCAGGGGCAGGCTCAGGGTGACTTCCGGCACGGCCCCGACATCGCTGGCGCTGAGGGTGCCGTCGTCGGTGATGGTGAACGCGACGGTGAGCGGGGCGAGGTCAAGGCGGGCGTGGCGACCGGCGTGGGGGATGAGGCGGTCGCGTGCCCACGGCGATTGCGCGAGCAGGTGGTTGAGGGGCGCGAGAAAAAGGGCTGCGCGGGTCATGAGATTTGCTGGATACCGGCGATGCGCCAGCCCTCGGAGCCGGTGACGGGTTTGACGAGGTGCCAGATTTCGCTGAAAGGCGCGGGGGCGGCGTCGGCTTTTTCGCGCAGCAGGCCGCTGAAATTGACGCTGACGATGTAGCGGGCGTTTTCTTTGCTGAGTTCGACGACTTCGGCCTCGAGCTCGACGACTTCGGTTTGCTGCGCCGCGCCGCCGCGTTCAGCGATTTGCATGCTGATTTCGGCATATACCTCGGGGGTGGTGAATTCGCGGAGGTCGTCGAGATTGCCGGCGTCGTTGGCGGTTTGCAGGCGGATGAAATTGAGCCTGGCCTGACGGGTGAAGGCGGCGGCGTCGAATGCTTCATCCCGTGCCGGGGTGGCAGCCGGTGCGGCGGCAGCGCCGGGGAAGGGGGCGCCTGCGCCCGCAAATTGCAAGGGCCGGGTGGGCGTGTCGGTGCGGCGGCGGAACATTTTGAACAGGAACAGCGCGACCGCGGCGAGGAGCAGCAGCATGACGAAATTGGCCATGCCTTCGCCCAGGCCAAGGTGGGAAAACAGCGCGGCCAGTCCGAGGCCAGCGGCCAGACCGGCGAGCGGCCCTGTCCATGAGCGCTTGGGCGGGGTGCTGGCGGGGCTTTGTTGTTGCGGGCGGTCGGCTTGCCTGGGCGTGCTGGCGGGCGGGGTGGTGCGTTTCATGCCAAAGCTCGAGCCGCCACCGAGGCGTCTGGCGTAGGCGTCATCGACGACGAGGACGAAACTGGTGATGGCGACAAGTATGGCAAGCAAGACGTGCTTCATGGGTGGGGATGCCTGTAGGAGTGAGCGTGAAAAAAGGGGGGATCAGATTTTGTAGCCGCGATGCACGGCGACGATGCCGGCGCTGAGGTTGAAATAGTCGACGCGGGAGAGCCCGGCGTTTTCCATCATGGTTTTGAGGGTTTCCTGATCGGGATGGACGCGGATGGATTCGGCCAGGTATTGGTAGCTGTCCGGGTCGCCGGCGATTTTGGCGCCGAGCCAGGGCAGGAATTTGAATGAGTAGAAGTCGTACACCGGGGTCAGCGGCTTCCAGACGCGGGAAAATTCCAGCACCAGGAGACGCCCGCCGGGGCGCAGGACGCGGCGCATTTCGGCGAGGGCGACATCTTTGTGGGTCATGTTGCGCAGGCCGAAAGCGACGCTGACCACGTCGAAATAGTCGTCGGGGAAGGGGAGCTTTTCCGCGTCGCACTGGGCGCTGGGCAGCTTGAAGCCTTCGTCGATGACGCGGTCGCGGCCACGGGTCAGCATGGCGTGGTTGATGTCGGTGAGCCAGACTTTGCCGCTTGCGCCGACCTTGCGTGCGAAAGCCAGCGACAGGTCGGCGGTGCCGCCGGCGACGTCGAGCACGCGGTTGCCTTCTTGTACCGCAGCGAGGCGGACGGTGAAGGCTTTCCACAGGCGGTGCAGACCCAGGGACATCAGGTCATTCATGAAATCGTATTTTTCCGCTACCGATGAGAAGACCGAGGCGACCTTCTGCTGCTTGGCGTCTTCGTCGATGGTCTGATAGCCGAAATGGGTTGTTTTGTCGGGCATGAGGATTCCGGAGCAAAGCCGCGCAGGTCAGGCGCTGGCGGCGTCGGTAAAGCTGACCTGTTCAAAGTTGGGGCCGCGATTGATGAGTTGAGTCAGGCGCAGCTCGCGGATCTGGCCGTTGTCGAAGAGTTCGACGGCGCCTTGCGGGCGAAACCAGCCGGCGGGCAGGATCAACGAGGCCGTGATCTGGAGCTTTTCATTGGCGTTGATGATGAAAGCCTGAAGATAGGGCGCCGCAGAGGACGCCGCAGCGCCTTCGGCTGAATTGTCTTGCAGACGGGCAGACACCACCCTGGGCAAACCGGGCATGATGTGGATGCCGGCCTGCAACACGCCGGAATCCTGGAACATCAACCAGCTTACCTGGCCGAAAAGGAAATATTCACCGTCTTCCGGACGCAAGCCCACGAGCTGGTGATGTTCGATGCGTTTTTCGGAGGGGTGGCGCTGCAGGCGGAAGCCGCCGACCGACTGGTCGAGCAGTTCCCAGGCCTCACATTCGAGGCCAAGGCGCTCGGCTTCTATGCGCATGTGGGCGAAATCGCGCTTGTTGGTGCCAGCGGACTCGAATCCCGTCAGCCAACGACGCCCCTGTGTCCGGAACTCTCATGACTTATCGCACCCCTTCCCAATGCCTCGCCCTGCTGCAACAGCTCCCCCCGGAGCTTGATAAACGTCATCA
>BNUB01000133.1 GCA_025997045.1 Betaproteobacteria bacterium
CGGCGGCGGTGCTGCCCAATGCGCCGGTCGATAACGACGCCATGGAGACGGTGCTGGGGCAAATCGGCGGCCAGCCTTCGCGCGCGCGCCGCATCGTGCTGCGCCAGAACGGCATCGAGACCCGCCATTACGCCATCGACCCGGCCACCGGCCAGCCCACCCACACCAACGCCAGCCTGACCGCCGCCGCCATTCGTGCGCTGGGTGAGAGCGGCTTTGCGCTGGATGATCTGCGCTGCCTCGTGGCGGGCACGTCCATCCCTGACCAGATCATGCCCGGCCACGGCGTGATGGTGCATGGCGAGCTGGGGACGCCCGATTGTGAAGTGATGACGACCGCCGGGATCTGCCTCTCCGGCCTCACCGCGCTCAAATACGCCTGGCTGGCGGTAAAGGCCGGGGAGGTGGCCAACGCCGTGGCGACCGGTTCCGAGCTTTGTTCCGGCGTGTTGCGGGCGGAGCATTTCGCCTCGGAGAACGCCGCACGGGTCGATGCGCTCGAAGCCCGTCCCTGGATTGCGTTCGAGAAAGATTTTCTGCGCTGGATGCTCTCCGATGGCGCGGGCGCTTTCCTCGTCGAACCCCTGCCCCGGCGCGGACAGATCAATCTGCGCATCGACTGGATCGATTTTTCCTCCGCCGCACACCGCCTGCCAGCCTGCATGTACGCCGGAGGCGAGCGTGATGCCGGGGGCAGCCTGACCGGCTGGGGCAGGTTCAGCCCCCGCGACTGGGCGGAGAAATCCATCTTTGCGATCAAGCAGGACGTAAAACTGCTCGATCGCCACGTCGTTGAAGCGACGCTGGAAACCCCCCTGCGCAAGCTCATCGCCCGCCGTGGCCTGCAAGCGGACGACATCGACTGGTTCCTGCCGCACATGTCGTCGTATTATTTTCGCCAGCCGATTGCCGACGGTCTGGCCCGCGTCGGCCTGCCGATTCCGGCGCAACGCTGGTTCACCAATCTGGCAAGCTGCGGCAACACCGGCGCGGCGTCGATCTACATCATGATCAACGAACTGCGCACCAGTGGCCGACTCAAGACGGGCGAGCGCCTGCTCTGCTTCGTGCCGGAGAGCGGGCGCTTTTCCGGCGGCTTCATGCTGCTGACCGTGGTCCAGCCATGAACGTCGCCGATGTCCCCCAGGAGGGCAACACCACCCTCGGCGGCCATAGCAAAGGCATCTACGCCCGTGGCGCGGAGGGTCATCTCGAGCTGGTCGCCTCAAAAGGCTGGGAAGCCGAAGAGATCGTCACCCGTCAGGCGGTGGAAGTCTTTGAACAACTGGCCGCAGCGGCGCGGGAGCGGGTACGCGCCGGGCAAAGTTCGCCGCTCGAATACCACATGTACCGCGCCCGCATGGATTTGCCCCTGCTCGCCCAGGTGAGCGGGCTATGGCGCTGGCGCGTGCGCCGCCACCTGCAACCGGCAGGCTTCGCCCGCCTGTCGCCCACCTTGCGCCAGCGTTATGCCGAAGCCCTGGGGCTGCCGCCCGCCCGGCTCGATGAGATCGACTAGATGACCCAGACCACCACGTTTGTCCATTGTCAGGCCTCCCACTGCGAGAGCGGGGTGATGTCCGCCATTCTGCGCCACTACGGCCTGCCGCTGTCCGAGCCGATGGCCTTCGGTCTGGCTGCGGCGCTGGCCTTCGCCTTCCTGCCTCTCATCAAGCTCTCCGGTCTGCCGCTGGTGTCCTACCGCATGCCGCCGCGGGCGATCATCCGTGGCCTGCAAAAACCGCTCGGGCTCAAAATGCGCACCGAAACCTTCCGCACCCCTGCCGCCGGTGTCGCCCGCCTGGACGAGCTGCTCGACGCCGGGCGGGTCGTGGGCCTGCAGACATCGGTATTCTGGTTGCCCTTCATCCCGCCCGATTTCCGCTTCCACTTCAATGCCCACAACATCCTCGCCTACGGGCGCGACGCGGCCAGCGGCGACTACCTGATCTCCGACCCCATCCTGGAAGCTGCGGTAAGCTGCCCGGCGGCGGATTTGTCCAAAGCACGTTTCGCCCGCGGCGTGCTGGCCCCCAAAGGTCTGCTCTATTACCCCGTCGGCGCCCCGCACGAGCCGGACTGGAGACGGGTCATCCCCGCCGCCATCCGCAAAACCGTGCGCAACATGACTTCCCCGCTCCCGTTCATCGGCGTCAAAGGCATCGAGCGGGTCGCCCGCGCCTTCGAGCGCCTGCCCGCAACAACCGACCCCCAGACCACCAAACTCTATATCGGCCATCTGGTGCGCATGCAAGAAGAAATCGGCACCGGCGGCGGCGGTTTCCGCTTCCTCTACGCCGCCTTTCTCGAAGAAGCCGCAAGCCTCACCCAGCGTCCGGCGCTGACCGACCTGGCCGAAGCCTTGGTCAGCATCGGCGACCATTGGCGCGAATTCGCCCTCGCCAGCGCCCGCATGATCCGCGACCGCGACCCCCTGGACCCTGCCCGCCTGGCGGCCATGCTGCGCACGCAGGCGGAGCGGGAAAGGACGTTTTTTGCGGCCTTGGGCAAGGCGGTGAAAACAAATTAAGCGGAGCAGCATTTACGCCCCCGGCGTTACCGGCGCGAACTCGGGATCCGATAGCAACGCGGTGCTGAGGTTGCGCAAGCTGGGGTGAGGCGGTGATGCTTCACCGCCCCGCCAACACCGGCGCCAGCCAGCGTTCGGCTTCTTCCACCGTGATCCCGGAGCGTTCCGCCCAATCCTCCAACTGATCGCGGGCGATCTTGCCCAGGGCGAAATAGCGGCTGTCGGGGTGGGCGAAGTAGAAGCCGGCGACGCTGGCGGCCGGGGTCATGGCCATGGATTCGGTGAGGCTCATCCCGGCGTTGTTGGTGAGGTCGAGCAGGGCGAAGAGGTCGCGTTTGACCGTGTGATCGGGGCAGGCGGGGTAGCCGGGGGCGGGGCGGATGCCGCGGTATTGCTCGCGGATCAAGGCCTCGTTGTCGCACGCCTCGGCGCTGGCGTAGCCCCAGGTGTGTTTGCGCACGCGCTC
>BNUB01000134.1 GCA_025997045.1 Betaproteobacteria bacterium
GCGTGCGCCGCGCCTACACCCACCCGGACAACAAATTGCGCGCCTCGGTGCTGCTCGACCCGGCGGGCAAGCGCCAGAACAGCCGCGACAACACCCCGGCGGTCGTGCATGTCGAGATCGTCCCCGGCGACAAGCTGGAAGTCATCTGTGCGGCCAAGGGCGGCGGCTCGGAGAACAAGACCAAAGTGGCGCTGCTCAACCCCTCCGACGACATCGTTGAATGGGTGCTGAAAACCGTGCCCTCGATGGGCGCGGGCTGGTGTCCGCCGGGCATTCTGGGCATCGGCATCGGCGGCACGCCAGAGAAGGCCGTGCTGCTCGCCAAGGAATCGCTCATGGCTCCGGTCGACATTCACCTGCTGCGCGACAAGGCCGCCAGCGGCGCGACACTCACCCGCGCCGAGGAGCTTCGGCTGGAACTCATGGAGAAGGTCAACGCCCTGGGCATCGGCGCGCAGGGGCTGGGCGGTCTCACCACCGTGGTCGATGTGAAAGTGCTCGATTACCCGACGCACGCCGCTTCCAAACCCGTGGCGATGATTCCCAACTGTGCCGCGACCCGTCACGTTCACTTCCACCTCGACGGCTCTGGCCCGGCGGTGCTCACCCCGCCCCGCCTGGAAGACTGGCCGCAGATCACCTGGAAGGCCGATCTCAAATCCGCTACCAGGGTCAATCTCGACACCCTGAGCAAAGAAGAAGTCGCCGCCTGGAAGCCCGGCCAGGCGCTGCTGCTGAACGGCAAAATGCTCACAGGGCGCGACGCCGCCCACAAGCGCATTCAGGACATGCTCGCCAAAGGCGAAAAGCTGCCGGTCGACTTCACCAACCGCGTCATCTACTACGTCGGCCCCGTCGACCCGGTGCGCGATGAAGTCGTCGGCCCCGCCGGCCCCACCACCGCGACGCGGATGGACAAATTCACCCGCATGATGCTGGAGCAAACCGGCCTGATCGCCATGGTCGGCAAATCCGAGCGCGGCCCCACCGCCATCGAGGCCATCCGCGACAACAAATCCGCCTACCTCATGGCCGTCGGCGGCGCGGCCTACCTCGTCTCCAAGGCGATCAAGGCAGCAAAGGTGGTCGGCTTTGCCGATCTCGGCATGGAGGCGATTTACGAGTTCACCGTGGAAGACATGCCGGTGACAGTCGCGGTCGACGCGACCGGCGTCAGCGTGCATCAGACCGGGCCGCAATTCTGGCAAGCCAAAATAGGGAAAATTCCCGTTCAAACTGCCTGAGAACGTGGTGTAATGGTCTGACCCGAACAGATGACCCCAAGCCCGACTGCATGCGGTCGGGCTTGTTACTTCCATGCCCCCCAAAGAACGTTCCATGGCTTTTGCCGAGTTCGTCAGCTTCATCGCCGCGTGCATGGCGCTCAACGCGCTGGCAATCGACATCATGCTGCCGGCGCTGCCGCTACTGGCCGCCGATTTTCACCTCAGCGACCCCAATCAGGCCCAGGCCGTGGTCGCCTTCTTCCTGATCGGCACCGGCATCTCGCAACTTTTTTACGGGCCGCTCGCCGATCGCTTCGGGCGGCGGCCCATCCTCATCGGCGGCCTGGTGCTGTTCGCCATCGGCGGCGTGCTCTCCGCCTTTGCCGACAGTTTTGCCACCCTGCTGGCGGCGCGGGTGTTTCAGGGTATCGGCGCGGGCTCGCCGCGGGTGATCTCGATCTCGCTCGCCCGCGACCGCTATTCCGGGGCGACGATGGCGAAAGTCATGTCGCTGGCGATGATGATCTTCATGGCCGTCCCGGTGCTCGCGCCCTCGCTCGGGCAACTGCTGCTGGTGATCACCCCGAGCTGGCACTGGATCTTCGGCTCGCTGGTGGTGGCGAGTATGGCGGTGTTGTGGTGGACGCTGGCGCGCCTGCCGGAAACCCTGTCGCCGGATCGCCGCCGCCCGCTCGCCCCGGCGGCGGTGTATTCGGCCTATCGCCAGACCGTGACCCACCGCCGCACCCTGGGCTACACCATCGCGCTCACCCTCGTGGTCGGTGCTCATATCGGCTTTATTTCTTCGTCCCAACAGATTTTCGTCGATGTGTTCGAGGCCCGAAAAAGTTTCCCCCTGCTCTTCGCCCTCATCACCCTGTCCATGGCGGTGGCGGCGTTTACCAATTCGCGTCTGGTGCACCGCTTCGGCATGCGCAAGATGAGCCTGTCCGGGCTGATTGCGCTCCTGATCATCAATTGCTTTCACCTCGCGCTTTGCAGCAACATGAACACGAGCAGGGTTTCTTTGCCCGCCAACCTCAACACCATGGCGATGGAGCCAATGGGCCATATCGCCGGTACCGCCTCGTCGATGGTCGGCTTCGTGTCGACCGTAGGGTCGGCGGTGATCGGACTCATCATCGGCCATCTGTTCAACGGCAGCGTCGCGCCCCTGCTCGGCGCGTATGTGGTGCTCGCGCTGGCCGCGCTGTGGACGGCGTGGTTTACCGACGCCAGGAACCTGCAATCGAGCGACCTGCCCTGATCCCGGTTAGAATCGCCCCTCCTCCACCTCCGGCCACCTCTTCCCGTGCATAGACTCGCCATCAACGGCTATGGCCGCATCGGACGCTCGTTTGTACGGGCGATCATCGAAGCCGGCCATGCCGACCGGCTCCAGATCGTCGCCATCAACGAGCCCGCGCCGCTGGAGAGCATGGCGTATCTCACCCGCTTCGATTCCACCCACGGCCACTTTCCGGGCCAGGTCGCCATCGACGGCGACGCCCTCATCGTGGATGGTCGCCGCATCGCCATCTCCCACGCCACCACGCCGGAAGCCGTCGACTGGCGCGCGCTCGATCTCGATCTGGTGGTGGAATGCTCGGGGCAATACGGCGCACGGGCCGACTTGCAGCGTTTCATCGACGCCGGCTGTCCGCGCCTGCTGCTGTCCCACCCCGGCGCCAGCGCCGCAGACGTCGACGTCACCGTCGTGCAGGGCGGCGGGCGGCAGGTGCGCATGGGTGACGCCCTGC
>BNUB01000135.1 GCA_025997045.1 Betaproteobacteria bacterium
TGCTGGGGGTGGGGGGCGTTTTTATCTTGTGGCGCCGCCGGGCGCGTAAAACTGCCCGGCAGGCATATGCGGCGCGTTTGCGCGTATTCAAGCATCTATGCCGGAATTTTCTGCGCGATATTTCATCGGGGTAATTGGTTATGCGTCGCTATTCATTTTATTCAGGTTGAACCCGCGCAGGAAATTGTCGATCAGCATCTGGCACATTTCTTCGGCGCTCAGTTTGCCCGCGATATCCATGCGGCGGCGGATTTTGAGCGTGCAGATGCCATGGATGCCCGCCCACAAGACCAGGCCAAGATGACGGATTTCGTCTTCGTCCTCTGAGAGCGGTTGCAGCGCGGTTTCCACGAGCGCGAGGACGCGTTCACGTTTGCGCTGGTACCACTCCGGCAACAGTTCGCTTCTGCCTTCGGTCTGCTCGAACAGCATGTTCCAGCGCAGCGCGTTGTTTTCGGCGTAGGCGATATAGGCCCCTGCCAGCACGAGCAGGGCTTCGTCTGGCGCACTCGTATCATCGCTGCAGCGCCCGCGTACCCAGTCATACAGCTTGTCCAGCGTGCGGCCATTGACCTGCAGGATAATGTCGTCGAGATTCTCGAATACGAGGTAGAGGGTGCCCACCGTATAGCCGATGGCCGTAGCAATACCGCGGGTGGAAATACCGCGGTAGCCCTGGGTGGCGGCAATGGTTTCGGCTGCATCCAGTGCCATGCATCGAATTTCTTCGCGAGTGTGGTCGTTACGGCGTGCCATGTGAGTAGAGTACACCTTATAACAGATGCCCAATTGTGACAGCGGCGTGAAATTGGCACAAGCGCAAATTGGTTATTATTTGTTGCGAATGATTTTGCAATAAATTTGAAATATTAACGGAGAGGGTTAAACTCAAATGGTATTTAATAAGCGTTGCTTGATATCCGGAGACGCAACTGCCGCAGCAGCTCTGGATCGCCATGCCACGCGGCAGCCACGTGCCGCGCCTCGACTATCCGCCGCTCAAGATGGTGCAGATGGCAGGTGATGCCTACACGGCGGGCATCGAAGTGCACGAACGCGACGGGGTGAGGCTGCATGTCTACAGCGCGGCCAAGACGGTGGCCGACTGCCTCAAGCACCGCAACAAGATCGGGCTGGATGTGGCGCTGGAGGCATTGAAAGATGCCTGGGCGGTGCGCAAGGCATCGGCGGACGATCTATGGCGTTATGCAAAGATTTGTCGTGTCGCCAACGTGATGCGCCCCTATTTGGAAGCTATCGCGTGAGCAATCTCGCAGCCTCTATCCGCGCCCGTCTGCTCAACCTCGCCAAGGCGCAGCGCGTGCTGGTGAAGCAGTAGGGCGCATCCGGGTTTGCTGCCTTCCGGTTATGCCCGGTGCGCAGCCTCTGAAAGCTTGTCCCCGTCCAGCTTTTCAATCCACGCCATATAGCCCGCGATTCCCCGCGCAACTGAACAGTTGTGCACGCTGTGCCGCGCAGCAGCACGCAAGGCGATGGATTCAGGCGGAGCGGCCAGCGCCTGCAGCACCCGCCTGACTAGCGCCTCACCATCGAAGAAATCCACCAGCCACCCGTTTTCCCCATCCCGAATCACCTCGCGTACCGGCGCGGTATTCGAGGCCACAACCATGCAGCCGCTGGCGAGTGCTTCCAACAACGACCACGACAGCACGAACGGATAAGTGCGCCGTTTTCAAGCGGTGGGCGTAGGGATGCGTGCTCTTGTTCGCGCTACGGGTGGTAGCGCAAGGTGTATGCCCTCCATGACCAGAGCGTGATGCTGGCCGATGGCAAGCACGTCGACACTGTGCTGCCGTGCAAGATGCGCGACCGGATGGCGGAAGTTTGCCATGGTGACTGAGGCTGGGTAAATGCAGCGTAGCAGGATGATACAGTGGTATGGATGGACAAGCGTGGTGGGCAACATATCGATATGATTTAATATTAGTTTTATCGCATGAAAATATTGTGTAGAGTGCGATCTTCGTTGAAGTTCATGAACGGTTTGATTTTGCAGGGGCGATAACGTGGTTTGTATGTACGAAAATCCTGAAGGGGGTTCCTGCCAAGTGCTACAAGGGCAGTCTATGAAATCCTTGTGGCTGTCAAGGCTGCAACGATCATGAGTGGCATCTTTGTGCTCTTCGTGCTTGGACTGTTTGTCACGGTTCTGCATTTTGTCAAAAGGTGGCTGTTTGGCCGCTATGACGATAAGCTAAACAGCCTGTCAAAGCGACTCGTGGCAAGTGTGGTTTTTTGGGTGCTGGCTTTCACGCTTCCGATAGCGGATGAGATCGTCGGTGGGTTTCAGTTCAGGGCGCTTTGCCAAGAGAATGCAAAACTTCAAATTGATGCAGAGAATATTAAAGGGAAAATTGTTAAGATAGTTGTTAACCCACGTAATGAAGTTCTCAATGGAACGGCAGTAGATATTAGTCATTGGCATTATAGTTATAGAGATATTGAAAACAATGGCGAGTACGCGAGGTATGATACGTATATCGCATATGGTGGGTGGTTGATACGCAACTTCTGGTTTCGTGGCACCATGATAATACATCCATATCATTGTGGGCCAACAGAAAACAGTAATATTGATGAGTTTGCAAAGCTCTATCAATTCTTCATCGTCCAATGACTTTGCACAAGAGGGGTATCATGAGCACAATCAACGAAGCTTACATCAATGCACTACTGGCCGACGCCACCTACGCCATTAGTAATGGAGGTTCAATAACGGTAGAAGATAACAGAAATTCTCTTGATGCGAGTTTAACCATCTCGCAAGCCAAATTCATCGCAGACAATTTTGAAATTGTTTCCCATTTTTTGGCTTGGCAGAAGCCACCCAATCCGCCGCCGAAGCACGCCGTGACCTGCTTGCCGTCGTCGCCCGCCGCATCCTGACTGATCTCGTCCCCAGCG
>BNUB01000136.1 GCA_025997045.1 Betaproteobacteria bacterium
GCAAGCTACCGCCGTCCACTTCGACTGGGACACATACTACCCACGCCTGAGCGCCATGACAGACCCCACCGGCGCCACCCAATACCGCTACCAACAAATCGGCGCCGCCGGCGCCCTGCGCCTGCAAGCCATCGACGCCCCCGGCAACAACAACACCGTGCAGCTCAGCTACGACCCCCTGGGCCGGGTCGTGAGCCAAAACGTCAACGGCACCGGCCAAACCTACGCTTACGACCCCCTGAGCCGGATCATCCAGATCAAAAACACCCAACTCGGCACCTTCAAATACAGCTACCTGGGCGACACCCCTCAGCTCACCGACGCCCTGCTCAGCGGCAGCCCAATCCAGCGCGGCTACGCCTACGAACCCAATACGGGCGACCGCCGCCTGTCAAACATCCTCAACCCGAGCACAGCACTACGCAAAACGCGGGGTGAAAACGGGCAAGTCTTCATGGGTAAAATTCTATGCTGGTTGAGAAAGTGGGAGAGTCTAGTCGTTATTTTTTGCTGCTGCAAGGGGAGGGGTCGTAGCTCAGGAGGATCGTGTTGCCACCGCCGGGGAGGGCCGTAGATGGATTACTCCGAGGCCTTGCAGGTCGCGTTTCCAGCGCATGGTGTGGGCGCTGCCATCGGTGATGTCCACCAGATCGCCGTCTGCGTCGTAACCATAGTGGACGATGCACAGGGCTTCTGTGGTTTTGTCGAGCGCGTCGAGCGGCATTGGGCGTCCTTGATATTTACTGAGAGTGTGCAGTACGCCGCAGTTGTCGATTAGCAGCAACTTTTTCGCGCATTGAAACCGGGTCAATCACACGACCGCCATCAAGCGGTTTTTTGGTGATCGGGTCGAGTTCGATACCGTCGTTAAAGCGAAACATACCCTGTGGATACTCTTTGAAGCAAGTATTATCCCCCGCACTGCACACCAGACCCACGCAACCGGCGAGCACGCTATGAATGGGTCGCCCGTCCGGGTAGTAGCTCTCCGGCATTGCGCGTGGGGTATAGCGGATAAGCGCACCGGATACATAAGCCTCGGCATCGTAATCGGGGGTCGCCATATGGACGAGTACCGCTTTACCTTCAGCGCCAGTGGGCAGCAACACCACACGGTTGCGTTCAAGATAGTCAGTTTCGCTATCGGGAAAATCTTTCCACGCTCCTTGCTTCGCCCAACGGTAAAGGACGCGCATTTCGTCTTGCGAGAGCACTTTTAGCGGATGGCCGATCACGATAGCATCATAGGGTTTAAGGCCCGATGCGCTGATGCTACAGTCACCTGCGGGGCAAACTGACGCAATGCCATTGGTATCATCTTCTGCTATGGCAAATAACGAATGCGTTGCCAAAATCGCAGCGAGCAGAGCACGCATGACGGGAAAACAGCGATAAAAAGTAATCAAAATCAACCTCGTTGTTGGGCTCGTAATCGTAACCGTGCCGAAACGTACAAATAATCTGGTGCAGCCCCTTGCATTCACAATTTTATCTCCGGATAGTATGCAAAAGAAGGAATGCATCCACTTCATCAGACATAACAATGCCTGATCTTTTAATTTCTTGATACTCCTTCTCCGCAAGAATAAAATCCTCATCCGGCATAAATTTTATTTTTTCTGGCCCCTTAGGATTTGCAAGTAACACAAAATATCCTTTGGTCACATCAGCAAGGGGGAATGCCAAAACAACAACGCGACTATCATCCACCACATACTCATCTACACTATACAGTTTCCCATGTTCAACATTTCTATATTTATACCAATAAACCTCAAGAATAGAGTTCTCATGTTTGTCGACCAACCCATCAAGATTAACAAATATACTCAGTGTATTTAAGGGAAAGTAACCAATTAATGCCACACCAAACAACAGTGTAAACATTAATAAATAACGGAATTTACCAATCATAACAGATCACCCTTTCACTATCGAGGATTGAAATCGGATAGTATACCGGGGACAGCACTGCCTTTGGGAGAAGCAACAGTTCCTTTGGCATTTGCCGCTGCTATTAATGCAGTGGTTCCGGGAAATGCAGATGGGTACATAGCAGTCGAAACCACGAAATGTTTTGTGTGCCATGGGCCAGAAGTTGCAGTAACACCTCCTGCCTCAAGTATATCTTGAGTTCGTACTGCGCAAGTATCACTTGCAGCATCCAGAAGATCCGCAAACGGATTTGGCAAAACTTTACCACCGTAACTTTCTGCTTTCTCAAGCATTTTGGCTTCTTGTTCAGGGGTAGATTCTATAATAAATACTAACGTATTACGATATTCTGCTTGCTTGCCTAGATAGTCGGTAAAACTACTTCCGGGAGCCGTGCTAGTACCAAAGCTATAGACTCCTTTCCCAGTAAAAGCAATGGCTACATGGCCAAATGGGTTGCCATCAGACGCCCCCCCTAGTGCGATTGCTGTATCCAGCCCCAGCGGATCCACAAACGAAACCGGATTCCCCCCCACATACCCATAAAGGTTCAGCCCACCCGCTTCCCCAATCGGGTCTCTCGACAGCCACCGCCCCGTCCTCGGGTCATACGCCCGGTATTTGGTCAGATACAACCCGCTCGGTTGGTGGTACTGCATCCCCGCATAGCCAAACTCCGGCGCAGTGCCTGGGTTGTTGATCAAACTCCCATACGGGTCATAGTCGTAACTGGCGATTTGGGTGCCGGTCTGCGTTAATACATCACGCACCGAGCCCAAGTGATCTTTGGCGTAATAGCGCTTCTCCCCCACTGTCGCCGATGCACCGGTCTGGCGGAAGCTGCCTTCGCCGTAGTAGTAGTTTGTCGGTTTGTCGTTGCCGTCTCTTGTCTGGCAGATCACGTCGCCGCACCACGTGTAGCGGGTTTCGGTCTGGCTGGTGCCGCTGGTCTCGA
>BNUB01000137.1 GCA_025997045.1 Betaproteobacteria bacterium
GGTTAGCTAGCGCCGTTATGCATTGCCGAGCCTGGCCCGCAGATGGGGTCGCAACGCTCCTCGACAAGGAGGGGATTCTACGGTTTGCGGGTGGGGGCTGTCGAGATTGACCAGGGCAATCGCACAAATTTTCCTGTCATGGCGTGGATACAGGCGTAGATACTGTGATCCGTGTCAAGCATCCGGGCACGGCGCCAAGGCTTGCGATGCGATGGGAGCGACGGCGAGGACGCCATCGCTCCCAGGAAGTGCTGCGATTAACCCGGCAACAAAATACAAGGGTAGAAAAGCGGAGCGCCTTCCACCACTGGACTGACCAGCGCGAGCAGCCACCATCACAGCGTTTGACCGATATTCGCGCACAAACGTCATATGCTGGCTAACTCCGCTTGAACCCCTTTCTTGCGAGCAGAGTTTCGGCGACCATTTGGAGAGGGGAGAAAAACTCCTTTCCAAATACATTTGAGCGACATGCCTCTTGGCTTGTCGTTCATTTCCTGATCGAGGCGTCAATCCCGCATGTAGCAGGAAAGCACTTCGCGCAGATCGTCAGAAACCTTCGCCATCCGGGCGGCGCTGTCGTGCGCCTCGTGCAAATGGCTGACATTGCCTTCAATGCTGCTATGGATACGCGCCATGAAGGCGGCGATATTGTCCGTGGTCATGGCTTCTTCCGCCGCCGCCTTGGCGATCTGCTGTGACAGCACACTCATGTTGTCGCAACGTTCGGCGACCTGCACCAGCGCGGCGTCGGAATGGTCAAGCGCCTGATCGGTGCCGCCGACCTGCTCGCGCGCCCGTTCCATCGCGGTCAGGGCTTCCTGGGTCACGCTCTGGATTTCCGTCACCGTCTGGGCGATTTCGTGTGTCTGGTTGCCTGCGCGTTCGGCAAGTTTGCGTACCTCATCCGCCACCACGGCAAAGCCCCGCCCTGCCTCACCCGCGCGCGCCGCTTCGATGGCGGCATTTAACGCCAGCAGATTGGTCTGCTCGGAAATTTCCCGTATTCCCTGGGAAACCTTGCCGATCTGGCGGATGGACTCGAACAGGTGCTGCATGGTTTCACCTGCCTGCCGCATGGTTTCCACCACCTGCCGCGAGGCATGGCGTCCGTCGGTCATGCGCGCCATCGTTTCCGACAGGGCAACACGGGATTCGGCAACAGCCGTATCGGTTTCGTGCGCGCCAAAAGCCACCTCGCGCGCGGCGGCGGAAAGCTCCTCCACATCTGCCGCGATATGGGCAAGCGAGGCGGTTTGCTGATCGGATTCTTCGTGAATGGCGCGCATCTGGATTTCCAGTTCACCGGAACTCTGCTTGACCCGCCCCGCCGATTCGGACAATTCGGAAAGCATGACTTTCTGGTGTGACTGCATGGCAATCATGGCGTGATAAAGATCGCCCAGCTCATCCCGACGATGCATGGAAATCGCATCCGTGAGATGCCCCTGGGCGATGTGATCCATGAAACGCCGCGCCTCTGCCACGCCCGCGCAGAGTTGCCCCTGCCAAACCAGCAACGGCACGCTGACCATAACGCCCGACAGCCCCAACAGGGCAGTCGCCCGCCCTTCCACTCCCAATAGCGCCAGCAACGCGCTGATCGCAAACAGCAAGAGCGCAAGCGCCGTCGCCCCCGTCAACTTGTTGTGCAGCCGGATGCCCGGTACTGGCGGCGGTGGCAATGCCTGCCCGCTGTCATTCAGGCGTTTGTAAAGCTGTTCCGCGTTCTGCACCTGCATCCGCGAAGGCGGCGTCCGTACCGACATGTAACCCACCGTCTGGTCGTTTTGGCGCACCGGCACCACCAGCGCATTGACCCAGTAATGATCGCCATTTTTGCAACGGTTTTTGACAATTCCCGTCCACGGCAACCCCGCCTGAATGCTGTCCCACAAATTCTTGAACGCCTGCGGCGGCATATCCGGGTGACGAACAATGTTGTGATGACTCCCGATCAACTCGTCACGCCCAAAACCGCACATGCTGACGAAGGTATCGTTCGCATAGGTCATCACGCCGTTGAGATCCGTCTTGGAAACGATGTAATGCCCTTCCGGAAAGGGAACCTCGTGTTGCGTAACCGGGAAATTTTTTTTCATAAAAATGATGTATCTGTGGGGGGACGGCATCATATCAGATGGTAAGAGCGGGTAACAGGCGTTACCGCACAATGTGTCACGAGTTTTTGGCGACGGGCGTATCGAGGTTGGCCGTCAGCAAGAATCAATAAACCCCTGCTTTGCGCAGGCTTATTGCAGCATCTTATGCAAAACAGCATCAATAAACACCACCACCATAAACGCCTTCCGTATATAGCTGAAAAATTGGTCGCCAAGCGCCCCTTTTGCGCGTAGCGACCAAACAACAGCGCGGGCAGCACGCCGCCATACGCTTCCCTCTTGCACTGCTATTGACCTGGGGAACGGGCAAGGCGGAAGCCGAAGTTGTCGCTGCGGGGATCCGGCGTGCTGCCGCGCCGGATCCCCGACCGCAGGCTCCCGGCGGAGCCGTGCCAGCTACCGCCCCGCAGCACCCGGTACTGGCCGCTCGAAGGGCCCGCCGGGTCAGTCGAAGGGCTACGACCGTAATAACTACCGTCATACTGATCGTTTACCCACTCCCACACATTGCCGTGCATATCGTACAAGCCCCATGGGTTGGGCTTTTCTTGCCCTACCGGATGTGTCTGGCTGCCTGAATTGCCGTTATACCACGCATATGATCCCAATTGCCCCGCGTCATCCCCGAATGAATAGGTACTTTTCGTCCCGGCACGGGCGGCGTATTCCCATTCGGCTTCCGTTGGCAGGCGGTATTTGTTCGTGCCTTCTTTGGCGTTCAGACGTTGGAT
>BNUB01000138.1 GCA_025997045.1 Betaproteobacteria bacterium
CCAGCGCCGCAGGGCACGTGTTTGCCGTCGACCCCACCTCGGCCAGCGCATCGACGGTTGGCGGCAACATCGCCATGAATGCCGGAGGCAAGAAGGCCGTGCTGTGGGGCACGGCGCTCGACAATCTGGCGTGGTGGAAGATGGTCACGCCCGATGGCAACTGGCTCGAAGTCGAACGCCTCGACCATAACTTCGGCAAAATCCACGATCAGGACACCGCCCGCTTCCGCCTGCGCCGCTTCGGCGGGGAAAAAGGCGAGCCCCTCAGCGAAGAAATCCTCGCCCTGCCCGGCGCCAGTTGCCGCAAGGATGGGCTGGGCAAGGATGTGACCGACAAATTCCTTGGCGGCATCCCCGGCGTACAGAAAGAAGGCACCGACGGCATCATCGTCGCCGCGCGCTGGGTGCTGCACAAAATGCCGCCGATCACCCGCACCGTGTGTCTCGAATTCTTCGGTCAGGTGCGCGACGCGGTTCCGGCGATCGTCGATATCACCGACTGGTTCAAACCCGGTGGCGGCGGCCATCAGGCCGGAGTGCAGCTTGCCGGGCTCGAACACATGGACGAGCGTTACGTGAAGGCGGTCGGCTACACCACCAAGGCCCGCCGCCATGGCCGCCCGAAGATGGTGCTGATCGGCGACATCGTCGGCTTTGACGAAGCTGCGGTGATGAATGCGGTCTCATCTGTCGTGCGCATGACCAACACCCGCGGCGCGGAAGGTTTCATCGCCGTCTCGCCCGAACAGCGCAAGCGTTTCTGGCTCGAACGCAGCCGCACCGCCGCCATCTCGCGCCATACCAACGCGTTCAAGATCAACGAGGATGTAGTCATCCCGCTGCCGCGCATGGGCGATTATTGCGACGGCATCGAGCGCATCAACATCGAACTCTCGATTCGCAACAAACTGGACTTGTGCCACGCGCTCGACGGTTTCCTGCGCGGCACGCTGGCGCTCAACCAGGGCGACGCCAACCTCGCCTCGGAAGATCTCATCGGCGACCGCCGTGACGCCGCGCTCGCCTATCTGGAACGGGTGCGCCAGCGCTGGCAGTGGCTGCTGGACAAGCTTGACCTGCCGCTGACAGAAGCCGAAAAATCGTTCGACGCCCTTGGCATCAACGCCCTTGAACCGGACAAGCGCGCCGCCGACTCCATCCCGGACTCCATTCTCTTCCACCGCCTGCAGGATTATTCAATCCGGGTGTCGTGGAAAACCGAGCTGCGCGCCCGCCTGGATAAAATCTTCGACGGCGACCTCTTCGCCCCGGTGCGGGCGGGCGTGGAACGCCTGCACCACGAAGTCCTGCGCAGCCGGGTGTTCGTGGCGCTGCACATGCACGCCGGTGACGGCAATGTGCACACCAACATCCCGGTCAACTCCGACAACTACGCGATGCTCCAGGTCGCCAACCGGGCGGTCGACCGCATCATGGCGCTGGCGCGTGCGCTTGGCGGCGTCATCTCCGGCGAACACGGCATCGGCGTCACCAAACTCGACTACCTCAACGACGCCGAGCTGGCCCCTTTTCGCGCCTACAAAAATCGCGTCGATCCCGGCGGCTATTTCAATCGCGGCAAGCTCATGCCCGGCGGCAACCTCGCCAACGCCTACACCCCGAGCTTCAGCCTGATGGGGTTCGAGTCGCTGATCATGGAACAGACCGAGATCGGCGCCATCGCCCACGACATCAAGGACTGCCTGCGCTGCGGCAAGTGCAAGCCGGTGTGCAGCACCCACGTGCCACGCGCCAACCTGCTCTACAGCCCGCGCAACAAGATCCTGTCGACCTCGCTCCTGATCGAAGCCATGCTCTACGAAGAGCAGACCCGGCGCGGCGTCTCGCTCGCCCACTGGAGCGAGTTCGAGGACGTCTCCGACCACTGCACCGTCTGCCATCGCTGCGAAAAACCCTGTCCGGTCGATATCGACTTCGGCAAGGTCTCGATCCGGATGCGCAACCTCCTGCGCAAGCAGGGCAAGCGCACCTTCAATCCCGGCAAGTTCGCGGCGATGGCCTTCCTCAACCTCAAAGACCCGGCCACCATCGGCTTGCTGCGCACGGTGATGGTGCAATGGGGCTACCGCGCCCAGCGCTTCGCCAACGGTCTCGGGCGTCGCTTTGGCCTCGTCCAGCACCAGCTCAAAACACCGCCCGCCACCGTCGGTCGTCCCGGCCTCAAAGCCGAGGTCATCCACTTCATCAACAAACCCATGCCGGGCAATCTGCCGCGCAAAAGTGGCCGCGCCCTGCTCGACATCGAACACGACAAGACCATCCCCGTCATCCGCGACCCGCGCAAGACCACGACCGAATCCGAGACCGTGTTCTACTTCCCCGGTTGCGGCTCGGAGCGTCTGTTCAGCCAGATCGGCCTGGCCACCCAGGCCATGCTCTACCACCTTGGCATCCAGACCGTGCTCCCGCCCGGCTATCTGTGCTGCGGCTATCCGCAAGCCGCCAGCGGCAACGAAGACAAGGGCCAGAAGATCACCACCGAAAACCGCGTGCTCTTCCACCGCGTCGCCAACACCCTCAACTACCTCGACATCAAGACCGTCATCGTCTCCTGCGGCACCTGCATGGACCAGTTGAAGGAATACGAATTCGACAAAATCTTCCCCGGTTGTCGCCTGCTCGACAACCACGAATACCTGATGGAGAAAGGCGTTCAGCTCACCGGCGTCAGTGGCGTGAACTACCTCTACCACGACCCCTGCCACACCCCGATGAAGCAACATCCGGGGCTGAAAGTCGCCAACCAGTTGATGGGCACCGCAGTGGCGCTCACCGACCGCTGCTGCGGCGAATCCGGCA
>BNUB01000139.1 GCA_025997045.1 Betaproteobacteria bacterium
ATCGACCTCTTCGCCCAGACCGGCACAACCGGCGGAGAGCAGGCTGGGGGCGAGGCGGTACATGGCGGGCTTCTGTGAGGAATGGATGAGAGGTGGGATTTTACTCCCGGCTCAGAAGTTGAGCGCCATCCCCTGATGGAGGCGCGTCGGGCGAAAACGGCTGTCGATCGCGTCGATCTGCTCCATGATCTTGCCCCCCAGGCCCGATTTGAGATGGCTGATGTACACCTCGGGCGAGACGGTGAGCTCGTTGAGCATGTTGGCCAGCATGCCGGGACACAGGTGACGGGAGGCCACGGCCAGCCCGCTGGAAGCATACAAAAAACAATCTGCCCACGGTGAACAGCCCGTCAGAGGGCAAGGTCTGCGCACCCGGAGCCGGTTCAGGTTTTTGCGGCGCGGCGGTGTTGGCCGTGGTGTCGAGGGGGGCAACTGAGGGGGCAACCGGGGGTGCGGCGTTTTCCTGGGCAGATTGTTTTTTGTATGCTTCCAGCAGGCTGGCCTGGGTTCCTTCCAGTTCGCGGATGCGGTCGAGCAGTTCTTTTTCGTTATGGGCGCTGCGTTCGATGGCGGCTTCGAGCGCGGCGGTGTCGGAGATTTGATCTGTGCCCGGCTGCGGTTCAGGCGCGGGGGTTTGGGCGTGTGCAGCAAACGACAGGCAGGCAGCGATTGCACCGCTTGCGCAGAGGGTAATGAGGGGAGCACGGATGCGTTTCGTGATATTCATCTTGTGTATGTTTGCTGCAATATCAGACCAGTCGGTTGGCTTCATGAGCTATCCTACCGCATCCCCGCTGGCATGAGGCGATGATGAACGCTCGTTTGTCGCGCCGCCGCAAGCTAGAATAGCCAGCCCGGAGGGTGAGCACTCGGTTAACATATATGTCCGGCCAGACGGATGGCAGAGGTGGTGGATTGATGGCAAAAGAGGATGAGGTGTGGGGAGGGGCGGTGCTCGAATGTGCCTCGCAGTCACATGTTGGCATGGTGCGCGCGCGCAACGAAGACGCGTTGTGGGTCGATGCCGAGCGTGGCTGGTTGCTGCTCGCCGATGGCATGGGCGGCCACCACGCGGGGGATGTGGCATCGTCGCTGGCGGTCAGCAACGTCTTGAACAGCCTGCAACAGGTCGATCAACGCACGCTGTGTGAGCAACTGGTGGCGGGGTTTGCCGATGCCAACGCCGCTATTCGCTGCGCCGCGTTGCGGGAGACGATCACAGGCGTGCCCGGTGGCGAGATCATGGGCTCGACTTTCGTCGGCGCCTTGCTGACGCCGCAGGAGATTGTCTATGCCCATATCGGTGATTCACGCCTGTATTTGCTGCGCGGTGACTATCTCAGCCGCCTCACCCGCGACCACACCCTGGTGCAGGAATACGTTGAAGGGGGCCTGCTGACGCCCGAGCTGGCGCAGAACCATCCTTACCGCGGCTTGCTGACGCGCGGGCTGGGCGTGGATGACCTGATTGAGCCTGAAACCGGCACGCAGCAGCTCCAGCCCGGTGATCGCCTGTTGCTGTGTTCCGACGGCCTGACCGACATGGTCAACGAAGAGATCATCGCCAGTTTGCTCGGCGCGGCACTACCGGCAGCGGAGATCGTGCAGAATCTGATAGATGCTGCCAACGCGCACGGCGGGCGTGATAACGTGTCGGTTATCGTTGCGTGGTTCGTCGGTGAGGCTCATCATAGCGACTGACATACGTCAGTCGACGTACAAATTATTCTAAATGCATGGATGCGGGCGATGCCGAAGTTGATTCTCAGTATGGACGGGTTGGTGCTCAAGGAGATCGTGCTTGCCAAGGAGCGCACGACGATCGGGCGCAAACCGAACAATGATGTCCAGATTGATAATCTTGCGATCAGCGGTCAACACGCGGTGTTGACCTCCATCCTGGATGACACCTTCCTCGAAGATCTCAACAGCACCAACGGCACCTACGTAAACGGGCAGCCGATCAAAAAGCACGTGTTGCACAACAACGACGTGATCGAACTGGGCAAATACCGGCTCAAGTATCTGGCGGAAAGTGGCCCCGTCATGACGCAGAACGAGTTGGTCGATACCGCTGCGCTCAAACCGTTCGAGATCGGCACGGTGGTCAACCCTGACGCTTCAGTGCCCGCCTCAGCCGCCCTGGCCACCTCTTCCACGGGCACAACGGGCTCGCGCACCCAGGTGCTCACCGCATCGCAGCGCGGCGGCGCCAAAAGTAACCCGATTGCCACCACCTCGGTGGAAGGTTTGATCCATGCGCTGGGCGTGCTTCAGGTGCTCTCCGGCGCCAACGTGGGGCGCGAACTCGAACTCGCCAAACCGCTCACCACCCTGGGCAAGCCCGGCCAGCAGGTCGCGGTGATTGCCCGGCGCGAACAGGGTTATTTCTTCACCCACGTCGAGGGCGCCACCTTCCCGCAGGTGAATGGTCGTACCCTGAATGGGCAGGCCTATCATCTCGAAAACCATGACGTGATCGAAGTGGCCGGGGTCAAGATGGAGTTTTTCCTGCGCAGCTGAGGCTTTGATGCCGCGCTCAGCTACCTTGGAGGCGCCTTGGTACAGCTTCCTTTGTTCCCCGGATTGCCCCGCTTTCGTGGCATTTTCGTGACATTCGTCCTGCCGTCGTTGGCGCTGTAATGCTAAGGTAAATAGAACAAAACGGACTGCCTGTCGTCGGGCAGTGAAACGGTATGAAGCTGACAGTGCTGGGCTGTAGCGGCGGGATTGGCGGCGAGAACGCACGGACTTCGTCCTTTCTCGTCGAC
>BNUB01000140.1 GCA_025997045.1 Betaproteobacteria bacterium
TGATCTGCTTCAGATTTTGCGTAACCACCGTTTTCCGGTTGCCGGGGCACAATTGGCGATGGAGTTGGGCGTCAGTTTGCGTACCCTGTACCGTGACATTAACGCCCTGCGGGAGCAAGGCGCGCAGATTGATGGCGACCCCGGATTGGGGTTTATCCTGCGTCCCGGTTTTCTTTTGCCGCCGCTGATGTTTTCGGAAGAAGAGATCGAGGCGTTGGTGTTGGGTTCGCGCTGGGTGGTGGAGCGGGGTGACGCGCCTTTGAGCGCCGCCGCACGTAATGCTTTGGGCAAAATCGCGACAGTCTTGCCCAGGCACCTGCGCCCGACGCTGGATTTTTCCGCGCTGCTGGTGGGGAGCGCCAGGACTCGCGCTGACGCTGACACCCATCATGCAGCGGAGATCGCCCAACCCGGCAGGGATGCCGATTTGTCGCAGCTCCGCAGGGTCATTCGCGCCGAACGTAAAATCAGAATCGCCTATCAGGATTTAAGCGGTGCGACTTCCATGCGTACCATCTGGCCGTTCGCGCTCGGTTATTTCGATCATGTCCGCTTGCTGGTCGCGTGGTGTGAGCTGCGGCAGGCATTCCGCAATTTTCGTACTGACCGGCTGACTGTGCTCGTCATTACGGAAGAGCGTTACCCTCGCCGCCGTCAGGCGCTGCTGAAAGCGTGGCGCGAGCTTGAGGGGATTCCGCTGCAATGAGACTGCTGACAGGAACTGTCAGCATCCTCGTCTACCATGAGGTCTCCTGCATCATTATTTTTCCCTGTGGAGATTTTTATGAGTGACCCCAATTTCATCATTCTGTACGTAGACCATCCTGAAAACAGCGCCCGATTTTATGCGGACTTGCTTGGTAAGGCTCCCGTGGAGGTCTCGCCCACTTTTGCCATGTTCGCGCTCGAATCCGGTTTCATGCTCGGCTTGTGGTCAAAGCATACGGTTGAACCGTCTGCCACGCCCGTCGGGGGTAGCGAGGTCGCGTTTTCGCTTGCGGATAACGCCGCCGTGGATGCCTTGTACCGGGACTGGTCGGCACGCGGCATCCCCATCGCGCAAACACTCACTGTGATGGATTTTGGTTATACCTTCGTCGCGCTCGACCCTGACCATCACCGACTGCGCGTTTTCGCGCCTGCCGTTGAATGAGCCACAACTGGATTGCCGTGGCTTCGGCAGATCATGTGAGAATCGGGCGTGAGGGGGGATTCATGCAGGTCTGCCACGGCAAACTTGCCCCCTTGCGCCGCATCAAGCCGGGGGATTGCGTTGTGTATTACTCGCCAACGCCGGAATTCGGCGGCAAGACGAAACTTCAGGCTTTTACCGCCATCGGCATCGTCAAGGCCGGCACACCTTACCAGTTCGACATGGGCGGCGGATTTGTCCCTTTCCGCCGCGATGTCGGCTGGCTTCCCGCGCAGGCGGCTGGCATTTTGCCCTTGCTCGGGAAACTGGAATTATCTGCCGGGATTAAAAATTGGGGCTATCAGTTCAGGTTCGGACTGTTTGAAATCAGCGAGCACGATTTGCGGCTGGTTGCTGCGGCCATGTGCGCCGGGATGCCGGAACGTTACGACGCAGGGGATGTGACCTGTTCAATACGCTGATCAGCCACTCCGGGCAGCAAGTCCTTCACGGCGCCGATGCCTGGCACGACAAGCTGCGGCGCCAGCTCGGCGAGCGGCCGCAGCACGAAGGCTCTGAGGTGCAGGCGGGGGTGGGGCAGGGTGAGCGTCGGGGTGTTGAGGATGGCGTCGCCGTGCAGGAGCAGGTCGAGGTCGATGGTGCGTGGCGCCAGCGTGGTTTCGCGGGTGCGGCCACCGCGGGTTTCGATGGCGAGGAGCGCATCGAGCAGGGCCGGGGGGGCGAGGGCGGTGTCGAGGGCGATGACGGCGTTGAGGTAGTCGGGCTGCTCGCCGGGGACGCCGACGGGGGCGCTGCGGTAGCAGGATGAATGGGCGACGACCTGGGTGTGCGGCAGCGCGGCGAGGGCGGCGCGGGCGGCAGTGAAGGCGCTGAAAGGGTCGCCGAGGTTGGCGCCGAAGGCGACGTAGGCGCGCACGAACCCCGGCGCGGGGGCGGGGGAGGTCATGCGCGGCTTATGAGGATGAATCAGATTGCGCCATGTCCGCTGGCGCGTCGCCGTTGGCGGGTTTTTTGCGCCGACGGCGGCGTTTGCGCGCCGGGGCGTTGTCGTTCTGGGGCACGGTGCGCAGCATTTCTTCGCGCTCGGCGTGACCGGCGTGGGCAAAACGATCCCACCATTCGGGCAGTTCAAGGGGCAGGCCGCCCGCTTCGGCGCGGAGCTGGAGAAAATCCCATCCGGCGCGAAAACGCGGCTGCTCGATCAGGCGATAGGGCGAAGCGCCGATGCGCTTGTCGAAGCGCGGCTGGATGGCCCAGATGTCCTTGATGTCTCCGGCAATCCGGCGCGTGATCGCCAGCCGCCTGGCTTGCGAGTCGAGCACTTCGTCCATCGCTTCAAAGAGCGCGGGTTGCGTGTGTTGACCATCGGCCTGACGCGCGTGCCAGCGTTTGATGACTTCGGGCCAGAACAGGGCGGCGAAGAGAAATCCGGGCGATACCCGTTTGCCGGCGCGCACGCGCTCGTCGGTGTTTTCCAGCGCCAGCCAGACGAAACGCTCGCCCGCGGGTTGCACGAGCACGATGTCG
>BNUB01000141.1 GCA_025997045.1 Betaproteobacteria bacterium
AGGATCAGCAGCGACACGATAACCAGCGTCATGGGCACGTAACTGGCGCGCTGGCGTTGCTCGTCACTCGTGGGCATGTCACCGCGGGCATTGGACACCGGGGTCAAGTCGACGACCGCAACCGCGACTGCGCCCACGCCTGCACCTGTGACCACGCCCGGAATCGCCCCCCCGGCTTCGAGCGCCTTGAGCAAAGGCTCCGCATCCAGTCCCAGATGGCGCGCATAGTTACGCACGAAGCCACGCACAAACGTCGGCCCCGGCAAGGTCTCGAATTTTCCGCTCTCGATGGCGGACAACTGCGCCAGCGACAGCTTGAGCGCCTGAGCCACCTCATTGAGCGACTCACTGCGCGCTTCACGCGCCTGCTTCAGCACTGTGCCCGGATGCAAGCCGACAGCGGTAGCGGCTGCGGCAGATGCGACAGGATCGGTCTCTATCGTACTCACTCGTCGAACTTCCCTCGCAACAATAATGAATATTCAACTGAATTACCAAAGCGCTGACGCAACTGCTCGGTGTAGCTGGCCTGGGCATTATATTCGCCCAATTTACGCGCTGTACGTAATCCGAGCCAGGTCGAGGCCGCGCTCGACTCCCGTTGCTGGTGCAGACGCGCCAGTTGCTCGTAGGCCGTGCGGAATTCACCCCGACGATAGTTGATCGCGGCGATCTGGTAGAGCGCATCGCCATTACTCGGGTCGACTTCCAGCGCCCGGGCAAACTGGGCTTCCGCCGCGACATCATTTCTGAGCCGCACATGGCACAGCCCCGCATTGGTGTAGGGGCGGGTCTGATAACGGTAATAAGGATTGCGCGCCGCACGGTCGAAGTGAGGGAAAGCCTCTTGCGCACGTCCGTGCAGGCACAGGAACCAGCCGTAGCTGTTATTGAAATCGGGGTCGCCGGGCGCGCCGCTCAAGGCGTAACGAAAGGACTCGTCGGCCTTGGCGTTCTCACCAAGCATCATGTAAGCCAGACCCGCGAGGTGGTGAGCCGGCGCATAGCTGCCATTTTCTTTCAGGGCAACCTTCACCTCATCCAGCGCCGTATCGGCACGTCCGGTGCCGAGATAGGCCACCCCCAGCTCGACGTGAAGACGGGCACGCGACTCTGACGGTGACGACGGGATCTGATCCGCCAGCGGCCTGGAAACCTCCCCGGCGCCCGTTCCAGATAGCGGCGGCAGGCGGCCATCAGTTCCGCCAGCGGATACTTCTGGTTAATCGGCACCAGCCGGTCGCGCAGCGCATCGTCCGGCGCATGCAGGGACACCGCCAGCGCCACCGGGCATTCTTCGCGCAGGCGATCGATCGCCGGGACGATGCCCGAGGTCGACACCGTCACCCGCCGCCGCGACAGCCCGTAAGCGTGGTCGTCGAGCATCAGGCGCAAGGCCGTCACCACATTGTCGAAATTGGCCAGCGGCTCGCCCATGCCCATCAGCACCACATTGCTGATGATACGGCCATTGTCTTTCTCGCCCGCCTCGAGCTCGTCGGCTGCCGCGCGATCGCGTGCCGCCCCCAGCAGCTTGTTCGCCAGCCACAACTGGCCGACGATCTCGCCCGCGCTCAGGTTGCGGCTGAAGCCCTGCTTGCCGGTGGAGCAAAACGCGCAGTCGAGCGCGCAACCCGCCTGGGAGGACACACACAAGGTGCCACGGCGGGCTTCAGGAATGAACACCGTCTCGACCGCATTGGCGCCATCGACGCCAAACAGCCATTTGCGCGTACCGTCCTGCGACACCGAATCGCGCAGCGGGCGCGGCGCTTCGATGCGCGCAATCTCTTTCAGGCGGGCGCGCAGGGAACGGGCGACATCAGTCATGGCATCGAAATCATCGACGCCATCATGGTGCATCCAGCGCATCACCTGACGCGCACGAAAAGGCTTCTCGCCCAGTTCAGCGAACCAGGCGACAAGCCCTTCAACATCGAAATCAAGCAGGCTGACCGCCGCCGTCATCGTCGTCACACCAAGCTGAGCGAGCCGGAACGGCTCCTGTGCTCAGCGGCTATACACGTTGAGCGCGGGGAAGAAAAACGCCACTTCCACTGCCGCCGTCTCGGGCGCATCGGAACCATGCACGGCGTTGGCGTCGATCGAATCGGCAAAGTCGGCGCGAATCGTGCCGGGCGCCGCTTTCTTCGGGTCGGTCGCGCCCATCAGGTCGCGGTTTTTGCTGATCGCACTCTCACCTTCGATCACCTGCACCATCACCGGCCCGGAAATCATGAAAGCAACCAGATCCTTGAAAAAGGGCCGATCCTTGTGCACAGCATAAAATTGCCCGGCTTCCCGCTCGGACAGATGCACCAGACGCGCCGCCACGATTTTGAGCCCGGCATCCTCGAAGCGTTGGTAGATTTTACCGATCACGTTCTTGGCTACGGCGTCGGGCTTGATAATGGAAAGGGTGCGTTCAATGGCCATCTGAGGCTCCTGGAAAAAGTTGGAAAAAGCAGGAGATTCTAGCAGATTTCGGCTTGTTCCTACCTATGCGAGCGCGCAGGCAGGGCAATCGCACGAATCTTACATAAGACCGACCAGATAAGCGCGATAAGCGTCAGAAGTGGCGGCGATGAATCGCTTGGCCTTGATGCTCCCCTTTCGTGGGATAGGATCGAGGCGGATGAGCTTGAGCGTGATGTGTTTGAGGATG
>BNUB01000142.1 GCA_025997045.1 Betaproteobacteria bacterium
GAGCTGGGCATCAACATCACCCGCGAGTCGATTCCGGTCGTGCCCAGCTCCAGACAGCGGGCGTGGATGTTGGGGAAGTGTTCCTTGATGAAGGCTTCGCCTTTGTGGGCGATGTCGAGATAAACGCAGTCGATGCCGTGTTTTTTCATCTCGAAGTCGATGGCGCGGGCGACGATGTCCCGTGGCGCAAGCTCGGCGCGCTCGTCGTGCGCGGGCATGAAGCGGGTGCCATCGGGCAGCTTGAGCAGACCGCCTTCGCCCCGCACCGCTTCGGAGATCAGGAAGGATTTGGCGTGGGGGTGGTAGAGGCAGGTGGGGTGAAACTGGATGAATTCCATGTTGCGCACCCGGCAGCCCGCCCGCCACGCCATCGCCACGCCGTCGCCGGTGGCGACATCCGGGTTGGTGGTGAAGAGGTAGACCTTGCCGGTGCCGCCGGTGGCAAGCACGGTGTTGCGTGCGGCAAAGGAGACGACCCGATCATGGTTGATGTCGAGCACGTAGGCGCCGATACAGCCGGGTTCGGAGTGGCCGATGCGCTCGCTCTGGATGAGGTCGATGGCGATGTGGTGCTCGAAGATGTCGATGTTCGGATGCGCGAGTACGGCCTCGCTCAAGGTGGCCTGCACCGCCTGGCCGGTGGCGTCGGCGGCGTGGATGATGCGCCGGTGTGAGTGCCCGCCCTCGCGGGTGAGGTGGTAGCCGATCGACGACTGGTCTTCGCGGGTGAACGGGACGCCACGTTCGATCAGCCAGGCGATGGCCTCGCGCCCGTGTTCGACGACGAAGCGCGTGCTTGCAGGGTCGCACAGGCCGGCGCCTGCGGTGTAGGTGTCGCGGATGTGGGCTTCGATGCTGTCGTCGGTGTCGAGCACCGCCGCAATGCCGCCTTGCGCCAGGGCGCTGGCGCTGTCGCTGAGGGCGCGTTTGGTGACGAGCGCGACCCGCAGATGATCCGCCAGACAGAGGGCAATCGACTGACCGGCAGCGCCGCTGCCGATGATCAGGACATCGTATTGATACTGGCGGGTCATGGTGAGGAAAACCGGGAGAGGGATGAGGCAAATATAGCACGGCGGGCTTCAGGTTGATGCGATGCAGCATTTTTGCCCTGGCCGGAACTGAACCAAATCCACGCGGGCTTGTCTGTGGTGCAGTGGTGCGTGGTTCTACCCGAGGCCCGGTGTGCGCTTATACTTTCATGAATCTGATTAACGGTAACGGCGCGTCGTGACCTTGCAAGAAAACGGACATCCCTCGAGTGATCGTGAGCTTGACCAGCAGTTGGTCGAGCGCGTGCAGCGTGGGGACAAACAGGCGTTCGGGCTGCTGGTGACGAAGTATCAGCGCAAGCTGCATCGACTGTTGGGCCGCCTGGTGCGCGACCCGGCGGAGGTGGAGGATCTGGCGCAGGAGACGTTCATCAAGGCGTACCGGGCGCTGGCGTCGTTTCGGGGTGAGAGTGCGTTTTATACCTGGTTGTACCGGATCGGGCTGAACACGGCGAAAAACCATCTGGTGGCGCAGGGGCGCAGGGTGCCGGCGGCGAACGGGCTGGATGTCGAGGAGGCGGAGAGCTTCGAGGGTGGCGAGCGCCTGCATGATATCGACACCCCCGAGCGCCAATTGATGACGCGCCAGATTGCGGCCACGGTGCAGGAGGCGATGGGGGCGTTGCCGGAGGAGTTGCGTGAGGCGATTACCTTGCGTGAGCTCGAGGGCCTGAGTTATGAGGAAATTGCCAATGTCATGGGTTGTCCGATCGGTACGGTGCGCTCGCGGATTTTCCGCGCCCGCGAAGCCATTGCCGCACGGTTGCGACCGCTGCTTGGTACGCGGGCGGATGAACGTTGGTAGGGGGAGGGGGCTGGAGTGAAGGAAAAACTTTCCGCTTTACTGGATGGTGATGTCGACGATGACATGGCGCGGGTGCTGTTGTCCCGTCTTGGGGCGGATGCGGGCTTGCGCAAGGATTGGAACGACTGGTGCCTGATCGGGGACTCCATTCGCGGCGAAGCGCGTTACATGCCCGATTTTGTCTCCGGGGTCATGTCCCGCCTCGACGATGAGCCGACCGTGCTCGCGCCTCCGCGCCGGGAGGAGCAGGACGCGCCTCCCTCGTTCTGGCAGCGTCTGGCGCCGATCGCCGCTTCGCTGATGGGCGTGTTGGCGGTGGCGGGCGTGGTCGCCACGCTCTCGCATGGAGACAAGGGCAGCGTTCCCGCGACGCCCGCGCTTGCCGCAGCGCCGACGCGGGCGCCGACGCCGCCGGTGGCGGTTGCGGTGCGCAATGAGGATGCGGCATGGCGTGAGTACCTGCTCGCCCATCAGGCGATGGCAGGGGGCGGGCCGATGCCGGCGGCGGTGCAATATGTGCGCACGGTCTCACCGCAGGCGGGGGAATAGGGCAGCGTGAGGATCACGAGAGATGTGCGTCGTGTGCTGCTGGCGCTGCTGATTGCGGGGTTGGGGGTTTTTTGCGGCCTGTCTCCCGTGGCGCGGGCCGGGACGCCGCCCGATGATGCGCTGGCGTGGCTGGCGCGGATTACGACCGCCAGCCAGCGCTTGAATTATGTCGGGACGTTCAGCTATCAGGTCGGGCAGCGTTCGGAGAC
>BNUB01000143.1 GCA_025997045.1 Betaproteobacteria bacterium
CGACTCCCGCTCGCTGTGCATCGTAGCTGCGGGCGCTGGGCGCATTGCGGGCAATCTCCCGGGTAATGCTCGACGGCGCTCGATTGAGTTGCCGCGCGATCGCGCGGCAACTCAATCCAAGATTCAACCCGCGCTGAATCTCGTTGCGTTCGCTTGTCACCATGTGTTCGTAGGTTTTTTTCATCCAGCACCCTACCAGATTTGGGGGTGTTGCACTTCAGTATGGAGTCCGCCCTAACGCTGTTTCTGTCTTGACTCTGGGGATCACCTTAGCCTATCGCGCTCATCTGGTCGGTCTTATGTAAGATTCGTGCGATTGCCCTGACGGACTGCAAGCCCGGCCTGACTTTAACCGCAGTGGCGAATATAATGGCGCCCCTTTCCAGTTTCCTTTTCCATCGTGAGCGCCAGCATAAACCCCGTGCCGACTTCCAACAGTTTTCTGCGGCTGAAAAAACAGATCGAACGCAAGGTGGGCGAAGCGATCGGCGACTACAACATGATCGGCAACGGCGACACGGTGATGGTGTGCGTCTCGGGCGGCAAGGATTCTTACACCCTGCTCTCCTGCCTGCTGGCGCTGCGCGAGCGGGCGCCGGTTGATTTCCGCATCGTGGCGATGAACCTCGACCAGCGCCAGCCCGGTTTCCCCGACCATGTGCTCCCGGCTTATTTTGCCGCGCTCGGCGTCGAACACCTCATCGTCACCGAAGACACCTATTCGATCGTCAAGGACAAAATCCCCGCAGGCAAAACCACCTGTTCGCTGTGCTCCCGGCTGCGCCGCGGCATCATTTACCGCACCGCCAGGGAGATCGGCGCCACCCGCATCGCGCTGGGGCATCACCGTGACGACATTCTGGAGACCCTGTTTCTCAACATGTTTTTTGGCGGACGGCTCAAGGCCATGCCACCGAAACTGTTGAGCGACGATGGTCAGCACATGGTCATCCGCCCCCTCGCCTACTGTGCCGAGGCCGACATCGCCCGTTTTGCGCGCGCGATGGAGTTTCCGATCATCCCCTGTAACCTGTGCGGCTCGCAGGAAAACGCCCAGCGCCAGCAGGTCAAGGCCATGCTGCAGGAATGGGGGCGCAATTATCCGGGCCGTATCGAGTCGCTTGCCACCGCGCTCAAAAACGTGGTGCCTTCCCACCTCGCCGACGAGCGCCTGTTCGATTTCGCCGGGCTGGAGCGCGGCAACACCCCCCTCGGCGCAGGCGAAGGCGACACGGTTTTTGACCCGCCGACTTTTGCCGCGACGCCCATCCCCGTCCCGGTGTTTCCGCGCAGCATCCCGTCATGAAGCCCGGAAAAAACTTGCGTCCGCGCCAAGCTTCAATCAACATAGCCCGCAATTCGCCGTGAACTGTCGTCTTACCTAGCCCTCACCATGCCTGAACCTCGCAACCTCTGTGTACTGATAGCCGAAATCATCGGTGGTGACCGCCTCGCCGCCCGGCTGGGTGAAGCCGAGACCGCACGCGCCATGGAGCGCTGCCTGAATCGGGTTGACCTCGCGGTGGGCGGCAGCGGCGGCGAGATCATCGCCCGTGACCGTTCCGCAGTCATTGCCACCTTCGAGAAAGCAGACGCTGGCGTAATTTCCGCCTGCGAAATGCTGGAACGGGTGCTAAAGCTCCCCCCCGTGAGCGGCACCCCGATCCGGATCCGGATCGGTCTCCACTACGGCCCGGTCATCAATGGTCGTGGCGACGGAGTTGAAGGCGCACGCCAGATTCTGCTCACCTGCGCCGCCGGACAGGCACTGGCGAGTTCCATCGCCGTCAATGAACTCACGCCTTCGGCACGCCATTTCGTCAGCGCCAACATCTACCGGGAACCGGCGCAGGAAAATCTGGCGTGGCCGGTCTTTCTCGTTGGCGAGCGCCCCGGGCAAACCTCAGTCGCGCCCGCCCCTTCGGCCACGCCCCATGTCCTGAGCGCGCCTTCCTCGCCGCTGACCAAGTCGCGCATTCCCGGTTCGAACGACGCCCCGGAAGCGCTGCTTGCGCCCCGGCTGCGCATCCGTCACCAGAAAGATGTCATGTTCGTCGAAGAGAACCGTCCCGTCGTCCTGATCGGGCGCGAGCTGGGCAACGATGTAGTGATCATCGATCCTCGTGCGTCACGCCAGCACGCCCGCATCGAGCGTCGGCACGAAGGCTTCATCCTCGTCGACCAGAGCACCAACGGTTGTTACGTGTCGATTGATGGCGCTGAAGAACGCTGCATCAAGGGCGAGGAAGTCACCCTGACTGGCGCGGGCGGCGTCGGTTGTGGCTTCTCTTCCAAAGAGTTCGAAGACGACGTGGTCTTTTTCGACCTCGTCTGATCCCCCACGCCCGCAGGCGCTGTCTGGCGGAGCAGCTTGAAGGGGACAGTCGATTCTAGCGGACAACCGGCCCGACACGGGAACAACATGCTGCGTCCGCCAGACAGCGCCTGCGGGCGTGGGGGATCAGACGAGGTCGAAAAAGACCACGTCGTCTTCGAACTCTTTGGAAGAGAAGCCACAACCGACGCCGCCCGCGCCAGTC
>BNUB01000144.1 GCA_025997045.1 Betaproteobacteria bacterium
CAGGTCGTAAGCTGGCTCAAAGATTTTGAGCGTCCTCTGGATGCCCTTCCTGACTCAACTCACACGGAGTGAGCTTGCCCCTGTTCAGCGAATCCCATAGCCAAGGACGGCTCATCGACGAACGCATGCCTTGTGATTGTGTGCGAACACAAAGGAGGAAAGCAGTAATGGCTTACGTACTTGAGGAAATCACCCCTGAGGATCAGCAAAAGATCATCGATGATGCTGATCCATACAAAAAATCACTGCTCATCTATGCTCAAAAGAACGGCTCGTTTGCGAAAGATTGGGCAGTTAACCGGGAGCGCAATCACTATTTAATTATGGCGCCCACTATGATGAGGGAGGATTCTGGAGTGCCACCTTACTATATTTTTACAGAAGGGCGCATGTACCTGATCAGGAGAGATGGATGGTGGGGATATCGGTTTTTCTTTGATGAAAAAAACCTGCCTCCACAAGAAGAAATGCTGCGTGTACAGCGAGAAACTGAGTTGGCTTTTCGCTGCCATGGGTCTTATGGTAAGCGCCCAGACAGTGAGATCATTGCCGAAATTAATTTTTTCATTCCTCCCCGTTAATCAGGAGCTTAAGCCATGTCTACTACAAACCCGCATAACTTCGTCGCTGCCGCTTATGCCAGGGTCGCCCGTCTGCGTCGGCGAGGCGTGTTTGCAGCTTTGCTCGTGGTGCTGGGGGTCGTGGCTTGGTTGCCGTCATTGACGTGGGCCGACACCGGGAAGCTCGCTCCCCGGCAGAACCGGGTGATTTCGCCCGAGCTTGTTGATCATGCACGCCAACAGGTTGATGAGATTGTTCAGCAGATTGGGCAGGATGACAGCCCCGCTACCCGGGGAAAAATTGTCAGGGCAATTCTCAACGATATTAAAAGAGACGGAGAGAGGGTTCCTGAAGATTGGGGCATTGAGTCTTCTATTGCGCTCTATGATGAGCTGGATCGTCGCTTTGGCAATGACGAGTCTCCCACCGTTCGGGCCTTGGTCGCGGAAGCACTGGTCGACAAGGGGCGTTCGGTGCGTGCGGGTAGTTACTGGGAGAATTTCTATCGAAAACGGCGCCCCTATCCAGAGGAGGCGATGGCGATATTTGATGATATCGAGCGACGTTTCGGGCAAGATACACACCCCGCCGTGCGGGTGCAATACGTCAGATCTCTCGTCGAAATAGGTTATACCTGGAGTGAGGAAAAAAACCTGGACGTTGCGCTTGCTGCCTACGACGATGTGATTGCGCGTTTCGGCAAGGACAAGGTTCCAGGCGTCCGGGCACAAGTCGTTCGCACGTTTCGTCTCAAAGGTAATGCTTGGCGTGGGCATGTTGATTCTGAGAAAGTAGAAGTTCTTATGGATAAATTTCAACAGGATTTTCCCGAATTCGACCCTCCCGATGCCAAGCTCAAAGCTCTGCTATTTGATAAATGCCAGAAACTCCAAACAGGCAAGAAATCTCTTGGCAACCTTGATTACAGTAGGGGGTTTGAGGTTTGGTTTTTGGGAAGTAATAATTACAGCAGCCGAGCAAAAATCGTTTGGAAGTTTTTTAACCATTGCTCCAATCTCAATCTTGACGAAATCTATGCGATTTTTGACGAAGCGGATCACCGCTACAGCAAGGACAGAGCCCCTGAGGTTCGGAAAGAGCTTGCCGGGACACTTTTTAGCAAAGGCCATATCGCGTTGGAGTACAAAGATAGCCAGACAGCAATTGCTGTTTACGACGATCTCAATCGGCGTTTTGGAAAGAAAGACCTTGCGCTCCGTAAAAGAATCGCCCACGAATTACTCAGTAGAGGCTTCTATGATCAGGTTGTACAGTGGTTTTGGCAGGATAAAGATCCTGATATCAAGAGAGAGGTCATCCAGGCGCTCGTGAAGCCAGGTGACCGCTTGCGAGATGAGGGCAAGTTCGATGCAGCAATCGCCGTATATGATGAAGTTGTCCGTCGTTTCGGAAAAGAGGGGCAGGGAGGGTATGTTGCTAATACTCTTGACAAAAAAGGCATCATCCTGCGGCAGCAAGGTGAACTTGAGGCTGCAATTGAGGTTTATGACGATATTGCGCGACGGGTGGGGCCAGCCAACACCTACTATGCTGCTCTGGCACTCGTCAGGAAAGGAGAAATCCTGGTGCAACAAGGCAAATTCAAGGAGGCCATTGCACTCTATGATGAGGTCGAACAACGTTTCGGCAAAGAGGCCAGTTACCCATTGATCAGAGACTTGGTAAGGAAGGCAGCAGAAGCGCGTGCTGCAGCTTCAGGGCGCTTATCAAGCCAATGAAATGTCGGTGCTTTTGCCTGATCAATGCTCCCTGCGCATGTCCAGGTAACTTTCGGGAGGCTGAACGAGGGGGGGTAAATGGTTGATTCCCGCGTTCAACCCATAGCTGCATAAAAGCTATTGTCATGGCATAGCTGTTTGTTCGTGTGTGGAAATCATATCGACAGGCGTTTTCCAGTTCAAGTTTTTCCGGGGCCACAAGTTGATTGTCATTG
>BNUB01000145.1 GCA_025997045.1 Betaproteobacteria bacterium
CGCTGGCCCGTGAAGCGGGGGCGCGGCGGACATGAAGGTTGCGTCGGCCCCCGATGCGGCCTCTGTCCCTCCATCATCATTTGCATCGGCATCACTCATAACGCTGCCCTGAATCACGTCTGACGTCGTCACGCTCCATGTCGCTCCGGCTCCCGGTTTCCTCTTGCCCTGTCATTGACCTGTGGAGCAGGCGAGGCGAAAGCCGAAGCCGTCGTAGCGTAAACCCGGCGTGCCGCTGCCCCGGTTCGCCGACCGCAGGTGCTCGGCGTGGAGGTTCCAGCTACCGCCCCGCAGCACCCGGCGCTGGCCGCTCGCAGGGCCCGCCGGGTCAGTCGAAGGGCTACGACTGTAATAACTTTTGTCATACCAATCGTTTACCCACTCCCACACATTGCCGTGCATATCGTACAAACCCCACGGGTTGGGCTTTTTTTGCCCGACAGGATGTGTCTGGCGGACTGAGTTATCATAATACCACGCATATGCTCCCAATTGCTCCGCGTCATCCTTCAATTGCTCCGCGCCATCCTTCAATTGCTCCGCGTCGTCCTTCAATTGCTCCGCGCCATCCCCCAATTGCTCTGCGCCATCCCTCAATTGCGCCGCGTCATCCCCCGATTGCTCTGCGTCACCCCCCAATTGCTTCGCGTCATCTCCAGCTTTTTCCGCGCCATCTCCAGGTTTTTCCGCGTCATCTCCGAATGAATACGCGCTTTTTGTGCCCGCACGCGCAGCGTATTCCCATTCGGCTTCTGTCGGCAGGCGGTATTTTTTCGTGCCCTCTTTGGCGTTCAGACGCTGGATAAAGGTCTGCACATCGTCCCACGACACCTCCTCTACCGGGTTGTTGCGGCCCTTGAATTGGCTCGGGTTACTCCCCATCACCGCTTCCCACTGTTCCTGCGTGACCGGATATTTACCCAGATAGAAAGCCTGGCTGATGCTGACGAGGTGCAGCGGCGTCTCATCATCGCTTGCTTTCTCGGCATTTTTGTCCGCGCCCATGGTGAAGGAGCCTGCCGGAATCAGGATGAATTCCGTGCCGATGCTGTTGGTGAAGGTTTTGTCGGTCTGCGCGGAGGCAGACAGCGGCAGCAGCGTGGCGAACGTGGCGAACACGGCGAGCAGCACCCCGTGCGCAAGCTGGCGCTGGAATCGGGTGGGATCGAACATGAAAAGCTCCAAAAAGTGAAATACGGTTCAAAAAGCGCGCAGACAGGCTGCGCACTTGTACAACCTCAAACCCCCGCTAATCTTCATCCAGCAAATCCCGCTCTACCACTTTGAGCGTCTGGCTCCAATCGCGGAAAACTTCCTCCAGGTTGCCCTGTGTAACACCATGTGCCAACTCAACATCAAATTCCACCATCACCTCGCCATCGCTATCAAGGTAAACCCGGCCAAAGCGTTTTTTGGCATTAAACTGGTTCACCACGGACAGTGATTTTTTCGTCTTCCAGCCAGCAACAAATTGCAAAGCTTTGCAATTTTTGTTGTTTTCGCATTCATAGAACAAAATCATATATTTTGTTCCGTTGATTCTACCGGTAACTTTCGGATCCCCCGTACTGTCTTTCTCCAGCGCAGCACGGCCAAAACCCTTGGCAATCTCCAGGATATCCGCCGGACGCGAGGCATACACCAACGATGAATCCGCAGCCCACGTCGACCCCGCCCCCGACAGCGCAAGCACGGCGAAACCAGACCACAGCAGCTTTTTATAAAACATTCTCATGACTACGCTCCCAAACCAAGGTAACTTGTCGGCACAATCGCCCGCGTTGCAGGCGGCTTAATTTAAGCTCGTTCAATTATGCCAAACTCTTTACCCGTGCGCCAACTGTTTTTCAAGGGCGAGGCGCAGGTTCGTCGAAGCGATAAACATCCATAATTCACCCAGCAGCGCCTGACCGAAGGGGCGAGCGTGACGGTGAGCACCATTCGCAGATTGGAAAACGGCGATCCTGGCGTGTCTGTTGGCACGCTGGCGATGGTGTTCCTGACCCTGGGCGAAAGCGGCAGACTCGCCGATCTGCTCGACATCGGCAAAGACGACATCGGCCTGGCCCTGAGCGTCAGCACACTACCCCGGCGCGTCCGCTCCAGCGGATAACGTCTGCGCCACAAGCAAGGAAGCCAAATGGCTCGAATCTCCCCGACGTTTTGCGATTGCGCCCATGTTGCCTTCGCCTCACCTTGCCGTTAAGCGTTCCTGTAATGCCAGACTCGCCGCCTCCGGCGACTGCCCCGCTTTGAGATATTCTCGCGCCTTGGTCAATGCCTGCCCGAGCAGGTTTAGCCCTCTCCAGTTCTTCTCATCCAGGCGCAAAGGGTCATCCTCCCCCAGACCGATGCCCCAAATCAGGTCGACGGGCGAAGCCTCCA
>BNUB01000146.1 GCA_025997045.1 Betaproteobacteria bacterium
ACCGCCACCGTGGCGGTGTAGAACAGGGTTTCGGTTTTGCCATCGGGCTTGCGCTCGAAGCGCGCCACGGCCTCGGGCGGGATGCCCTTCGCCGCCATTTTCTTGAGCAAGGCCGCCGTCGGCTGGCCTGCGGCGTCCAGCCCCACCGCCACCGGCATCAGCTTCTCGGTGACTTCCCGCGTCGGCGCTTCCGCGCTCACCCCGGCCACCGTCACCGCCAGTCGGCGCGGGCTGGCGAAATCCGCCACCGCCGCATCGTCAGGCGTCAGCCCTCTCGCTTTCAAACCCGCAGCAACCCCGGAGGCAAAAATCGACCCCAGGCGGCAGAGCGCCTTGGGCGGCAGCTCTTCGGTGAGCAGTTCAACCAGTAACGTGGCACTCATCACACGGCCTCCTTTTTCAGCATCGGAAACCCGAGCGCCTCACGAGATTCAAAATACGCATGCGCCACCGCACGCGACAGAGTGCGGATGCGGCCAATGTAGGCGGCGCGCTCCGTCACCGAAATTGCGCCGCGCGCATCGAGCAGGTTGAAGCTGTGCGCGGCTTTCAGCACCATCTCATACGCCGGCAAGGCCAGCCCGATATCCATGATGCGCTTGGCTTCGGACTCGAAATCGGTAAACAGCGAAAACAGGAAATCAACGTTCGAATGCTCGAAGTTGTAGGTCGATTGCTCGACCTCGTTCTGGTGAAAGACATCGCCGTAAGTCACCGCCGTGCCATCGGGCGCCACCGACCACACCAGTTCATAGACGTTTTCCACCCCCTGCAGATACATCGCCAGACGTTCGAGCCCGTAGGTGATCTCGCCCAGCACGGGGCGACAGTCAAGCCCGCCCACCTGCTGGAAATAAGTAAATTGCGTCACTTCCATGCCATCCAGCCACACCTCCCAGCCCAGGCCCCACGCGCCCAGGGTCGGGTTCTCCCAGTCATCCTCGACAAAGCGGATGTCGTGGGCGCCGGGGTCGATGCCCAGCGCCCGCAGCGAGTCGAGATACAACTCCTGAATTTCCAGCGGCGAAGGCTTGAGCACCACCTGAAACTGGTAATAGTGCTGGAGACGGTTGGGATTTTCCCCGTAGCGCCCGTCCTTGGGGCGGCGCGATGGCTGCACGTAAGCCGCGTTCCACGGCTCCGGCCCGATCGCACGCAAAAAAGTGGCGGTGTGAGAGGTACCCGCGCCAACTTCGAGATCATAAGGTTGCAGCAGCACACAGCCGCGCTCGCCCCAGAAACGCTGGAGCGTCAGGATAACTTGCTGAAAAGTGGGTTTGACGGACATGGCCCCGGCGGAAAAAACCGCTAAACGAACATAAGGAGAGGGATTTTACTGGTAATCCGCCCGCCGCGCAGGATGGATCACGCTCAAGTTTCATGCCGGGCTGCCGTAACAGGCACGCAACCTTCTGTCACGATTCCCGCGTTAAGTTTCATAGCAGGTTGCCGTAGACAGGGGTGAGTTTCCACCTTCCGGTGTACGACATGATCACCCTTCAGTTCAAGACCTTGCTGGCCCAGGCAACGGCGCTGATGCCCCAGAAAACGCAGCCGGGGGCCAGGTTGGCGCAGGAAAATGCCGCAGCCGCCAAAGCCACCACCGCCGCGCAGACCTCGACCAAGGTCAGCTTGAGCGACCTCGGCAAGCGCCAGTTGCAGCTCATGCAACAGTCGCTGAAAGCGGTCAACAACGGTGGCGATGCACGCAAATCGGCCGCCCGGGCGCATGCGGCGCAACTCAAACAGCAGATCGACGCGCTCAAACAGGTCGCCAAATCGCTCGGCCCGCTGGCGGCGAAGAGCATCCTGCGCCAGATCAAGAACATCGCGCACCAGATCAAGGACATCGCCGCCGAACTGGGCCCGGATGCCGGGCCGGGAGTAGGGCCTTCCCAGGTCAACTTTGTGGCAAGCGCCGTCGCGGGTGGCAACTCAGGTGACAATTTGGGTGGCAATTTGGGCGCCACGACCAGCGATGGCGAATCGGCCGCAGCAGAAGCCGCCGTAGCAGAAGCCGTGCCCGAAGCGTCCGTCGAAGTGCCCATCGAAGACAGCGTTGACCTGGACGCAAACGCAGACGTCGACGCCGAAGCCACCCCTGCGCTGGCGGAAGAAGAGGGCACGGCAGGAACGGACGAAGCCGCAGCAGACCAGGAAGCGGAAGCCGTCGCCGGTCAGGCCGCGCAGGCGGCCACCGAAGCCGAAAAAGAGATCGGGGACAAAGCCAACCAATATGTAAACGACCACAAACCGTGGGAACTGGCAAAAGAAGAAGGCGCCGAGGCCCGTCTGCACGTCGTGTG
>BNUB01000147.1 GCA_025997045.1 Betaproteobacteria bacterium
TCCGAGTGTTGATTATTATCCGGACGCCATTTTCGGAGGATAGATGACTATCTGCTCACGAAATCCGGCAATCCAGAAAGCTGACAGACTTCCTAAAAGCTGAAGGGCTCGCCAGTGTAAGTGCATGTAACGGCCACCTGTCACCACAAAATAACTACATGCGGCCCAATAAATGCAACGACATGTAACACATGTGTCACAACCAAGCCCGAAGTTTAGCTTGCTGATGGGGGTAAAAGGTAGAATTGAATCACGTCTAATAAATCTGTAATAAAAATCCCCCGTCTCCACTAATGGAGAAAGGGGATTTTCCCGAAAAGCATGCTGGAGCTTGCTTAACCCGGTTCCGATCTCGAAGCGCGTTTGCGCTCGATTTCGGTCAGGTAACGTTTGCGCAGGCGGATATTTTTCGGGGTGATTTCCACCAGCTCGTCGTCGTCGATGAACTCGACCGCGGATTCCAGGGTGAGCTGGATCGGCGGGGTGAGGTTGATCGCTTCGTCCTTGCCCGAGGCGCGCACGTTGGTGAGCTGCTTGCCCTTGATCGGGTTGACCACCAGATCGTTGTCACGGCTGTGCACGCCGATGATCATGCCCTCGTAGAGCAGGTCGCCGGGGGAGACGAACATGCGGCCACGATCCTGCAGGTTCCACAGCGCATAGGCGACGGCTTCGCCATCGTTTTGCGAGATCAGCACGCCGTTCCTGCGTTCGGCCATGCTGCCGACGAGCGGGCCGAAGTCGTCGAACACGTGGCTGGCGAGGCCGGTGCCGCGGGTGAGGGTGAGGAATTCGCCCTGGAAGCCGATCAGGCCGCGGGCGGGGATGCGGTATTCCAGCCGGACCCGGCCTTTGCCATCGGGCTGCATGTCCTGCAATTCGCCGCGGCGGCGGCCCAGCTCTTCCATGACGCCGCCCTGGTTGGTTTCTTCGACGTCTACGGTGAGCAGTTCATACGGTTCGCAGCGCTCGCCGTTGATTTCCTTGTACACCACCCGCGGGCGACCGACCGCCAGCTCGTAGCCTTCACGGCGCATGTTTTCGAGCAGGATGGTGAGGTGCAGCTCGCCGCGACCGGAGACCTCGAAGGTGTCGGAGTCTTCGGTGAAGTTCACCCGCAGGGCGACGTTTTTCAACAATTCTTTTTCCAGCCGTTCACGAATCTGGCGGCTGGTGACGTATTTGCCTTCACGCCCGGCCAGCGGCGAGGTGTTGACCTGGACGTTCATGGTCAGGGTCGGCTCGTCGACCGCGATCGGGGGCAGGCCGTCCGGGGTTTCGGGGTCGCACAGGGTGACGCCGATGTTGACCTGGCTGATGCCGGAGATGAGGACGATGTCGCCCGCTTCGGCGCTCTCGGAGGGCTGGCGGTCAAGCCCCTGGAAGGTGAGGATCTGGCTGACTTTGCCCTTGCCGCGATTTTCGTCGCCGTACATGGCGACGACTTCCTGATTCTGGCGGATGCGGCCACGGGTGATGCGGCCAATGCCGAGCTGGCCCATGTAGGTCGAATAATCGAGCGAACAGATTTGCAGTTGCAGCGGGCCTTCGGCGTCGATTTCGGGCGGGGGCACGTATTCGAGGATGGCCTCGAACAGGGGACGCATGTCCTGGCGCTCGTCGTCGAGATGCTTGACCGCGAAACCGTTGAGGCCCGAGGCGTAAATCACCGGGAAATCAAGCTGTTCTTCGGTGGCGCCGAGTTTGTCGAAGAGATCGAAGGTGTGGTTGATCACCCAATCCGGGCGGGCGCCGGGACGGTCGATTTTGTTGACGACCACGATAGGGTGCAGGCCGCGGGCGAGCGCCTTGCGGGTGACGAAGCGCGTCTGCGGCATCGGCCCTTCCTGGGCATCGACCAGCAGCAGGACGCTGTCGACCATCGACAGCACGCGCTCGACTTCGCCGCCGAAATCGGCGTGTCCAGGGGTGTCGACGATGTTGATGTGGGTGTCGCCGTACTGGATGGCGCAGTTCTTCGACAGGATGGTGATCCCGCGCTCTTTTTCGATATCGCCCGAGTCCATGATCCGCTCGGCGACCTGCTGGTTATCACGGAAGGTGCCGGACTGGCGCAGGAGCTGGTCGACAAGCGTGGTTTTGCCATGATCGACGTGGGCGATGATGGCGATATTGCGGATGGCACGGGACATGTGGATTTTTGCGCTTGGAAAACCTTGCATACTAACATGATAAGATGCGCACGTTAATTGTTCGCTTTCCAGGAAGAGAATCAAGCGCATGCTCGCAATCATCGGCGGTTCCGGTCTGAC
>BNUB01000148.1 GCA_025997045.1 Betaproteobacteria bacterium
AAAGGAGAGAGGACAGGAGAAGGATGGGAAAGAATGGAAGAGGTAGAGAGAGAAAGGAGAAAGGCAGGGAGGGGGAGGTCGAGTTAAAAAGGTGAGGAGGATGGGATTGGCAGGGAAGGAGAGAGCCAAACGCAATTGAATTTTTTTTTTTTTTTTAATGATACGGCGACCACCGAGATCTACACAGGCGAAGACACTCTTTCCCTACACGACGCTCTTCCGATATAGGCGCCTGAAGAAGTCCCCCGCATTCGGGGATACTTCCCCTTTCACGCCCCGATGGGGATGCCCCCTGCGGCGCTCGCCGGACTGACGCTGCCATCGCTGGCAACGCCGGGGGATTTGGCGGACTGGCTGGCACTCTCGCCTGCCCTGCTGGACTGGTTTGCCAATGTACAGGGACGCGACATGGGCACGCAGGGGGCGAAACCCACGCCGAAACTGGAGCACTACCGCACGCGCTGGCTCGCCAAACCGGGCGGCGGCGCACGCCTGATTGAAGCGCCCAAGGAAAAATTACGCACCCTCCAACGCCGCATCCTGCACGAAATTCTTGACCGTGTACCGGTGCACGCGGCGGCTTATGGCTGTGTGCGTGGGCGCTCCGTCGTCGATAACGCAGCCCTGCATGTTGGCTCGCCTTTGCTGCTGAAACTGGATTTGCGGGATTTCTTCGCCAGCATCCCCGGCGCACGGGTACATGCCCTGTTCCGCACGCTGGGTTATCCCCGCGATACCGCCCGCTATCTGACCGGCTTGACCACCCACCGCACGCCCATGCGGATATTGCGTGGCGTACCGCAGGATGAATACCCAAGCCCCGAAGAACGGCGGCGACGCCAGACCTGGGCGCGGCAATTCATGGAACGCCACCTGCCCCAAGGCGCGCCCACTTCGCCCGCCCTCGCCAACCTGTGCGCCTGGCGTCTGGATGTGCGACTGAATGGCGCGGCGCAACATTGCCTTGCGCGTTACAGCCGCTACGTGGACGATCTGGTATTTTCCTGCGCCGACGGCGACCCGGCGCGAGGTCGGCGCATGTTGAACATGATGCAGAACATCATTCTGGAAGAAGGCTTTGCCCCCAACTGGCGCAAGACCAGAATCATCCCGACGGGCGCCTCCCAGCGCATCACCGGACTCATCGTCAATCAACGCCCCAACCTGCCACGACGTGAATACGACACCCTGAAAGCCATCCTCACCAACTGCCGCCGTCACGGTGCGGCAAGCCAGAACCGCGATGCCGTCCCGGATTTTCGGGCGCACCTGTTGGGACGTATCGGCTGGTTCCGGCAGGTCAACCCTGAGCGAGGCGCACGTTTGATGGCGTTGTTTGAGCAGATTGAATGGGGTGATCGCACACGGTAGCGATCATTGATATAGCTCATCATTTGATACATACTGACGATAGATATCAACAGGAGATTCACCATGCCATCCACCGCCAGGCTCTTTACCACCGGACGCAGCCAGGCGGTACGGCTGCCGATGGAGTTTCGTTTTCAAGGGACAGAGGTCTTCATTCGCCGCGACCCGAAGACCAACGAGGTTGTGCTGTCCCCCAAGCCCGCCACATGGCAGAGCTTCTTTGAACTCGCTGACCGTACCGAAATTCCGACCGATTTCATGGCAGAGCGCGAAGACCTGCCCGCTGAAGAAAGGAATCTGTTTTGAGCCTTTTCATGTTGGACACGAATATGGCGAGCTACGTCATCAAAGGCAATCCGCCCGAAGTTCGTGCGCGGCTGGCGGCGTTACCGATGGACAACATTGTCGTGTCTGTCGTCACGCAAGCCGAGTTGCTTTACGGTTTGGTGCGCAAGGGACATCCCGCGGCCTTTGCCCGCCTGATCCGCGAGTTTTTACTTCGCGTACAGGTCTTGCCGTGGGACAGCGACACCGCCACGGCATATGGTGATTTGCGGGCGACTTGCGCGGCTTCCGGCATCACGCTGGGCGCGCTCGACATGATGATTGCCGCCCACGCGCTCGCGGCAAAGGCGACGCTTGTCACGCACGACAAGGCATTCAGCCTCATCCCCAACGATGCTCTTGCCGTCGAAGACTGGATAGAACAGCGCACATAACCCGACAATCGAATACGCCATAGTTGCCACAGGCGATTCCTACAGATGATGTCCACGC
>BNUB01000149.1 GCA_025997045.1 Betaproteobacteria bacterium
AATCTACGACTACCTGGAACGCGGCGGCACAGGGCGCGGTACGTGGTGGCGGCTGAAACCTGAACTCCACCGACGGCTTGAAGGCGTCGGCCATGCCGAGCGGAATCAGCGCATTGATCTCGACATTGCCAAAACCCGCGTACTCAACATGCTCAAAGCCAGACAACAGCGCGGGCAGCCGGGCCTGTCAAACGCCGAAGTGCGCGAAGTCACCGGCTACACGCGGCAACAGGTCAATCGGTTGATTCATGAACTGGAAGCGGAGGCGGTGCACATGGTCGGGCTGGGGCGCGGGGCGAGGTATGAATACGTCGGCTCAGCACTGGACAAAAAAGCAGAGAGTCCATAATGACTCGGGACTCGGCTGCGGATTAACAGAAGCAATTTCTCACAGCACCAACCCCGTCCTGGCCCGGATACGGCGGTTTCGGAGAAAAAAGAAACTTACCCCAACAAGCGCATCCGCGCCGAGCGCGCGTGCGCCTGCAAACCTTCGCCATCCGCCAGAATCGCCGCCGTCCGCGCCAGATGCTGCGCCCCCGCCTGCGAGATTTGCACGATGCTGGTGCGCTTCTGGAAATCGTAGGTGCCCAGCGGCGACGAAAATCTGGCGCTGCGCATCGTCGGCAGCACGTGGTTAGGCCCGGCGCAGTAATCGCCCAGAGCTTCGACCGCCCAGTGACCGACGAAGATCGCGCCGGCGTGGTGGATGTGGTCGATCCAGTCTTCGGCGTGGTCGAGCGCCAGCTCCAGATGCTCGGGGGCGATGCGGTTGGCGAGGGTACAAGCCTGCTCGATGCTGTCGACATGAATCAGCGCGCCACGGCTGGCGAGCGATTTGGCGATGGTCTCGCGCCGTGGCATTTCAGGCAGCAGGCGGTCGATGGCGGCGTGGACGGCGTCGATGAAGGCGGCGTCGGTGCATAGCAGGATGGATTGCGCGAGCTCGTCGTGTTCGGCCTGGGCAAACAAATCCATCGCCACCCACTCGGCGTGGCCGCTGCCGTCGGAGATGATCAGCACTTCGGAAGGCCCGGCCACCATGTCGATGCCGACGGTGCCGAAGACGCGGCGCTTGGCTTCGGCCACATAGGCATTTCCCGGCCCGACGATCTTGTCGACCTGAGCGATCGTTTGCGTGCCGTAGGCCAGCGCCGCCACGGCTTGTGCGCCGCCGATGGTAAACACCCGATCAACGCCGGTGATCGCCGCCGCCGCCAGCACCAGCGGATTCTTCTCGCCACGCGGCGTCGGCACCACCATGATGAGTTCCTTCACCCCGGCGACCTTGGCCGGAATCGCATTCATCAGCACCGAACTCGGATACGCCGCCGCGGTGCGGCCCGGCGGGCGCATCCGCATTGCGACCAAATATATCAATTCAGCCAAGGCCCACTTTGCGGGCAAGGGCATGCACGTCGATCTGATCAAGCTCTACGGTTCGATGGAACTCGCGCCGCTGGTGGGGCTGGCTGATGGCATCGTTGATCTGGTGTCTTCGGGGAATACGCTGCGGGCGAACAGGCTCGAAGAGGTCGAAGAGATCATGCAGATCAGTTCGAGGCTGGTGGTAAATCAGGCCGCGCTCAAACTCAAGCGCGAGCTGTTGCAACCGATTCTTGATGCTTTCGCTGCGGCGATTACGCATTGAGCGCCCATTTTCCCATTTCCTGCCTTGCCAGCCTTTGACCCTATGAGCCAGACATCTATCCGCCGCCTCGATGCGCGTGAGCCCGAGTTTCTGTCGACGCTCGATGCGCTGCTTGCCTTTGAATCCGCTGCCGACGAGCGCATCAACACCGCCGTCACCGAGATTCTCAACGCGGTGCGCACGAGCGGCGATGCCGCCGTGGTTGAATACACCCGCCGCTTCGATGCGCTCGATGTGCAGGCGATAGCGGCGCTGGAACTGCCCCGGCGCGAGTTGCAAGCGGCGCTGGACGGGCTGGGCGCGGAGCAGCGCGAGGCGCTGACGGTGGCGGCGGAGCGTGTGCGCATCTACCACGAGCGCCAGAGAGGTGAATCGTGGAGCTATACCGAGGCCGATGGCACCCGGCTGGGGCAGAAGGTGACTGCGCTCGACCGCGTTGGGCT
>BNUB01000150.1 GCA_025997045.1 Betaproteobacteria bacterium
CGTTGGCGTCATAGTATGCCTTGACAAGAGATCGAACATCGTAGATATCCACGCCCTTGATGTCGTCTCCATTAAAATTGACCTCTAGCTTCGACTCTTTCTCATAATACATCGCACCACAGAATCCAAATAGAGAAAACTGTTGCTCGGGAATCGCCGGAGCGTTCGGTTTTAAGATAAAATCGACCCATGCTATGGCTGATGTGCCGGGAATTATTTTAGGGAAAACAGTAACATCGTAGCCAGAAATTGCTTTCCAAGGGATATCAAACATTGGATTACCGGTACGTATACCATCCGGTGACAGAATAATGATCGGTTTCCCCGGTTTTCCGATAACCACCGTTTCCTCTGTCGGCGAAAGCTCTTTCGAACGCTCTCTTGCGCTTGCGCGAAACCCCGTTATCGCACCGCGTAGCCCATTGCGTAGTACCTTGAAAATATTGCGCCCCATGATAAAAACACCCTCCAGTCACTGTTGTCCGAAACAAGAGAAGATCACTGCGGTTTTAAAAAACCGTATACACCACTGACACCGTATCTACCACTGAGCATTTGCGCTTCAATATACTCATCCTGACCCTGGTCAGCGGCCGCTTTAAACCACCTGAGCGCTTCCGAATTACTCTGCACCACTCCTTTCCCTTTAGCATAGCGAACTCCAAGCGTGAGTTGCGCATCCGCTTGTCCGCGTTCTGCGGCCTTACGATACCACTTGATCGCTTCGGTATCGCTCTGAGCAACCCCTCGACCTACTGCGTAACACATACCAAGAACGTATTGTGCTTCTTCATTCTCCTGCGACACCGCAGCCTTGCGGAGTTCGTCACTATCGTAACACCTCAGTGCACGTTGTGCATCGTCATCGCCTTGTTTTGCTGCCATGCGATACCACTTGACCGCTTCTGTATCGCTCTGCGCAACCCCTAGACCTTCCGCATAACTGTCACCAAGGAAATATTGCCCCAATTCACTTCCCTGTTCTGCGCTTTTGCGAAACCACTTGACCGCTTCGGTATCGTTTTGTGCCACTTCTCGACCTTCCTTGTAGAAAAGACCAAGGGTAGCTTGTGCACTAGATTCCCCCTGCTCTGCGGCCTTTTGAAACCAATAGAATGCCCCCCGATCACTCTTCTCCACTCCCAAACCCGTCCAGTATAAACCACCTAGGAAGAATTGCGCCTCCGCATCTCCATCATTTGCAGCTTCGCGCTGTTCTTTGATCGAACTCAGAAATTCTGAACGCACTTTATCACGCTCCATACTCCATGCAATCAACACTAACACCCGCTCATCACGAGTTTTGCCCTCCATTACTTCATTCAAACTTCTTTTCTCATACTGAGGCGATTTTAAATATACATCAAGCATACGGTTATCCCCTTCCATATTCTGAAATAGCTTTAACGCATCCAGCGTCTTTAAGGAATCTTTAATCTCAGCATCTCTCCGCATTCCCTCTAAACGCACTTGTTCATGCAAAGACATCGGCATCTCAAAACCGTTCATTGCCCAAGCAATAAAACCAGCAAACATGGCTATCGCAAAAACTATCGTCCAGACAGTCTTAACTATCCCCCAAAGTTTCTTCATGTCAAATTAACTCCATATTCGCCATTAGCGATTTAGCATCGGACTTCATAGAAAATACGTTTACTCCTGCTGGAGTTTTGCACTTCATTCTGGAGTCCGCCGCTCCTTTGTTAGACACAGCCCCCCCACAGTCGTCTCCTTTTAAAAGTAATAAAGTTAAAAACTTTACGTACTTTTCTCGCGGCAAACGCATAAGCCCATTCTCGGTGCCGGAATGATGCTTTTGCAAGAATAGCGAAAAACCACAAGCCGCATTACCAGACATGCATGCAGTGATTTTTCGCCGACAAGCTAGAAGTTTACTTGCTTGCTTGCTTGCTTGCTTGCTTGCTTGCTTGCTTGCTTGCTTGCTTGCTTGCTTGCTTGCTTGCTTGCTTGCTTTCTTGCTTGCTTGCTTGCTTCCTTTCTTGCTTGCTTGCTTGCTTGGATCGGAAGAGCACACGTCTGACCTCCAGTCACATTACTCGATCTCGTATGCCGTTTTCTTCTTGAAAAAAAA
>BNUB01000151.1 GCA_025997045.1 Betaproteobacteria bacterium
CGGGGGCGCAGCATCTGGCGCGGACGGCGGAGATTCTGGCGGATGGCGAAGGTTTGCAGGCGCACGCGCGCTCGGCGCGGATGCGCTTGCAGTCCTGATTACCCCCGTTGATTACCCCCGCACAATTTCCTCCAAGGCCTCAACCAGCGCCGCGCATTCTTCATCGGTGCCGATGGTGATGCGCAAAAACGGGTCGATTCGTGCCTTGTTGAAATGGCGCACGATGATGGCGCGCTGACGCAGGGCGGCGGCGAGGGCGGCGCCATCGTGGCGGGGGTGGCGGGCGAAGATGAAATTGGCGGCTGAGGGCAGGACTTCAAAGCCCAACGCGGTTAACCGGGCGCTGAGCCTTGTCCGGGTGGCGATGACCTTGCGGCAGCTTGCCTGCAGGTAAGCGTCGTCTTCGATGGCGGCTACTGCACCGGCCAGCGCCAGACGGTCGAGCGGGTAGGAGTTGAAGCTGTTTTTGATCCGCTCGAGACCTGCGATCAGATCGGGGTGGCCGATGGCGAAGCCTACCCGCAAACCGGCGAGCGCCCGGCTCTTCGAGAAGGTGTGCACGACCAGCAGGTTGGGGTAGCGGCTCACCAACGGGACGGCGCTGGAGGGGGGCTCGGCAAAGTCGATGTAGGCTTCGTCGACCAGCACCACGGCATCGGGGTTGGCGGCGACGATGCGCTCGATTGCGTCCAGCGGCAACAGGCAGCCGGTGGGGGCGTTGGGATTGGGGAAGATGATCGCGCCGGGGCGATCGTCCTGGCGCGGCAGGTAGTCTTCGACCCGCAGGGTGAAGTCGGCGGCGAGCGGAATCTGGCGGTATTCGATGCCGTACAGGCCGCAATAGACGGGGTAAAAGCTGTAAGTGATGTCCGGCATCCACAGCGGCTGTTCGTGTTTGAGCAGGCCGATGAAGGCGTGGGCGAGCACTTCGTCGGAGCCGTTGCCAACGAATACCTGCGCTGCGCTCACGCCGTAATGGCGGGCGAGCACGGCTTTGAGCGCATCGGCATTGGGGTCGGGATAGAGCCGCAGGCTGTCGGCGGCGGCGGCGCGGATGGCGGCAAGCGCCTGGGGCGAGGGGCCGTAAGGGTTTTCGTTGGTGTTGAGCTTGATCAGCCGATCAAGCTTGGGCTGTTCTCCCGGCACGTAGGGGGAGAGTGCGCGGGTGACTGTGCTCCAGTAACGGCTCATCACGCAATTTTCGGGTGGATTGAATTGAAGCTGGCAATGGTAACATGAGGTATCATGAGCCGAGGTTCCCACCCCTCCATCCCCCCACCCTTTGTGTTTGACTTCCATGCGCCAGGCCGAACTTAGCCGCAATACTCTAGAGACCCGGATTGCGGTACGGATTGATCTCGATGGCACGGGGGTGGCCACGCTCGCCAGCGGCGTGCCGTTTCTCGACCACATGCTCGACCAGATTGCCCGCCACGGCCTGATTGATCTCGAGGTGCGCTGCGAGGGGGATACCCATATTGATGACCATCATTCGGTCGAGGATATCGGCATCGCGCTCGGACAGGCGTTTGCCCGGGCGCTGGGCGACAAAAAGGGCCTGCGCCGCTATGGTCATGCCTATGTGCCGCTCGACGAAGCCCTCTCCAGAGTGGTGGTCGATTTTTCCGGGCGACCGGGGCTCTTTTATGCGGTGAATTTCACCCGCGAACGGATCGGCTGCTTTGAGGTGGATCTGGTGCGTGAATTTTTCCAGGGCTTCGTCAACCACGCCGGGCTCACGCTCCATATTGACAACCTGCGCGGCGACAATGCCCACCATCAGGCTGAGACCGTGTTCAAGGCTTTTGGCCGTGCGCTGCGGATGGCGGCTGAAATTGACCCGCGTGCGGCGGGTGTGATCCCTTCGACCAAGGGTGCGCTTTGAGGATAGCGAGACGATGACCACCGTAGCCATCATTGATTACGGCATGGGCAATCTGCGTTCGGTGGCGAAGGCGATCGAGCACGTGGCGCCCGGCGACCGCGTCGAAGTGACTGCCGACCCGGCGGTGGTCGCCGCCGCAGATCGGGTGGTGTTCCCCGGTCAGGGCGCGATGCCCGATTGCATGCGTGAGCTCGACCTGCGCGGCC
>BNUB01000152.1 GCA_025997045.1 Betaproteobacteria bacterium
TTACCCGGCGTTTCCGCCATGTCCCGACATGCGTCCGAAAAAGCCTGACCTACGACCAGGGCCGTGAAATGGCCTGCCATGAGAGGCTCGCAAAACGTCTGAAAATAAACGTCTACTTTGCCGATCAGGAAAAGCGGAATCACCTCGATGAGATACCACTTGAGGCGACCGCCGGTTTTCTTGAGCACGTTGCCGATGACCGGCAGGCGCATCGGCGGTAATTCCGTGACCAGCGGCACCCGGCGGCCCTTGATCAGGCGTCCGGCCAGCCATCCGGCGACGAGCAGAATCAGCACCATGCAGGCGCTCCAGATGGCCACCGCCGCGAAAGACAGGCTGCCCAGCATCCCCAGCACGACCCCCAATTGCGCCGAGCAGGGGATGGCGAGCGCGAGCAGGAAAGTGGTGATGAGGCGCTCGCGCGGGGTGTGGAGAATGCGGGTGGTCAGCGTCGCCATCGTCACACAGCCCAGCCCCAGCACCATCGGCAACACCGCACGCCCGTTCAGGCCGATGGCGGCAAAGGTGCGGTTGGCGATGACCGACAGGCGGGTGAAATAGCCCGAATCCTCCAGGATGCCGAAAGCAAGGAAGAAGGTGGTGACAATCGGCAGGATCAAGGCCAGCGCGTAAGTCATCCCCATCGTCCATAGCCCGTAATCGCCCACCAGCATATCCGCGAGCCACTCCGGGCTGATGTGGGCGCGCACAAAGTCGGTGACAGCCGGATTGAGGATTTCGCCGAAAAAGTCTTCTTCCATCAACCCGACCAGCGTGCTCGCGCCGAAGTCGCCCACAAAAAAATACACCGCCAGCAGCACCGCCAGCAGCAGCGGCCAGCCCCAGACCGGATGCACCGCCAGTTGCCCGATCAAAAGCGACAGGGTGCGGTCGGCGTGGGCGCTTTGCCGGGTGACGGTGTGGGCCAGCGCCTCGGCAGCGTGTCCGCGTTCGCGGGCCAGCCGTGCGGACAGCGAATCGCGTCCGCTGGCGGGCGCGATTTCGGCAATCCGGGCGAGGATCTCGTCACCACCGGGCTGGGCGCCGAGCCAGGTGGCCACCTCGCTGTCCCGCCCCAGCAGCAAAATGGCCAGTCCGCGTGCGGCCAGCCCTGGATGCGGCGCACGTTCGGTGAGCAGCGTCGCCACCGCGGTGATGGCTTCCTCGGTTTCGGTGTCGTAGCGCAGCAGGGGCGCGGGCGCGCAGGCGTGGCTCAAGGCTTCGGTCAGCGCGGCAACGCCTTCACCGCCCGTGGCGACGGTCGCAATCACCGGCGTCGCCAGCGCCTGCGTGAGCGCGGCCACGTCCACGGTCACGCCACGGGCGTGCGCCTCGTCCGTCATGTTGAGCGCCATCACCAGCGGCACCTCAAGCTCCGCCAGCAGCGCGGTCAGGTTCAGGGTGTGGCGCAGGTTCTTGGCGTCGCCCACCTGGATGACGAGCTTGAGGTTTTCGTAGAGCAGCGCCCGCATCGTTGCGCGCTCATCGTCGCTGCGCGAGGGCAGGGCGAGCACGCCCGGCGTGTCGAGCAAGGAGATCGTGCGATCAAACCGCGCCGCAGCGCGCGCGACCTCCACCGTGGTGCCGGGGTAGTTCGACACATTGACGTAAGTGCCGGTCAGGCGGTGGAAAAGCACCGACTTGCCCACGTTGGGGTGGCCGATCAGGGCAAAGGTGGCGACGCCCGGAGAGGCGGGCGCAGAAGGCGAGTGGTGCTGGTGCATGGCGGCGGGGAGTGATGGATATCAGTGGAAATGATAACCCCGCTCATTCGCGTTTACACACCTACCGCCAACAAATTGTATGCGGCAGGTCAAAACCGTACATGTAAGACTGTCGGCGCCGGGTCAAAACTCAACCCATACGCCACGTTCATCCACGTCCCTGACGATACCGGCAATGCCCAGCGGCTTACCGGCGGGCGACTTGAGGCTCATCATGGTGGCATCGGCGGCGGCGATGTTATCGGCGGTCAGGGGCTTATTGGAAGCAAAAGCCAACTGCCAAAGGCCAAAGCCAGCATTCAGGCGAGCCTCCACACCGTAGACGTACTCACCGCGTTTGAAAACATGTTCGTTTTCGTCCTTGT
>BNUB01000153.1 GCA_025997045.1 Betaproteobacteria bacterium
CTGCGCCGCGACATCGCCAGGCAACTGACGGCCCAAGGCTTGCCGGTTGCCGAGTATCCGTGGCCGTGAGAGGAAGCGGGCGACAAGGTATTAACCCGGTGACAAAATACACGACCGTAGATACTGTTGCTAACCAACCCGCCTTTGACGAAGACTTGGTTGTCCGTGGCGGTATTTATGGGATTTTGCATGATGTGTTGCTTTCATAGAGGAATAAATTGAGGGGTATTTTATTCCTTTTGCGTGAAAGTTGCCGCACCTGCCTCTGCGGCAGAGGCACGACATGAGCTTTTTGCCGCAACAGGCATCCTTCGGGCCATAATCAAGGCTTCCGGAGAGGCAGAGAAAACATGTACGTCGCGGCCAACAAAACCCACTATCCCGCTGAAAACTTCATCAACCGCGAGATCTCCCTGCTGCAATTCCAGCGCCGGGTGCTCGCCCAGGCGGCTGACCCTGCGGTGCCCTTGCTGGAGCGTCTGCGCTTTCTGTGCATCGTATCGAGCAACCTCGACGAATTTTTCGAGATTCGCGTCTCCGGCATCCGCGAACAAATCCGCTCGCACGACAGCGCCGCGGGCAACGACGGGGTGTCGCCCTCGGAGCTGCTGAGCCGGGTCAGCGCGGAAGTTCATCGCCTCATTGCCGGGCAATACGCCCTGCTCAACGACGACATCCTGCCCGCGCTGGAACGCGAAGGGGTGGTGTTTCTGCGCCGCGCCGCGTGGACGGAAGCGCAGCAGCAGTGGATCAAGGATTATTTTCACCGCGAGGTGATGCCGGTGCTCACCCCGATCGGGCTCGACCCCGCGCATCCCTTCCCCCGCGTGCTCAACAAGAGCCTCAACTTCGCCGTGGAGCTGGAGGGGCGCGACGCCTTCGGGCGCAATTCGGGCGCGGCCATCGTCCAGGCTCCCCGCGCCCTGCCCCGCGTCATCCTCCTGCCCGAAGCCATCACCACGGCGGCCTGCACCTTCGTGTTCCTGTCCTCGGTGCTGCACAACCACGTCGACGAGCTGTTCAGCGGCATGCGCGTCCACGGCTGCTATCAGTTCCGCGTCACGCGCAATTCCGATCTCTTCGTCGACGAAGAGGAGGTCAAGGATCTGCGCGCCTCGCTCACCGGCGAGCTGCACCAGCGCCATTACGGCGACGCCGTGCGCCTCGAAGTCGCCGACAACTGCTCGGAGGCGATGGGCGAATTCCTCCTGCACCAGTTCAAGCTCGAACAGGGCGACCTCTATCGCACCCCCGGCATCGTCAACCTCGTGCGTCTGATGCAAATCCCCGACCGGGTCGAGCGCCCCGATCTCAAATACCCGCCCTTCCAGCCCGCCCCGCCGCGTGCGCTCGAAAAACGCCACGACATCTTCGCCGCCATCCGCGCCCAGGATATCCTGCTCCACCACCCGTTCCAGAGCTTCGCCCCGGTGATCGAACTCCTGCGCGCCGCCGCCGACGACCCCCAGGTGGTGGCGATCAAGATGACCGTCTACCGCACCGGCACCGATTCGGTGCTCATGGAGCACCTCGTGCGCGCCGCGCAGAAAGGCAAGGAAGTCACCGTCGTGCTGGAGCTGATGGCGCGCTTCGATGAAGAAGCCAACATCTCGTGGGCGACCAGGCTCGAAGAAGTCGGCGCCCACGTCGTCTATGGCGTGGTCGGCTACAAGGTACACGCCAAGCTCCTGATGCTGGTGCGGCGCGAAGACGACGGCCTGCGCCGCTACGTCCACCTTGGCACCGGCAACTACCACCCCCGCACGACCCGCTTCTACACCGATTTCGGCCTCATGACCTGCAACGTGGCGATGGGCGAAGACGTGGCCGAAGTCTTCAAGCAACTCACCGGGCTGGGTCAGGCCACCGCGCTGCGCCACCTGTGGCAAGCGCCATTCACCCTGCAACCGCAAGTCGTCGCCGCCATCCGGCGCGAGATGGAATCCGCCCGCGCCGGACGCCGTGCGCGCGTCATCGCCAAGCTCAACGCCCTGCTCGAACCCGAAGTCATCGCCACGCTCTACGAAGCCTCGCAGGCCGGGGT
>BNUB01000154.1 GCA_025997045.1 Betaproteobacteria bacterium
TGCTCAAGCCGATGTGGAGCAAGATGGAGAACGTGCTGACGCTGCGGGAGAACGGGGAAGACCGCATGGTCGTGTTCAGCCGCAAGAATGATACGGCGGTGCGGCTGGCGCAGACGATGCGCGGGGAAGAAAAGGCATGGGCACCGTCCGGGCCGCTGATGAACCAGATTGGCAAGCGTAGAGTCGCTTCCACCGCTCCACGTTGTGCTCGGCCTGTTCGAGTTGCGCCTCCAGCCGTGCCCGTTCTTTTGCGGCGGTGGCGCGGTCGCGGGTGGGTGCGGGGCGGGAGGCGTTGATGCCGTCGCCGTTGACAACATCAGCTTCGGTGATAGCATTGGGGTTGAGCCGTTTGATTGTGTTCGCCTTGGGCAATTGCAGCCCAGCCCCATGAAGCAATCGAGCGGCTTTTTTTGTGTTGTAGTACCGCAGTCCGCCTTCGTTCGCCCACGTTGAAAATTCTCCTGCTGCGTTTTGTCTTCCGTAGACGCTGGCAATCTTGTTGATTTCAGCAAATCCGTCACCCTTTGTATTCAGGTGAACGGCGATTGCAACATCGCGCCCACTGGCGTCCTTTGCTTCAACGAACACCAACAGCGCCCCCTTTTCCGTTCTGGAATCGAATACGCCTATTGGGTCTGACAGCAGAGAAGGAAGATTACGAAGTACAGATGCAGGGACGTCATGCTCCCTGATGGTCGGGTCATTTGCTTTCTTGATGACACTGGCTTGAATCTGAATTTGCGGCGCAGTTGCGCCTATCGCACGCAAGACCGCAGGCGTGTCACCCATTCGGATGAATTTACGCGGCGTTTGCTCTGACGATAGAACAGCGTCAACAATGTTGGCGAATTCCTTGGCGTCGTATGGGTCTGGCGTAAAAGTTTGCGCGTGATTGTCGGTGTCGGCAATGGAAAACCGGATGTCGTCGTTCCCGGCAGCGTACTCGCCCGTGTTGCCGGTGGCGGACTTGATCTGGTTGGGGGAGAAAACGGCGTATTCGATTCTCGTCTCTCCGGCGTAGGAGTCATCAACGAATGTGCCATCAAAGCTCTGTTCTTTCAGTCTTTCAAGTTCCTTCGTGCCATTCATTTGGCTGATTGGCTTTTCCGTTGCATTCCTGATGTTGAGGAAAAACTGACGCACATCGCCATACCCTTCGGCCTCATCGACTGCGGTCGTGAAGAAAGCGGCGGGAATATCCGCACTGGAACGTGCTTGTCCAAAGTCAAAGACGTTAAAATTCTCCGGGCTACCGTGATAAACAACCATCGGCTCCCCCGTCTCCGGGTCGGTGACTTTGGACACGTCGTCAGGATTGACGCGGCGCATTGGGGGGAGGATACTGGCGTCAGCCCCAGTGAAGGCCGTGGCAGAGGCAGAATTCCCGGATTGCTGATCTCCCGGATATGCCGCTGGGGCGTTTTCGTCTCGCACGGCGATGTTGTTGTAGAACCGCTTGCCGTCAGGCGTCTGCTTCACTGTCACCAGCGCAACAAAGTCGTGTCCGAAGGCGCTGACTCTCGCCGCCAGCGTGTGATACGTCACCCCGTGTCGCGCTTCGTTCGGCTTCTCGCTCGGCGCACTCCCCGAATGAATCCCGCCTTCGATGACAGCTTTGATCTCATGCGCGGCCTGTAGTTTCTCCTTCGTGGCGGATGTACTGGAAACCTTGTCGTTGTTCGTCTTGCTGAATCCGACTTCTCCGAGAACCGGATGATCTACCTTTGTCCCTGATGCCGCGAGTGCGTCCAGGCGCGCCTTCACCGCATCCCGCAGTTCGACCAGTGACGCATTGCGCAACGACTCGGGCAACGACAGCTTGACCGGCTTCATTGCGTCCAGACCTCCCTGCGCTCGCAATCCTTCCCAATCCCCGAACCACCGCTTGAACCGTGCCGTCCTCACCTGCACCCACTGGCGGAAGTTCAGCTTCGTCCTGCCGTCTGCCTTGGCCCGGTCAAAGGCTGGCTTGCCGCCATAGGCCCGCTCGGTCGCCTCATGCTCCCGGCGCAGGGTATCGGGCGAGACG
>BNUB01000155.1 GCA_025997045.1 Betaproteobacteria bacterium
TTCAACAAACTGACGGGCGCTTGCGAAGAGCCGCCGTGGGCGGATTGTGCAAAAGAATGCCTGAACCCGTTCAACTGGGGCGGTAGAAAGGCGGGGAAAAGAGGCGTGCGGGCCCCAAAGGGGGGAGCTACGTATTTGAGATCCCAATTGCAGCATGAATTCAAGCATGCGGGTGATTTTGGTATTACTGGGGGTTGGAACAAGGCAAATGGTGAAGCTTTTCAGTCGGCCATTAACAACCATATCTTTGATTCTGCGACTACGGTTATTCAAGGGACCTATAAAGGCAGCCCTGTTACTCATTACTTCAATCCGACGACTGGGAATAACGTATTCCTCAGACCAGACGGAAGTTTTTGGGGAGCGTGGAGGTTGAGTCAGGATCAAATCTCACATATTACTACTCACGGAGGATTAAAATGACATCAGCAATATTAAAGGGGGAGGATATCCAGCTAACTTTATCGAAATCTGAGGCATTAGTGTTGTTTGAATGGTTGTCTCGGAATTGGGAAAAAATGCATTGGGAAGACGACAAACTGTTTGTTGATCCGGCTGAGAAACAGTTGATGATATGGCTTGAAGGAGATGTGAGTCGCCTGCTTACTGAACCATTTGATTCCCAATATCGTGAGATATTGAGTAAAGCTTATAGGGATTTAGTTCCAGTTCCGGAAGAATGGACATAGCTTAGTGGATTCTCTTGGATTCAAAAATGCCACAGTTTCGGGAGAAATCGTGTGTTGTTTCTTCATGTTGTTTATTTAGTTTGCGGGGAAGGGGGGAGCGATTGAAAACGATGTACTTGGCAAAGCTCGTGTTGGAAGTGCCGCCAAGACAGACCCTCTCCATGCATTCCCTGACATGGTCGACAATTATGCCGGAAACGCCACGAAATTCAGCATACCTACCAAAGGGCCTAGTGGTGTTGTTATCCGCCAGTCCGATCTCTACCAACTCGAAGGTAGCCTGAACGGAAAGACGGGTGTCTTTGAGTGGATCGTCGATCAGGGGCAAGTAACCCATCGGTGATTTATTTCAAATGGGACAGTAACTGGATTTCCTAATCAAATCCCTCCGAAACCTTGAAGGAGTAACCCATGTCTGCCTTCGATGTAATGAAGCAAACCAACCAGCTTAACTGGCATACATTGCTGGTTGGTTTTGAGTGCGGTTGGTGCAAGAAGAAAAATCTAATTGCCTACGCTGAAACTTGCCTAATGCAGACAGGGAATGAAATTGACAGCGACTTGATTACGATTGCGTCTGGAGAGGAAATACCCGAAGACGAATTGGTTTCCATTGGGAGCCACTTTCTTGAGGTACAGGGACATCCAATGTCGCAAGAAGCGAAAAACGAGTCCATAGAAAAATGGCGCTTTGCACACCTAGTTTGGCTGTTACAGTGCCATGTTTCCGATGAAGAAAAAATTTCCTTGCTTCAAGAATTATACGCACAGTTCGGTTTTCCTGATGACATGGCCTCTTGCAGTATCTACAGCAGCAATGGAGTTGATCCATTGGTAGCTGCCGGTCATGTAGTAGAAAGTCTTTCACGTAGGTTAAAGCTGCTATAGATGTAACTTTTTGTTCTATCTATTCCACAAAAAACAAACCCCATCTCTCCGCCAAGTAGCGGATAAACGGGGTTTTTATTTAGCTGCTACAGTCAGTAAATTAAGTATCCTTATCTTCCTGTGTCACAAACCCAATAGGCCGCTTTGGCGGATCAGGTGGCGTCATGAGCAGTCGAATCGCCTCAAAAAACCTGTTTTAACTGGGCATGGGTGTTCTTTGTGAAGGTGTCATGCTGGCAGGGCGATTGCACCTAAACGGCATATACTGTTGTTCTTGCGCAACTTTATTTTTATATTTTCCTTAACCTATTGTAAACGCACAACAAATCCCGTCTACTCTCGTTTTTTGAGCGTGCGATGGGGAAGAGTCTGATGGAGTATTTTGCGGTGATTGAAGACCCGAGGCAGGGGGTCGTTAAACACAAT
>BNUB01000156.1 GCA_025997045.1 Betaproteobacteria bacterium
GCCGGGGTGAGTTGTTGGTAGTGTCGCATCAGAAGCTCCTGACTTGCCGGTCAAAAGCTTGCGAGAATACTTCAACTCGCCCCACTGCCACAGGGTGGGGGGTATGCAGTTATGGGTTGAACGCGGGATGTTCTGCTAAGCCGTAATGGCTTTCATAGGTAGAGCGTGTTTTTTGTGAGGTGTAGAATGAGTTTTTTGCGCTATATTCGTTCTCCTGTCATGAGGTGGACAGTGCTGCTGAAGCGGGCTATGCTGTTGTTGTTATTTGTATCGTTTGCGATAGCATGGTTCTCGCCAAGTATATTTGAGCCAAGGTATATATATACGTTTGCTGAGATGAAAATACAACTTCATGGCGTGGAAAATGTGGCGAGCGAGTGCTTTGCCAATGGTGGGGTGCTTATGCCGGGCTGTAATGATGTGATGATAAAATCTTTCCCTGATACGTCGCCGGGGAAGGTGTTTTCTGTTCTTTCCCAAGGAGCATTACTTAGTGTTGATTATGATCAGAAAATAGTTATAGTGGTGGAACCGCTAATAAAAGATGGTGAGTTAAATTGGCGTTGTACGGCATTTGTTAGACAAAGACAAAGATATTGTGAGTTATGAGAAAAATAGGGCGCGATTTCAATCGAGGACATCAGGGACGCACCACGATTATCTGCGCGCTCCAGCGCGGCTACGCCTACGAACCCAACACGGGCGACCGCCGCCTGTCAAACATCCTCAACCCGAGCGCGGCGCGCAGCTATACTTACCAAACCGCCCCGGAAAACCTGATCATGGGTCTTACTGAAACCGCCGCCAGCCAGCACAAAACGTGGACTTACGCCTACGACGCCCTCGACCGCCTGCAAACCGCAGCGCGGGACGACGGCGCACACTACGGCTACACGCTCGACGTGGCGGACAACATCCAAAGCATCACCGACCCCGAAGGCACCTGGACATACACCCACGACAACGCCAACAAATTCGACCAGGCCCCGTACCGATACGATGCCTTGGGCAATCTCATCGAAGACGAAGCGCACACCTACCAGTGGGACATGGAAAACCGCCTGACCGGCATCGGTTACAAGACTGAGCCGCAACGCTACAGCGAATTCCGCTACGACGGACAGGGCAGAAGAATCGCCGCGATCGAGACCAGCGGCACGACCCAAACCGAAACCCGCTACACGTGGTGCGGCGACGTGATCTGCCAGACAAGAGACGGCAACGACAAACCGACAAACTACTACTACGGCGAAGGCAGCTTCCGCCAGACTGGAACCTCGGCGACGGTGGGGGAGAAGCGTTACTACGCCAAAGATCATCTGGGCTCGGTGCGCGATGTATTAACGCAGACTGGAACCCAAATCGCCAGTTACGACTATGACCCGTATGGGAGTTTGATCAACACCCCGACAAGCGCGCCGGAGTTCGGCTATGCGGGGATGCAGTATCACCAACCGAGCGGGTTGTATCTGACCAAATATCGGGCGTATGACCCGAGGACGGGGCGGTGGCTTTCCAGAGACCCGATTGGGGAGGCGGGTGGACTGAACCTCTATGGGTATGTGGGGGGGAATCCGGTTTCGTTTGTGGATCCGTTGGGGCTTGCAACGTTTTGCGAAGCTTTAAAGATTATTGTAGATCATCCCAATCAGTTTACCGATGATACCTTCATGACCTTTTCTAAGATAGGACAAGAGACGGATTTGCTTCGTACTCTGCATCTGCCGACACATGCAACGTCTGACGGTGTTGACTTGCAGTATTTCTTGATCTCATATAATACAACGCGTTCTTATGGTGCAATTGGAGGGGCATTTGGGGCGCTTGGGTTGACTTATTATTCAGTGATTGGGGGTTGGTTTAGTCTGGGCGGACTCCATAATGAAGTGCAACACCCCCAAATTTGGTAGGGTGCTGGATGAAAAAAACCTACGAACACATGGTGACAGGCGAACGCAACGAGATTCAGCGCGGGTTGAACCTTGGATTGAGT
>BNUB01000157.1 GCA_025997045.1 Betaproteobacteria bacterium
TGGCTTCGGGCCGGATCGCCTCGCCATGCTGCGTTATGGCATTAACGACCTGCGCCTTTTCTTTGAAGGCGATCTGCGTTTCTTGAGTCAATTCAGGTAAGCAAACATGCGATTCTCCGAAAACTGGTTGCGAACTTTCGTCAATCCGGCGCTGGACAGTGAGGCGCTCGGGCACCTCCTGACCATGGCCGGGCTCGAGGTCGAAGAAGCTGATCCGGTGGCTCCGCCGTTTACCGGGGTCGTGGTGGCGCAAATCGTCGAAGCGGAAAAACATCCCGATGCCGACAAACTGAAACGCTGCAAGGTCGACGTCGGCGCGGGGGAGGTGCTGCAAATCGTATGTGGCGCGCCCAATGCTGCGGTCGGGATGAAAGTTCCGTGCGCCAGGGTCGGCGCCGTGTTGCCGGGCGATTTCGCCATCAAGGCGGCCAAACTGCGCGGGGTCGAATCTTTCGGCATGCTGTGTTCGGCGCGGGAGCTGGGCATCCCGGAAGACCATGGCGGCCTGCTCGCCCTGCCTGCGGATGCCCCGGTCGGTGCCGATATCCGCGCCTGGCTCGGGCTCGACGATCTCTGTTTCACCCTCAAGCTCACCCCCAACCGCGCCGACTGTCTGAGCCTGACCGGCGTGGCGCGGGAAGTGGCGGCGCTCACGGATTCGCCACTGCAGACCGTCGTGATCGAACCGGTCGCGCCGACGATCGACGATCGGCGCGCCATCGCGCTCGACGCCCCGGCGGCCTGTCCGCGTTATTGCGGGCGCATCGTGCGCGGCGTCAATGCCAGGGCGCCGAGCCCGGACTGGATGAAGGCGCGCCTGCAACGCAGCGGCATCCGTTCGATCAGCGCACTGGTCGACATCACCAATTACGTCATGCTCGAACTCGGCCAGCCCCTGCACGCGTTCGACAATACCCGCCTGCACGGCGCCATTCACACCCGCTTTCCGCGTCCGGGCGAAGAGCTGCTGCTGCTCAACGAGCAGACGGTGAAGCCCGCCGCCGATACCCTGCTCGTCGCCGATGAAGCGCGCGCGCTGGCGCTGGCCGGCATCATGGGTGGAGAAGAGAGCGGGATCACGCTTGAGACCACCGATCTGTTCCTGGAGAGCGCGTTTTTCGCGCCCGATGCGATTGCCGGTCGCGCCCGCGCCTATGGTTTTTCCTCCGACGCCTCGCATCGCTACGAGCGTGGAGTGGATTTTGACCTGCCCCGTGCCGCGATCGAGCGTGCGACCCGTCTGGTGCTCGACATCTGCGGCGGCGCTGCCGGCCCGGTGGAAGAGGCGCTGGCCGCCGATTCCCTGCCGCGTCGCGCCGCAGTCAGCCTGCATCCGGCGCGGGTACGGCAGGTGCTCGGCATCGGGATTGATGACGAAGACATCATCAGGCTGCTTGAGCGCGTGCATCTCGACGTGCGTGCCGATGGCGAGGCGCTGCGGATTACCCCGCCGTCGTTTCGCTTCGATATCGAGATCGAAGAGGATCTGATCGAAGAAATTGCCCGTCTTTACGGCTACGACAACATCCCCGCGGTTGCGCCGCAAGGCTCGCTGGCGATGCTCGCCCGCTCCGAGTCGAGCCGCACGAGCTGGGCCTTGCGTCATCTCCTGGCCGGGCGCGATTTCCAGGAAGTGGTGAATTTCGCCTTCGTCGACGAAGCCTGGGAGCGCGATTTCTGCGCCAATTCCGACCCGATCCGGCTGGCGAATCCGATTGCCGCCCAGATGAGCGTGATGCGCACCAGCCTGGTTCCGGGTCTGGTGGCAAACCTTGTCACCAACCGCAAACGCCAGCAGAGCCGGGTGCGGGTGTTCGAGCTGGGGCGTTGCTTCAGCCGCCGCGCCGATGGACAGGCCGGGGCAGGGGAGGTCGCCGGGTTCGACCAGCCGCGCCGTCTTGCCGCGCTTGCCGCCGGGCCAGCCTTGCCCGAGCAGTGGGGCGCGCCGAAACGCGGGGTGGATTTCTTCGATCTC
>BNUB01000158.1 GCA_025997045.1 Betaproteobacteria bacterium
CGCGTCGAGGTTGCCGGTGATGATGCTGCCCTGATAAGCGTTCAGTGTGCTGTTGCTGCCACCCAGGGTGACATCGCCCATGACGCCGCCGCGCAGGGCGAAGGTGGCTCCGGCGATGTCCGCTACGTTTACGGCGCTGTCCAGGTTGCCGGTAAGTTCCAGCGTTCCTTCGTGGATGGCGGTGGTGTCGATGTCGACCCCGCCGGAGAGGATGAGCGTGCCGTCGCCGCCTTTGATCAGGCCGCCGCCGTAGCCGCTGTCGGTGATGATCCCGGCAAAGATGGAAGACGTGTTCTGAGTGACTGTCAGGGTTTTGTCTCCAAGATTGACTGTTGTGCTGCCAGACTCGCCGGACAATCCTTTGATGGTAGCGCCGCCACCAGCTAAGCCGGAGATGTCGAAGGTTCCCGAAGCGCCGATCACTACGCCGCTGGATTGAGTGATGGCGCCGTTTGAAACGAGCGCCAGCGTTCCTGCGTTGATCGTGGTGACGCCAGTGTAGGTGTTCGTGTCGCTCAGGCTCAGCGTTCCGCTCCCGGCCTGGGTCAGGCTGCCGCTGCCGGAGATGGTGTAGCCGTAATTCACGGGAGTGCTGCGGTTGAAGGTCACGTTGGCGTTGGTGCTGGTGGTGTTGATAGGGCTATTGATGATTCCCGTGGTGCCGCCGTTGCCGATTTGCAGCGTTCCGTTGCTGACCGTGGTGCCGCCGACGTAGGAAGGTGAGCCGGTCAAAGTGAGCGTTCCGCTCCCGGTCTTGGTCAGACTGCCGCTGGGGCAGGTGCCGGCGTCACAAATCGTGCCGCCGTAAGTATTGTCTGTGTCGTTCTCAATCGTGAGATTTTTGCTGCCTAACCAGACCTTACCGCCGCTGCCGCCCAGACCTTTGATCGTCGTGCTGGCGCCGTTTATGGCGGAAATATCAAAAGTCACAGCTGCGCCACCGCTGCTGTTGAACGTGACGCCGGAAGGGCTGGCGATGCTGGCGTTGCCGGAGAGCGCCAGCGTTCCTTCGGTGATGGTGGTTGTGCCGCTGGTGCGGTTGTCCGCGCCGGTCAGCACGGTGTATCCGCCGGTGTTGGTGAGGTTGATGTTGCCGCTGAGATTAACGCCGGTTCCGCCTGCAAGCCCGGTATTCGTGAAGTAATACTTTGAGCCGCTTGTGGCGGTATGGTTGAAATTCAGGGTGGTGGTTCCTGTGCCGCCGGTAATGCCTGGTGCGTCAAGGATGCCCGCAACCGCTCCGGCTCCGATGTTGATTGTGCTGTTGCGCCCATCCATAACAGTAATAGCACCCGTCGTTGAAACCTTGCCGCTGTTCGTGATGTTCAGGACGCTGGTTCCTGAGTAGCCATTACCGAACTGAAGTGTTGTAGAGCTGAGGTTCCAGCTTGAACCCGCGCCGTCCACAGTGACCGTGCTGGAGTCATACTCATATCCAATATAGGCAGAGCTACCAACGGAGGTAACCGTGCCGCCGTTCGTGATGTTCAGGACGCCGGTTCCGTTGTCACCGATCATCAATGAACCGGAAGTCCACGTGCCGTTCACAGTGACCGTACCTGTGCCCGAATAGGATCCAATACTAGACGTCCCGGTGGTAAGTGCCCCGCCGCTGGTGATACTCAAAGCGGAATTGCTGCCGCTGCTGCCGATGGAGAAAATATCCCCGTATCCAATTTCGCCGGAGCCGATGGTGACGGTAACGTCGGTGTCGATGACGGTGCGATCGCCAGTGGTCGGTGCGGTACCCCCCCAGTTTGCGTCGGTAATCCATTTATCGTTACCGCCACCGCCAGTCCAGGTTCTATCCACCGCCAGCGCCGCGTCCGGCGACAGGAGCAAGGTCGGGGCCAGCCCCAGGGCGATGAAAAGCCCGAGGGCGCTGTGCGCCGTCGGGCGGGGAAAAGGCCGG
>BNUB01000159.1 GCA_025997045.1 Betaproteobacteria bacterium
AAAAAAAAAGAAAGGGGAAAAAATAAAAAAGGAAGAAAAAAAAAAATTTTTTTTTTTTTAAGTAAAAAAAAAACAAAAAAACCTTTTTTGGGGTGAAGGGGGAAAAAAGGATTTGAAAAAAAAAAATGGAAAAAATCTCCCTTCTTTTAAAATTTGGGCTTTAAAATTAAATCCATTTTGGAAAAAATATTTTTAGACTTTGACTTTCCCCCCCCCCCCCCCCCAGCGGTAATGGATATTTGGTGCATTGGTATTATGCATCTTTGTCATGGAAATGTCCACCTGTTTTTAGTGACTTTTTTAGTCTTTTTCTCTTTGGAAATGGCATTGAATATGAGCCAACAGTAATTGAATTGACATATCCATTATTAGTTAAAATCAGAATATCCCCTAAAAAATCATAAAATACCAGACCACATCCAATAGGCTCTATCTCTATGGCATTCCCAAAATAATCACACAACATGTTTTCTCGCAGTCCTATAATTTCCGTACCAAGAAATACAAAGCTTTCACCATCTAAAATGGTTTTTAACAGGTTGTCCTCCCCAAATGTTAGAGTAATATTTAAGTCACCAACTTCCCAACTTTCGCTCTTAATCCTCCCTTTTATTCTATGGTCATAAATACTTTTTCCAAAGCTTCTACCTTCTGCATTTTTTAAATGCAATGGATAGCCAGCAAAAAACTTTTGAAATGGCGCTTCAAACTTCAAAGGACCCACTCCTATCATAGGATCATATCTCAACTTAACCATAATAGTTCAACTCCTCGTGTGATGTGGTTCGCCACCATATATTGAGAATTGGAATTAATCCTTCTATACTTTGACGCCAACATCCTTGCATTCCGATTTTACCGCCTTCCGCAGCTCTGCTATTTCTTTATTTAAAAAACCGGCGTACTCCTCTCTTTCCATTTGACAAATCCCGACCAAAGCTTCCGTATATTTTTTTCTAAGTAAATTACATGCTTTAATAAAATATTTCTCCCCTTTTTTATCATTTGCCATAATTACTGAATAAAAATATCCAAGTTCAATCAACGCATCTATATTGCTGGGTTCTTCCTTTAGAGCATTTTCCAAGCATCGCCTCATATCTAAAAACGAATAACAATTATCATCAGATAGAGATATAAAAATATATTTCATTACATAATAAATACCCGGAAGAAATTCTTCATCGCTAATAGTTTCAAGCAAATAAAGGGCTTTATCGAATTCTTGTTTCCTTGCTTCGAATTGAGCGCGCTTCAAAACAGATGATATATTTTTCATCGCAGATACACGCGCGGCCTCACCTATATCATCGACCCGCTCAAAATCAGCGTCCTCGCCCACATCCGGCATCGACATCAACACCTCGGCAAAGCTGCGCTTTTTTGGCCGCCGCAGCGCACGCGCAAGAATTTCCCGATGTTCCGCTTCCGCATTGCGCCCATGTTGAGCGGCCTGCTCCCGCAGACATTGCACCAGATTGTCATCAACACCACGCACCAGAAGACTCGCCATTTCACGCTCCTTGATCGAATGATATCAATGATAGCACCGCCCTCGATCCCATGCCCCTTGCACATCAGAGCCAGTCAAGATAGTTGTCACCAGACTCATGCCCTCCTGTTTGACCCGCCCCATGCTTGTGGATTAGTCTGCGCGGGCAGAGCCTCTCCAGGTGAGCGTCGGACTCCATGAGTCAGACCACTTCGGGGCTACCCCGGAGATTTTTCATTGTCCGCCATTCTTTGCCTGAACGTCCCGCGCCTGCGGCGCGAACAGTTCAGGCGCCACACGACAGGCTGGGGGGCGCTGCTTTTCCTTGACCGCCATTTTCCCGTGCTCGCCATCGTGGACGATTCTCCCGACTTCCTGCCTCCGACAAAGCACATCCGCAAGGTCGTGGTGGCGCTGGCG
>BNUB01000160.1 GCA_025997045.1 Betaproteobacteria bacterium
AGGCGACAACGGCGATTTCCTGCTCGGTCAGGCGAATGCCAAGGGCGGTTTGCACGCGCAACACAGGTTCCGTGATGAGTGTTTCCTTGACGAGGCGCATCGTCAACTACGCCACCAAGCCACGTTCGCTAACGGAACTCTTGACTCATACAGGCTACCGCCAGCGCCAGAGTTTTGTGGCGACCCATCTGGAACCGTTACTGACAGACGGCGTGCTACGTTTGACGCTGCCCGACAAGCCACGCTCACCCAACCAACGCTATGTGCTCACCGAAACCGGCATCAAGCTCAAGCTGCTGCACGAACAACAGGCCGCAGGCCGCACGGAAGAACAAAAACGAGTGGAACCCAATCTCTGAACTTCGACCCCGAAGCCCCCTCCGCCCCGATGAACCGCCACCTTCTCGAACTTCTCGCCCCCGCCAAAACCGCTGAAATCGGCATCGCCGCCGTTGATCATGGGGCCGACGCGGTCTACATCGGCGGCCCGGCATTCGGGGCGCGGCATTCGGCCAGCAACACCATCGCCGACATCGAACGCCTATGCACGCATGCGCACCGTTACCATGCGCAGATTTTCGTCACCCTCAACACCATCCTGCATGACAACGAGATCGAGCCTGCGCGTCGTCTCGCCTGGGAGGTCTTCGAGGCCGGGGCCGATGCGCTGATCGTGCAGGACATGGGGCTGCTCGAAGTCGACCTGCCACCGCTTCCCCTTCACGCCAGCACCCAGTGCGACATCCGCAGCGCGGCAAAAGCGCGGTTTTTGCAGGATGCCGGTTTCTCCCAGCTCGTGCTCGCACGCGAACTCTCCATCAATGATGTGGCGCAAATCGCCGCCGCCACCACCTGTCGGCTCGAATATTTCATTCACGGCGCCTTGTGCGTGGCCTTCTCCGGCCAGTGCTACATCAGCCACGCCCACACCGGGCGCAGCGCCAATCGCGGCGAGTGTTCGCAAGCCTGCCGCCTGCCCTACGATCTCGCCGATCAGGACGGACGCATCATCGCCCGCGACCAGCACCTGCTGTCGATGAAGGACAACAACCAGAGCGCGAACCTCGCCGCGCTCGCGGCGGCAGGCGTCAGCGCTTTCAAGATCGAGGGGCGCTACAAGGATCTGGCTTACGTCAAAAACCTGACCGCCCACTACCGCCAATTACTCGACGCCATCATCGACCACCCTGCGGCGAGCGGGCAAGCGGGTCTGACACCGGGTCTGCCACCGGGTTTGCCACCATGGCAGCGCGCCTCGTCCGGGCGCTGCGCCTACAGCTTCGTGCCCGACGCCAACAAGACCTTCAACCGTGGCTATACCGACTATTTCACCCCCGGTCGCCAACACGGCATCGAAGCGTTCGAGTCGCCGACCTTCGTCGGCAGCGCCATCGGCCAGGTCAGCGGGGTCGATCGCAAGGACGGCAGATTTTTCGATTGCGCCAACACCGCCCCGCTCGCCAATGGCGACGGCTTGAGCTGGTACGACCACCACGGTGAATTGACCGGCGTGCGCAGCAACCGCATCGAACACCACGACGGCTTCGAGCGCGTCTTCCTCGCCACCCGCGTCCCCGCCAGCCTGGTCGTGGGCACAGCGCTGTTTCGCAATCACGATCAGGCTTTCGAAGCGGCGCTGGCAAAGCCCTCCGCCACGCGCCGGATTGCGCTCGACACGCATTTCTCCGCCCGCCCCACCGGCTGCCGCCTCACCCTCTGCGACGAAGACGGCATCAGCGCCAGCGTCACCCTGACCGACGCCCTCAGCGCCGCGCATGATCCCGAGCGCGCCGCCGCCGACATTCGCAAGCACCTGGGCAAACTGGGCGCAAGCATTTTCAGCACCCACACCATCACGCTCGACTGCGC
>BNUB01000161.1 GCA_025997045.1 Betaproteobacteria bacterium
GCCATTGCCGATCAACTCAACCATCGACCACGCAGATGCCTCAACTACGAAACTCCGTTCGAGGTCTATTCTCGTGAAATCAGTAACTTACAACACGGTGTTGCACTTCAGGATTGAAACCGCCCTGGATAAAAATGAGACATTTGATGATTACGTCAATGAAGCAAATGAAGATGGCCTAGGTAGAGATCTTGGGTATAATGCAGGGCTTTTTGGGATAAAACGGTTCTATAATATATTGTGCAGAGAGGATGATTGCAAATGATGTTTGTTGATTTTGTTTGCGAAGATGTTGTCCTCAGATTGGAGGTAATGGGTAAGGTATGAAAAATGTGCTCAATAACCGGATTAATAGGTGCTTGGTTAATCACCAAGTGCCAAGTTTTGCAATACTACTGATGCTTTTTGTCGTTTTTTTTGACAATTTTATTGTTGATAGCGTTGCAATAATATTGTTACTTGCTATGACAATAGGTTTTTTTGTGTATATAATATTGAAATCATTATTTTTTTTGTGGGTGTGGATGATTCATGGCAAGCGGACAGTCCGAATCTATATTTTTGATTTTGTGCTTTGTGCAGTGGTTGCAATATGTGCCTCGTGGTTAATGATGAATTCATATGGCGAAATAAGGGAGAGAGAAGAAGATATAGGAGATTGGATCGTTTTATGTATGGGTGAAAGAAAATGTGATGAATATAATGCTAATGTCTCTGTGAAGAAGGATAAGGACGTGGGTTCTGCTGCGTATGGCGTATTCTATGTCACGTATGGTATAATAACTATACGAGTTATGGCTGAGACTGATCAGAAAGGGTGTTATGATATTTTTTCATATGGAAACAAGGTTTTAAGGGGGTATAAGTGTTCTGATAAAATAGGTACGCCGACGACACAGTTGCGTGGTGCTTCAGAGAGTAAATCGGAGTTGATTTCATAGGAGGATGTGTCAGTGCTGGCATGCAGAATTTGGGTTACAATGTATCCGAGCTTTCCAGAATTCGTTGACGCTGAATGTCCGTGCGATTCAAAATGAACAAGTTTTGGATAATTTTCCACTTTGTGGCGTATTTTGTCTTTATGGTACTTACGTCATTTTTTGGTGTCTACGGGGAGTCGCCGATAACCGGAGAGTCATCACTAAGTATGTTTGTGATGTATTCCCCTGCATATCTGTTTTGTTATCTCGTTTATCTCGGAATAAACAGGGTTCAAATTTGTATAAAGAAAGAAAGGTTTGAAGATCGTTTGCTCCTGCTGCCATTGCTCTTAATTCCAGCCTGTTATCTTCATGTTAAGACAGTGTGTGGTGTGTATGAATCCTTGGATAAGGAGTTTTTCTCCTATGTGAGTGTTGCAAATGATCGGAACGTTTCCTGTTTGGATGCGGAGAACTGTATGGTTATTTATGGCGACGACAGTGTACACCCAGTAGGAACGATGAAACATGGCGGAAGTTTATTGCTTGATGAATCTGTTGAGAAAAAGTACAGGAAGTTAGGGTACATAGTTCTTAGGAAAGGTATCTCTAAGAACTACATGATAAGATATCAAGGAAATTGTCTTAGAATTGAGTCGCCAAGCTATGCTGCAGTCAGGATGCGTGTGCTTGAATTTGGGGGGTGCGAATAATCGTGTTCGTATTTTCTTTGAATATTATGGAATGTACAGCGATTATATGTTATGAATAAAAATTACCCACGGGTCAGCGTCATGACAGACCCCACCGGTGCGGCTACGAACCCAATACGGGCGACCGCCGCCTGTCAAACATCCTCAACCCGAGCGCGGCGCGCAGCTATACTTACCAAACCGCCCCGGAAAACCTGATCATGGGTCTTACTGAAACCGCCGCCAGCCAA
>BNUB01000162.1 GCA_025997045.1 Betaproteobacteria bacterium
CTGCCACTCATTGATTTTCAGGTTCAGGTGGCGCGCGTGCGTTTCGGCGTCGAAGTCGGGCAGTCCGTCGATTTCAAAGATGAGCGGCTTTTTTTCCTTGGCGACGAACAGGCGGCGCTTTTTCTCGTCCCAGGTGATGCCCTCAAAGCCGAGATTTCCGGCAAGGAGGATGCCCAGACCCAGCCTTGGCGCGTCGATCACGTCGAGGCTTGCGGTGTCTGGATGGATGCGTATCTGGTAGATTTGCTGCTGGTGTTCGTCGATGATGGCAAAGCGTTCCCCCTCGATGTGGGTGATGCCTTCCAGATCGGCGACCCCCTTGACGGGAATGCTGCGTAACACCTTGCCCGCGCGACTCAATTCCACGACACGCGACGGCTTGTTGACGGTGGTGTAGAGCGTGTCCGTCTCGTCGTTGTAGGTGAGCGCGGAGGTATTGAGTTCCGGTATGTCGAGCGGCATGGCTTCCAGTGTGACGCGGTATTCGGAAAGCCGCAGGCTGTCCTTGTCGGTTGCGGGCATCTGGCTCCAATACCAGACGAGCGGCACGAGCCGATAATGTGCGGCGACGAAAACGAGGGGCGCGAGCAGGGCAAGCGCCACGCCCCAGCGCCAGCGACGGATAAGGCGGGAAGAAGGAACTGTGTTCATTGCGGCAAAAGTATACGCGAAGCGGCTTGTCGTCGTTCAAGCTTGCGGCAGCGGCACTTGACACGTTCACGTTCAAGTGCACTTGATTTTACAAATAATAATCATTATCATCTCTATTCGTTTTCATCTCCTCAAGGTGAACGGCATGCAGATTTATGTTTTCAACATTAACGGAGAGTTGTCTGATGTCATATATCAACCGCCGCAAGCACACTGCTGCGCGGCAAATCCGCTTGAGCCGTAGCGCCGCGTTCACCGCGCTGGCGCTCAGCGTACCGGCGGCGGCGCTGGCTCAGGAGCAAGAGCCGACCTTGCCGGAGCTCAACATCACCGCCAGCCCGGATGCGGGCTACAAAGCGGATGCGGCGGCATCGACCAAGTACACCGCGCCTTTGCTCGATACGCCCAAATCGGTCACGGTGATCACCAGGGACGTGTTGCAGGAGACCAATGCCACGACCCTGAAAGACGCCTTGCGCACCGTCCCCGGTATCACTTTCAGCAGCGGGGAGGGCGGCAATCCCGAAGGGGATCGCCCCTTCCTGCGCGGCTACGACACGCAATCGAGTACCTATATCGACGGCTTGCGTGACCCCGGTTCGCAGTCCCGCGACATGTTCAATGTCGAGCAGATCGACGTGGTAAAAGGGCCGGACTCCGCCTACAGCGGCGGCGGGGCGATTGGCGGCTCGGTGGGCTTGAAGAGCAAACAGGCGCGGCCGGGCAATTTTGCTGATGTCGGCCTGGGCGTCGGCACGGCGGATTACAAACGCGCCACGGTCGATATCAACCGCCAGCTTGCCGACCATGTTGCCGTGCGCCTCAACGTGATGAAGGAGGACAGCGACATTGCCGGGCGCGATGAGGTGTTTATCGACCACACCGGCGCTGCGCTGTCGCTCGGTATCGGGCTGGGCACGCCGACCCGCGCCGGGCTCGACATTTATCATTACGAGACGGACGACATGCCGGATTACGGCGTGCCGTATAACAACCCTTATGCCGTCACTTCGCCGGATGCCGGGTTCAATGGCAATGGCGGGCCGCTGAAGGTCGACCGGGACAATTTCTACGGCCTCAAAGATCGTGACTTCCGCAAAACCTATGTCGATGCGGCAACCGTGCGCATCGAGCACGATATCAATGCGCGATGGACGCTGAGCAACCGCACGCGCTTTAGCGACACCCTCAACAAGTATGTGACTACCAA
>BNUB01000163.1 GCA_025997045.1 Betaproteobacteria bacterium
GCGGCACCCTGTTCGGCCTGCAATCCGGTGGCCGCACCGAATCCATCCTGATGTCGATGCCGCCCGAGGTCAAATGGCGCTACGACTGGCAACCCGAACCCGGCACCCCCGAAGCAAGGCTCTATCACGAGTTCCTGCCGCCACGCGACTGGGCGTAGACTATGCTGTTGAACTGACCCAAAAATACCGTACATACATGAACACGAACGAAATCCCATACCGCATCGGCATTGACATCGGCTCCACGACGGTCAAGGTCGTGGCGCTGGACGCGCACGGCAGGCTGCTTTCGCGCGCCTATGTCCGCCACTTTTCCGAAGTGCGCTCGACCGCCGCGAAGCACGTGGCGATGCTGGCGGAAAACGGCATCGTGCCGCCACACGCCAGGGTCGCCATCGTCATCACCGGGTCGGGCGGGGTCGGTGTGGCGGAAACTCTGGGGTATCCCTTTGTGCAGGAAGTCGTCGCCTGCGCCGAAGCCGTTGAAATGCGCGTGCCGCAGACGGATGTCGCCATCGAGTTGGGGGGCGAGGACGCCAAGATTACTTTTTTCACGAATGGTGTCGAACAGCGCATGAACGGTTCCTGCGCGGGCGGCACGGGCGCGTTCATCGACCAGATGGCAACGCTCCTGAAAACCGACGCGCCGGGGTTAAACGAGTTGGCGGGTCGCGCCAAAAATCTCTACCCCATCGCCGCGCGCTGCGGCGTGTTCGCCAAGACCGACGTGCAGCCCTTGTTGAATGAAGGCGTGGCGCGGGAGGACATCGCGCTGTCGGTGCTGCAAGCCGTCGCCCACCAGACCATCAGCGGGCTGGCGTGCGGGCGCAAGATTCGCGGCAATATCGCCTTTCTGGGCGGGCCGCTCAATTTTTTGCCGGAACTGAAAAAACGTTTCATCGAAACGCTCTCCATCGCGCCGGAAAATCAGGTCGTGACCGAAGACAGCGAATTGTTCGTCGCCATCGGCGCGGCGTTGCACGGCAAGGCGGCGGGGGCGCAACCCTTTACCACGGCTTTGGAAAATTTTGCGCGTCTCTCCACGACCCGCGAAGTGAGCATGAGCACGCAGCGCGCTTTTTTCATGAACGAAGAAGAACGCCGTGCCTTTTACGCCCGCCACGCACAGGCCAAGGTGACGCGGCGCGCGCTCGCGGATTATCAGGGCGCGGTGTTTCTGGGCATTGATGGCGGATCGACCACGACCAAGGCCGCGCTGATTGGCGAAAACAATGAGTTGCTGTACACCCACTATGGCAGCAACGAGGGCAATCCCGTCAAGGTGGTGGGCGACATTCTCGCCGACATCTACGCCCGACTGCCGCAAGGCGCGCGCATTGCCGCCTCGTCGGTCACGGGTTACGGCGAGGCGCTGATTCGTGAGGCGTTCAAACTCGATTTTTCGGAAGTGGAAACCATCGCCCACTACAAGGCGGCGGAACACTTCCTGCCGGGGGTCGATTTCATTCTCGACATCGGCGGGCAGGATATGAAGTGCCTGCGCGTCAAGGATGGCGTCATCGACAACATCCTCTTGAACGAAGCCTGTTCGTCGGGCTGCGGCTCGTTTCTGGAGACCTTCGCCCAGTCGGTCGAAACGCCGATTGCCGAATTCGCGCGCGCGGCGCTGGAATCAAACGCGCCCGCCGATCTGGGTTCGCGCTGCACGGTGTTCATGAATTCCAGCGTCAAACAGGCGCAGAAAGAAGGCGCGTCGGTCGCGGACATTTCGGCGGGCTTGTCTTATGCCGTCATCAAAAACGCGCTCATCAAGGTCATCAAAATCAAAAGTCCCGAAGACCTGGGCGACAAAATCATCGTCCAGGGTGGCACTTTTTATAATGATTCCGTGCTGCGCGC
>BNUB01000164.1 GCA_025997045.1 Betaproteobacteria bacterium
TGTGGGCGAACATGAAAAACGACACCCAGGCGTTGCAGGAAGTGCTGTCCCTGCTGGGCGAAATCCATGAAGCCTGGAATCAGATCACCCCTGAAAAGCAGCAACAGTGATGACGTCCCCCTACCCGTCCCTCGCGCAGAAAACCGCTGAGCTGAAAAAACTCGCCGAAGCCGGGCAGTGGGAAATACAATCTCCGTGTGTGACTGACGTTAACTACTTGGAGAGGGAGGACAACTGCGACGCCAGGTAGGAGCTGGTCGAATTCATGTTCGCAACCAGGCTGTCGAGCGCGCCAAACTGGGAGCGGTAACGGGCCTCGATCTTGACCAGGCGGGCTTCCAGTGCTTCCTGCTGTTTCTCCAGATTGCGGACGTTGGTCTTGATGCTGTCGGTACTGGCCTGGATTCTACCACCCAGCCCCGCTATTTTATCGACCTCGGTATTGAACCGGGTTCCCACATGGGAGGCAAACTTCGCCACCGCTTCAGGGTCATTCGCTACCGCGCTGGCGAGCTTGTCGCTATCGAGCTTGAGCGTTCCGTCCTTCTGGTAGCTGATGCCCAGTTTCGAGAGCGTCTGCCCGTCTGGAGACTCTTCAAACACCAGATTACGCAAGGTCGACTGCGCTTCACGCAGCAAGCGGTTGCCGTTGAGGTCGCCCGTCTTCTTGGTCTCGGCGTCGTAGGAGCCGAGGGACTTGATGCTGCCAACGGCGTCGTTGAAGCTCTTGACGAAGGCTTCGAGCGAACTTTGCAGCTTTTCGCCATGCTCGGCGGTCACTGTCACCGTGGTCGGCGCCGTGGTCACGGCTTTCAGGTTCAGGGTCACGCCTTCGAGCACCCCCGTCACCGTATTGGAAGCGTTGGTGACCGACACGCCATCAAAGGTGAATTCGGCACTCTGTGCATTCTGCGTCGTGGTCACATCGCTGGAATTCACCCCCGAACCGGACACGGAAAACTCTTTACCCGCGCCTTCTTCACCAGTGAGCACCAGATGCTTGTTCCCGTTGGCGGTGACGATAGTCGCCTTGACCCCCGAATCGGATTGATTGATCGCGTTGGCAAGCGAAGTCAGGCTGTTGCTGCCCGGAGTAATCGTGACCGGGCTGCGCGTAGGATCACCGGAAAAATCAAGCGTAAGCGGGCCGACATTGTCGGGGTCGTCAATACGAATACTCGTTTTCTGCGCCTGGGCCAGTTTCGTCACTTCCAGGCTGTAGCTGCCGGATTTGGCTCCGGCGCCTACCGTGGCTGACGCCACGTCCCCGTTACCGACCGAGGCGCTGTAGGTGGCGAATTTTTCCAGTGGCGCTTGCAGAAGATTTGGCTTCAACGCCTTGGCTGCCGTCTGCAAAGAGGAGAGCTTGCTCGATAGCGTCCCCAACGCGGAGATTTTGGTGTTGAAAGACGTTACCTTGGCCTTCAGCGTGTCCAACGGCAAACTCTCAACCTTCATGAGACCTTTTACCAGCCCTTCGAGGTCCATCCCGGACCCCGCGCCTAGTGAGCTAACTGATGCCATCGTCTTCTCCTCTCTCCCTGTCGGGCGTCGTTCATCAGGCTTGCTGCTGAACGAACAGCCCTTTGATCCTGTCCAGCGCCACCAGCGCACGTTCGGCGCGACGGCAGACGGTGCGGACGTGGTGAGCCTGGGCGGCAGCGCGGACGCCGCCGGGGAGGATGAAATCCTTGAGCGGCTCCAGCCCGGCGTTGCCAGCTCCAGCGCCTCTTCTGAAGGAATCTGTTTGACCACCTCGTGGGTCTCGCTATCGACGATCTTGACCACAAGCTCGCCGACGTCTTCATCCACGGAGAACTGTAGCGAAGTGACGT
>BNUB01000165.1 GCA_025997045.1 Betaproteobacteria bacterium
CAAACACGCAACCACACGATCAATCAAGCAAACAAGCAAGCAAGCAAGCAAGCAAGCAAGCAAGCAAGCAAGCAAGCAAGCAAGCAAGCAAGCAAGCAAGCAAGCAAGCAAGCAAGCAAGCAAGCAAGCAAGCAAGCAAGCAAGCAAGCAAGCAAGCAAGCCGCTAACGACGCGCCACCCCTTGGCCTTGGCGGTGGCCTCCGCGCTGGCGCTGGTGGCCTTGCCTGCGGCGGCGCAAACATCGCAATGGCGTGATCTTGGCGCTTCTCCGGCTCCCGCAGTTCCCACGACCGCAGTCAACACCACGCAGATCAACTTTGGCGGGCACGAGTGGGTCGTGATTGGGAATACCAGTAAAGACATTTACAAAGGTAACCATGACGGTGGCGCTTACGGACACGCTAACGCAGACGCCAACAGCGTCACCCTGTTATCAAGAAATAATGATTTTAGTAGTTCGGCATTCCGTGCAGTTGGTAGCGGATGTGGCAGCTATGCCGGAACTTGCGGCGGCGGTCGTCAGCACGAATATCAGGGCAGCACCTTGCAAGGCGCGATGGATGCGATAGCAGGAGGGCTTGACAAAGAACTGGGCGTGATTAATGCGCGGGATTTGGAGAGTATTGGAGATACAGGGATTAGCGGTTATACTGAACTCGATAGCGCTGACGGCATCAATGGTGCGGATGCAGGGGGTCAGATGCTTTGGGCGCTATCCTTTCCGGAATGGCGTGCCATTGGTGTCGGTATTGGTAGTAGCGAAGCGACGGCGGTTAGAAGTTTCCCTTCTTCGTGGTGGCTGCGCTCGCCGGACTACGGCGTTAGCAACGCCATTGCCGGGTTGTCTACCGGCTACTACTCCTACATCAGCGTCGATTCTTCGGCGTTTGTCCGCCCCGCTTTCAATTTAGATCTGACATTTGTTCTCTTCGCCTCTGATGCCAGCACCTCAGGCTCTGGCAAATCTGCCGCGACCACAACGAGCGGCTACCAGTCAGCGGCGCAACCAACTGCCGCACAAAAATTCACCTTCCTCACCTCCAGCATTGCCACGCCCACGCTGACGCTGAACGCCACACCACTGACTTTCACCCTCGCCGCCGCGCCCCTCCTTGACACGACACCTAATACGCCCGCTGGCGCAAAGCAATACGTCTCCGGCTTTTTAACCAAAGACGCCACGACAGATTTATATGCCCGCTACCTCGAAACAACGAGTTCCGTCCCGGTCACTCCTTTCGACGCCGCAGACTCCGACGGCAGCGGTTCTCCCCTTGATGATGGCGCTTACATCCTGCACATCTTCAGCGAAGAAGCCAACCCTTATCTATATAGCGACTTCGCCAGCCAATCAGTAGATTTCACCTTCAACGTGAGTGGCGGCACCGTCCAAAACCTCACCCTGACCAGCAATTCCGCCTTCGGTCTCGACGGCGGCAGCATCGCCCTGGGCAGCGGCACCTTCAACAAAGCCTGGTCACTGGCAAACGGCAGCACCCTGACCACAACCAGCGCGACTTTCAAGCCCTCCAGCCTGAGCGTGCATGGAAAAGACAACACCATCACCGGCGACCTCAACGCGCAGAACGCGACCCTGAATTTCCACATGCCCAACGGCATTTCATCCGGTAGCACGCTGTTAAACGTCGATGGCAATGCAAACATCAGCGACAGCACCTTGAACCTGTTTCTGGATGGCGGCGCTCTGGGAACGTTTGCCGTAAGCGACACCCTGAACCTGATTTCGGTTCTGAACGGTCATTCACTCACGGCGAATAACCTCACCACGGGCGTCTATGCCTTTACAGGTA
>BNUB01000166.1 GCA_025997045.1 Betaproteobacteria bacterium
AGAGCCAATGCCTTCTCGCAAACTCAGTCTGCGTTTGCGACGAAAGTTCGCGGGATTGTTTGATGACGAGAGAATGCGGGTTCTCGGGATTGTTAAAAAATATGCTGATTAGGTGCAATCGCCCTGCTTGTTCAGGGGGTTCCCTGGGCAACCCTCTATCCACATGGTCGGTCGGCCACCCTCGACAGGTCTTCCCCAGTCATCCTAGAGGACTCTCCCATATGTCCTCACATTTTCATCGAACTCATCTTTTAACCCTGCAAAATTATTAAACAGTGGATTTAGAACGTCTAAACCTATAGCAGCTACTGCAGAAGCGATCGCAGGCGCAAGTTTCATATATTCTTCTGAAGAGCAATGCTCTTTCAGCAGAGGTATGAGGTTTCCCAAATCAGCAGATGCTCTAAAAGCAGTCCTACCGACGTGTCTTGCCAAATTAACATCCATATTTACCACCTCCCACTCGGTTGATGAAACTGCATCCCCGCATAGCCGAACTCCGGCGCAGTCGTCGGGTTGTTAGTCAGCTCGCCATACGGGCCATAGTCGTAACTGGCGATTTGGGCTCCAGTCTGCCCCAACACATCCCGGATCGACCCCAGATAATCTTTGGCGTAGTAACGCTTCTCCCCCGCCGCCGCTGACGGCCCCGTCGGACGGAAACTGCCCTCACCAAAATAGTATGCAATGAGCACCGCTATGTCCCTCTGATAAATCTTACATGCTGCGACTCAATCAAACCATGCTTACCAATAAGCTCTGGATGTAATGTCCAGTGGCTTACCTGAACACATACATATTGATTATCTCGATAGTCGAGTTGATCCCAATCAAAAAAGCAAACAAATAATAGCCGCGCACCAGAATCAACTTCTTTTAACGGATAGTCCCAGTAGCCAGAATTAATCTCACGATTTAACTTGATAGGAATAGCCGCATCGCAACACGATTCGACCAAAATACTTGATTGCGGACAGCCATATATTTCGGCATTCAACGACAGAGGTTCTGCCACCTGTTTTTGAAAAAGCACATATTGTATTTCACAAAACCTTTCCTCTTGCAACCATGCATACTGTTGCTCATTCATGTATGGTTCTGAAACCCGGAAGAAATGGTTAAATAGACCACGACTCGCAAGTCTAAATTGCTTCATACGTTCATTAAGATCAGCATGTTCACTCATTGTGATTCCTAGTTGATACCGCTTAAGTTCGGATGACCCTACTTCTGTTTAACAAAGGCCACAGCCAAAATATTATACAGCTTGCCCCTGTTGAGACGCAAACAAATTTTATGCTAAAGCTTGCGTCTCAGTGCAAGCGGAACTGTCCCCCGCCCCCCGGCAGCAGCACGAGCGAAATCGCCCACGGCGTCACCAGCACCCCCAGCCATTCGCCGAGGTGGGCGCGCATCAGCGGCACGGCCACCTCCAGCGCCGGGTTGCAGCGCAGGTATGCGCTACTGATATTGATTAAGATATTGTCTTAATTCAAGACAGGACTTCTCCATCTTGTCTTTCAAAACAGCATCCTGAACATAAGCATAAACGCAGGGATTATCAGGTGAATAAGGATGAGCCTGCCACTCCCTCCACAAAGAAGACAAAATTTCATGTTTAATTGTAATGTCCACAAATCTTGACACTGACAGCATCATTGATTCCAATGTCTTTACAGGGCGGTTTCAATCCTGAAGTGCAACACCGTGTTGTAAGTTACTGATTTCACGAGAATAGACCTCGAACGGCGTTTCGTAGTTGAGGCATCTGCGTGGTCGATGGTTGAGTTGATCGGCAATGGC
>BNUB01000167.1 GCA_025997045.1 Betaproteobacteria bacterium
TATGATCTAATGAATCGGTTCGGCTTGAAAAAGGAGAATCAGTGATGTCAGGAGCGTCTGTTGGTCTGCGTGCGCGCCGCGTGGCGGTCGTGGTGGCGGGTGCGTTTTTACTTGCCGGCTGTTCCGACAGCCCGGAGAAAATGATCGCTTCGGCGCGTTCGTACATCGAGCGCAGCGACTACAACGCGGCGACCATCCAGTTGAAAAACGCCTTGCAGAAAGACGCCAAAAATGCCGAAGGGCGTTTTTTGCTGGGCTGGATTCTCTACGATCAGGAAAGATATTCCACCGCGGCGCTCGAACTGCGCCGTGCGGTAGACGCGGGCTATCCGGCGGATGACGCGGCGCCGCTGCTGGCGCGGGCGCTGGTGCGCGACCGCGATTATGCCCAGGCGCTGAAATCGCTCGACGGTATCTCACTGGGCAAGGCCGAAGCCCGCGCGACGGTGCTGGCCAGTCTGGGCGAAGCTCTGGCCGCGACCGGCAAGCGCGACGAAGCGCGGCAGCGATATGAAGCGGCGCTGGCCGCCAATCCCGATGAATTGCTGGCGCAGATCGGTCTGGTGCGACTCAGCTTCGCCAGTGGCAATATCGCCACGGTGGAGCAAAAAGCACGGGATATCGTGGCGCGTGACCCCAATCTGGTCGAAGGCTACATGCTGCTGTCCGATGTCCTGCTGTCGCAGAACAAGGTCAAGGATGCGGTGGGGGTGATGCGCACTGCGCTGGAAGCGCGGCCCGATTCGGTGTCGATGCATTCCGCGTTTGTGTCCCTGCTGCTGATGGCCAATGATCTTGACGGGGTGACGAAGGCGCTGGAACAGCTCAAACGTGTCGCGCCGGGCTACCCGATTACGCGCTATGTGCAGGCGTATCTCGATTTCCGCGCCAACAGGCTCGATGCCGCACGCACGGGCGTGCTGGAAGTGACCAAGGCCGCGCCCGGCTTCCTGCCCGCTCAGTTGCTGGCCGGGGCGGTGCTGGCGCAGACCAGGGAATACGCCCAGGCGCAAACCTATATTGACGGGGTGCTCAAGGTGGCGCCCCAACACCCGCTGGCGCGCACCTTGAAAGCCACGGTGCTGATGGGGACGGGACAGGCTGATCGCGCCATTGACCTGATCCAGCCGCTCCTGGGCGAAGCCAGGCCGTCGTCCGCGCTGCTGGTGCTCGCCGGGCAGGCTTATCTCGCCAAAGGGGATCTCGCCCAGGCCAGGGAATACCTTGGCCGTGCGGCCAGTGCGGCGCCGGATAGCGCCGACGCCCGGGCCAGGCTGGGGGCGGTGCGCTTGATGAGTGGTGAAGCGGGGGCGGGGTTCGCTGACCTCGAAGCGGCCTCCCGACTCGACCAGAACTCGATTCAGGCCGATCTCATCCAGGTGTTTGCCCATGTGCGGCGCAACGAGCCTGAGCTGGCGATGAAGTCCTTCGCCACCATCGAGCGCAAATGGCCGAATGACCCGCAAACCTGGAATATCAAGGGCTCGCTGCTGCAAGGGCAGGGCAAACCGGCGGAAGCGCGCGCGGCGTATGAAAAAGCCCTCAAGCTGCAAGCGGATTTCCTCATCGCGCTGGTCAATCTGGCGCGGCTGGATCTGGCGGGCAACGCTGCCCCTGCGGCGCGGGCGCGTTTCGATCAATGGCTGGCGCAAAACCCCAGGCACGTCGAGGGGCTGCTTGCCTATGCCGGTGTGTTGCAGGCCAGTAACGCCAAACCGGAGGAAATTCTGGCGGCGCTGGAACGGGCCAGGAGCGCCGGGGCGGGACAGATCGGGCCGGGGCTGGCGCTGGTG
>BNUB01000168.1 GCA_025997045.1 Betaproteobacteria bacterium
CGTCGTGGTAGACGTTGCGCGCCGCTTCGCCCACGATGGCGTCGTCGAGGATTTGCGGGAAGCGTCCGGCCAGATCCCAGGTGCGGAAGAACGGCCCCCAGTCGATGTAATCGCGCAGCGCGGCGAGGTCTACGTCGAGCGTGACCACGCCCAGCGCCTGCGGTCGCGGCGGCTGGTAAGCGGCGCTGGCGCCATGGGCATGCACGGCGCAATCGCAGGCGGTGCGGGCGGGGTCTGTCGCCCACGGGGTGCGCAAGGCGTTGGCGCGTGCGGCGGCGAGGCTGATGAGCACCGGCTCCTGTTTGTCGGCGTGGCGGGCGCGGACCTGTTCGTAATCGGCGGCCAGTTTGAGCTTGAACGCAGCACTGCCCGTCTCGGAGAGCAGCGCCGAAACCACGCCGACCGCCCGCGAGGCGTCTGGCACGTAGACCACCGGCTGCGCGTAGTTGGGCGCAATCTTGACGGCGGTATGGGCGCGGCTGGTGGTGGCGCCGCCGATCAACAGCGGCACGGAGAAGCCCTGACGCTGCATCTCGGCGGCGACAAGGCTCATTTCTTCCAGCGAGGGCGTGATCAGGCCCGACAGGCCAATGGCGCTGGCCTTGTTCTCGCGCGCAGCGGCGAGGATTTTGTCCGCCGCCACCATCACGCCGAGGTCAACCACGTCAAAGCCGTTGCAGGCCAGCACCACGCCGACGATGTTTTTACCGATGTCATGGACATCGCCCTTGACCGTGGCGAGCACGATGCAGCCCTTGCTGGCCGCGCCGGTACGTGCCTTTTCTTCTTCAATGAAGGGCACCAGATAGGCCACCGCCTGCTTCATCACCCGCGCCGACTTCACTACCTGCGGCAGAAACATCTTGCCCGCGCCGAAGAGGTCGCCGACCACATCCATCCCGGCCATCAGCGGGCCTTCGATCACCGTCAGTGGCGGCTTGCCTTCAGCTTCCAGTCTGGCGCGCAGTTCTTCCGTGTCTTCGACCACGAATTCGGAAATGCCCTTGACCAGCGCATGCGTGAGCCGCCCTTCCGCCGCTTGTTCACGCCAACCCAGATCCGGCCCCTGTTCCTTGTCGCGGGAGCGCCCCTCTCTCACCGTCTGGGCAAATTCGACCAGCGCATCGCCCGCGCCGGGGTGGCGGTTGAGCACCACGTCTTCGACCTTGCCACGCAGCACAGGCTCAAGCTCGTCGTAGACGCCGAGCATCCCGGCGTTGACGATGCCCATCGTCAGCCCGGCCTTGATGGCGTGATACAGGAAGACGGTGTGAATCGCCTCGCGCACCGCATCGTTGCCGCGAAAGCTGAAACTGACGTTCGACACCCCGCCCGACGTCCACGCATGCGGCAACTCGTGCTTGATCCAGCGCACCGCCTCGATGAAGTCGACCGCGTAGTTGTCATGCGCTTCGATGCCGGTGGCGATAGCGAAAATGTTGGGGTCGAAGATGATGTCTTCCGGTGCAAAGCCTGCGCCGCCGTCAATCTCCGGCTTCACCAGCAGGTTGTAGGCCCGTTTGCAGATGGATGTTTTCCGCGCGTAGGTGTCCGCCTGCCCGGCTTCGTCAAAGGCCATCACCACCACGGCCGCGCCGTAGCGCCGCGCCAGCCGTGCCTGACGCAGGAAATCCGCCTCGCCCGCCTTCATCGAAATCGAGTTGACGATGCCCTTGCCCTGGATGCACTGCAATCCGGCCTCGATCACTTCCCAGCGCGAGGAGTCGATCATCACCGGCA
>BNUB01000169.1 GCA_025997045.1 Betaproteobacteria bacterium
GGCGATGAGACGTCCGAGGGCGCCGTGCGCCGGCGGGCGGGGGAACGGCCGGGCAGGATGTACGATGCAGCGAGTGTTGCTTGCTTGCTTGCTTGCTTGCTTGCTTGCTTGCTTGCTTGGTTGCTTGCTTGCTTGCTTGCTTGCTTGCTTGCTTGCTTGCTTGCTTGCTTGCTTGCTTGCTTGCTTGCTTGCTTGCTTGCTTGCTTGCTTGCTTGCTTGCGCTAAATCGCCCTTCGCCAGGCTCAGGGCGGGCAGGTTTGAAACCTGCGCCCATCGGCAGGGACATTGTCATCGCATGGGCACGTCCGGATACGCCGTGGGTCTGGGCGCTTCCGGGAAGGCAATGCGAGGCTGGCAAGGCGTTGGGGGGCATGTCGTTTTTTGTTTGGCGAGCGCCTGATGCTGGCGCGGTACGGGACAAAATTTATGATTTCCGGATTCTGCTGAATTTTGTGTCCATGTGTCAACATTTTGTTACGCTCATGTTGTGCGCCTGCGCACGGTGAGCGGCCTGCCCCCCCCTGTCAGGGCAGCGCGTCGCCTGTATCGGCGGGGGTGTCGGGGCTGGCCGCCCGCCAGGTATCGAAGGCCGCCGCTTCGCCACGCGCCATGCGTTGCCGAAAGTCGCTTTCCAGCAAAATAGCGCATCCCGCCGCAGTGAGGCGGTATTTTTGCAGGCGGCTGCGGGGTTTGTCGGGGAGGGTCATTTCGATCAAACCAAGTGCAGTAGCCGCTTGCTGGTAATGCTCCCGAAAGTGCTTTTCGTCTTTCAACCCTAAAGCCGCCATCAGATCCGTCCGGCTCATTTCCCCCTGCAATGTGGTCAGCAACCTGCCCACTTCGGGGGTGACTTCGGGGGTGACTTCGGGGGTGACTTCGGGGGTGACTTCGGGGGTGACTTCGGGGGTGACTTCGGGGGTGACTTCGGGGGTGACTTCGGTGCTCGGCTTCACCGCACCATGGATTACACGCAAATAAGCTTCGTCGAAAGGAAACTCCATCCAGACCCCGCCCGCGTCGAACCGCATCCGAGGCTGCGGCGTCCCGGCCCTGCGGCAGGCTTTGAAGATGCGCTCGATGCCCTGGCCCCAAGCCTCGATTTCACCGGCGCGAAAGAAGGCGTTGGCAATGTCCGGGTTAGCAAGAATAACAACCGCCGCAAGTTGGTGAGTGGCACTTCGCGTAGGTGTTCACAACCGTAGGCTTCAACTTCGCTTACTCAATCTCCGCGCTGGGAGCGATGGCGTCCCCGCCATCGTGCGACGGCGAGACGCCATCGCTCCCAGAGGACGACTGCCTGGATTAATGCCCCTCCGTCAGCCCCACGATATCCGTCAGGCTCTGCGCGTCGAACGAGGCATCAAACCAGGCTTCCAACTGTGTGCTGTCCGCTTCACGCAGACGCGCTTCCACCCGTGGCGACAACGGGCCGAAACGGCGAGTCAGTTGCCGGGCCAGCAGCCTGACTTCGCCTTCCTGACGTCCCTCCTGACGTCCTTCCTGACGTCCTTCCTGACGTCCTGCCTGCAAGCCTTGTTGCAATCCTGCCTGCAAGCCTTGTTGCAGTCCTTGTGCGATCGCATCGTCAAACCACGATTCCCGTTGTTCAGCCAGCATGGCGAAGTCCTCAAATATGTCGTTGATGGCGTTGATCTCTTTGATCATAGTCGGCTCGGCACGGCGTCGCAACAGCGCCTTGATCCAGTGGTTGAAGGCTTGCCGCAGTGGCTCCAGCC
>BNUB01000170.1 GCA_025997045.1 Betaproteobacteria bacterium
AGACCAGCGGCACGACCCAAACCGAAACCCGCTACACGTGGTGCGGCGACGTGATCTGCCAGACAAGAGACGGCAACGACAAACCGACAAACTACTACTACGGCGAAGGCAGCTTCCGCCAGACTGGTGCATCGGCGACAGTGGGCGAGAAGCGTTACTACGCCAAAGATCACCTGGGCTCGGTGCGCGATGTATTAACGCAGACCGGCACCCAAATCGCCAGTTACGACTATGACCCGTATGGGAGTTTGATCAACAACCCGACAAGCGCGCCGGAGTTCGGCTATGCGGGGATGCAGTACCACGCGCCGAGCGGGTTGTATCTGACCAAATATCGGGCGTATGACCCGAGGACGGGGCGGTGGCTGTCGAGGGATCCGATTGGGGAGGCGGGTGGGTTGAACCTCTATGGGTATGTGGGGGGGAATCCGGTTTCGTTTGTGGATCCGTTGGGGCTGCTAATAATTAATTTATTGCCCCCAGGTGTAGGGCCCAAAAATATCACTGATAAGCCAGGTCTTGTTATTGTCATTGCGCACGGTGATACTAAAGGCGATATTATTGGGCCTGACGGTAAGATAATGTCACCAGAAGATCTGGCGGATAAAATCAAAAAAGATGAAGGGTGGGAAGAATCAATGCCTATTGAACTACGTGCATGTGGAGCTGGTCATGGTGATAATTCTATCGTAAGACGGTTGTCGCCATTCTTTCGGGGCGTTGAGGTTACAGGGCCGCAAGGAGATGTTACACCCGAAGGGATAACACTAGAACCAGCCTACCCACGCTGGGGTTTTATTCCGGTGCGCTCGCACGAAACTTGGAGAACAACATATACTCCTCTGAGGAAATAGCATGAGGATCGTTATTATTTGCTGGGTTGCTGGTTTTGTTATGGCAACAGGAGCGCAGATTTTACGTAGTTTATTGTGCGAGGGTTTATGTAGTCAATCGATAGCATTTATCCCGGGGTGGGCGATTGTTTTTACTTTTATACTTTACGCCCTGTATTTTTTGTCATATGGAATATATTCCATGGTGAGGGTTATGTATACAAAGAAAAGCATGGAGAGTTACCCGAGAACGATTGTTACAATGTCTTGGATAATAACTGTTGCGATTATAATGTATTTTGTTTCTGGTGCGCCTTATGTGCAAGAGATATTACGAGGAAATTCTCATGTGGAACTAGGGGAATTTATATGGTCATTTGTATATTATTGCATAGTTTCAAGCTGGCCTTGGGTAAGACTTATTTTTCTGCCAGTTTCAAGTGTTAACAGAAAATGTCAGTATGTTTTTTCAGGATGTGCCGTTGTTATTTCATTTGTATTTTGTTTTATAGCTTTAAATGGACACGGGAATTATTATGCAGTTTTGTGCGTCTTATGTATATGGGCTTCGTATCCTATCATCCGCTTCCTGCTGCTAGGTAAAACCTGATCATGGGCTTGACAGAGACCGCCGCCAGCCAAAGCAAAACGTGGGCTTACGCCTACGACGCCCTCGACCGCCTGCAAACCGCAGCGCGGGACGACGGCGCACACTACGGCTACACGCTCGACGTGGCGGACAACATCCAAAGCATCACCGACCCCGAAGGTACGTGGACATACACCCACGACAACGCCAACAAATTCGACCAGGCCCCGTACCGATACGATGCGCTGGGCAACCTCATCGAAGACGAAGCGCACACCTACCAATGGGACATGGAAAACCGCCTGACCGGCA
>BNUB01000171.1 GCA_025997045.1 Betaproteobacteria bacterium
TGGTTGGCAAGGTTGGCCTGCATCTCAAGGAAGAAATGCCCGGTCTCGTGCAGGAAGGTCGAGCGATCCGCGTTCTCCAACAGGCGGATGGTGTTGGTGGCAGGGTTGAAGCTGCCGCGCTTGCCTGCGCCCTGGTAGTAAGTCTCCAGCATCTGGATGGCGTTATCGTCGAAGATGACGTAGTTGTGGCTACCTTCGCCCTTGCTCCGGCTGTTGCCGTCAAGGTAGCGCAGTCCGGGGATACCGATGCTGTTCAGGTACTCAGAAGCGGATTTTTCCGCTCTTTTCCGTGCTGCACTGGTGACTTCCTTTTCCCCTTTAAACCCGCGTTCGACGATTCGTCTATAGATTTCTTTCCCCGTGTACGTACCTACGTTTTTGAACATAGGAACTGCGCCCAAACCGTCACCCATCTTGTTATTTTCAAAATCAACGACGCCAGCGTTCTCAAGCGCATCCTTAACCTTCTCCGGTTGTTCGGACAGCGGCGCGTCGTAGTCCAGAAGATCGGAGTCTTCGGGGATATCGACTTGGTAGACATGGCCGATAGACTTCAGAGCAGCTTCCGTTCTTGGATATATTTTGAAGCTCTTTCTTTCCATGAACAACGCAGACACAGCATGGTGCGGGTAGTCGAAACCAAGCCAATCATCCTCTGCCAGAGCGTCCAGAAGCTCTCTCTGTTGTTCGTTCAGTCCTGCCGTGTTGCGAAGAGCATCAATGGCCTCATCCGGGTCTGAGTATTCATCGTAGGCATCACGCATGGCATCAATGAGTTTTTTTCCTGACAAGACTTCACGATAATATTCCCCAACCTCATTTGATCCAGCAAAATATAGCCCCCACCCGAACGCCTGACTCCCTTCGCCCGTGCCGATGTGATCGAGCATGAACTTCTCGAACTTGTGCGGGCTGCCGTGGTAGGCGGTCTGGTTGTATTCCATGCCGCCACCTTTATTGAAGCTCTCGATATTCGCCAGAAGACCGCCCATGCCACTTTCGAGATAGCCAAACATGCCGTTCTTGTCCGCGTCGGACGTGAGCCATACCATATCGGCAGGCTCTTGGTCGAAGGCTTGGCGCTCGTGATTGGCAATCCGAACCTTGATGGATTCTTCTTCTCCTGTTGCGGTGACTCTGGAAATTTCTGCGTAGGCCGAACCACTCGGCCCGGCGAAATAGAACTTCTCTTCGTCTGAGGCGCCTAGATAGTCATTCGCAAAACTCACGGCTTCTTCCGTGCGGGCTTGTCGGTCGATGTCATAGAGCGTGTTGAACGGCACAAACTCTGCTTCGACAAGCGCGTTGACAATCTCCTCCTCCCGTCTGTTGTGCTCTTCCCATGCCTCATCGGTCAGGTCTCCGTCTTCATCTCTGGGGAGATCGTCGATGTAGACCTCCGTTCCCTTGTAATGACCGCTTTCTGAGAGCGCGTCTTCAATCTCTTTCCTCAAGGTCTTCTTCAGTCCCGCGTTGGCGTATTTAAGCCCATCCATCGCGGCGCGGTAGGCCCCGGCGTCCAGCCCGAAACGCTCGATCTCTTCCTGTTGCGCTGCCCTGATGGCCTGCTCGTCTTCCCTTCTGGCGAACTTGGCAATCTCTGCCAGCACGTCTTCATGCGAGGAAACGGGTTTTTGCC
>BNUB01000172.1 GCA_025997045.1 Betaproteobacteria bacterium
GCCCCCAACGGCTTCGGCTGCTGCTGCCGCATCATCGCCGTCAGCGCACCAGGCAAGGGCGACATCACGGAACCGCCGGAAGGGTGGGATGAGATCGACCCTGCGACCGGCGAGCAGAAGGGGATCGGCAAAGGGTGGGGGTATGCGCCGGGGGCGTCTGAGGAGGAAGAGCTGCGGTGGATCGTTGAAAACAAGATGGCGAAGCTGCCGGGGCCGCTGGCACAGGACTTCCTTGCGCAAGTCAGCGAGGCAGGCGTCTCGCTGGATGCCGGGGCGCTGGCCAGCATCCAGCTTGCCAAGCTGGCCGGGGACGCTCGCGCCTACGTCGTCGGCGAAGGCAAACGCACCGGCTATGAGTACCTCGCCATTCATGATGAGGCTACGGGGAAGGAACTGGGGCGGTTTACCAGCGCGGATTCCGAGCAAGTAGCCATCCCTGAGGAAGTCAAAAAGGTGTGGGACAACAAGGATGCTGCGCTGGTGTTGCAGCACAACCACCCAGGTTCTGTATCACTATCGTCGCCAGACCTTGCGCACCTGTCCCATGTAGGCGTTTCCCGTGTGGTTGCCTACGGGCATGATGGTTCCAGCTTCGCTGCCACACGTGGTGCGGATATAGGCCGAATGGAACAGGTCATCGAAGCAGCCAAGAATGCGCGTGCCCAACAGCTCGCCCTCCTTATGCAACGTGGTCTGACATTAACCGGATTCGATGCTCACTTGCTAAACATGGCACTGGATCGCGCTGGCATCATCCGTTACGAGTCCAAGCTTGATGCCAAGCGGAACAAGGTCTACATTAAAGATAAAGCGGCGATTGATGCCGCCGTCGACGAGATCACCCACGCCATTAACCGAGCCAGACCATGATCAATTCCGGCTGGATTCTTGACCCTCCAGAGTGCTTTGCACCAATTCCCCGCTGGCAATCGTGGCTTGAAAAACTGCGTTCCATGCCACAGGACGACCCAGGGGTGGCTGGATGTATCGTCGATGCTGAGAAAACCCTCGCGTGGCGAGCGGAAGTCGACCCGGTAATTGCTGCCGCAGCAGCCGAGCGCAAAGCCAAGACCGCCTGACCCATGGCAAACAAGATCACCATCGAGTACACCGGCGCTGAGATCATCGAACGCCTGATGCGCCTGTCGCAAGCCATGTCACCTACCGGCCTGCGTACCGTGCTGGGTCAGATCGGCCACGACCTCACCGAGAGCACCAAACGGCGCTTTTCCACCAGCACCGCGCCAGACGGCACCCCCTGGGCACCGAACAGCAACGCAGCCATGGCTTCCTACCTTGGCACCGCCAAGAGCAATTTCAAGAAAGACGGCACCCTCAGCAAGCGCGGCGAAAAACGCCAGGCCGGAAAACGCCCCTTGGTCGCCCTCGGCACCTTGGCCCGCTCCATCACCTGGCAGCTTGTCCCCGAAGGCGTCGAGATCGGCAGCCCCATGATCTACGCAGGCACCCACCAGTTCGGAGCCAAACAAGGCCAGTATGGCCGCGACCGCCGCAACCATCCCCTCCCCTGGGGCGACATCCCCGCCCGCCCCTTCCTCGGCCTCTCCGCCGACGACGAATCCACCATCACCACCCTCATCGACACCCATCTAAACGACGCCCTGAACTAATT
>BNUB01000173.1 GCA_025997045.1 Betaproteobacteria bacterium
GATCATCTCGATCCCCAGGTGCCGCATGGCCCGTCCAAACTGGGTCAGGTTTGTCTTGTCTACTTTGCCTCCGGCTTGCGCCGTGTGCCAATAGTGGCTGCCACGGTCGCTGTAGAAGGCGCAGGGCGCTGCGCTTTGACACCGCTTCCAACCGCCTGTCCAGTAACCCGCTCATCCCTTCGGCTTCAAAACGATGCAGGTAACGACGAAAACTCCGCTCGCTCACCCCCAACAGACTCGCCGCTTCTTCCTGTGACAAGCGACCGCTGTTCCAGCTCTCGTATGCTTCCTCGAATCTCATCTTCCGTAACTCCTGTAACTGATGTGCCCGCTTCATCATTCACCTCCCTCAGGTGAATATGACAACCGGACAGTTCAGGTGCTACAAAACCGGACAGATTCAAAACTCGTGACACTTCAGGTATCCGCGCAGCCAGTCCAGTTTCTCCTGTACCCATCACTCGATTTCCGCAAACGTGTCAGCACCGACCAGCACCGCATTGACCGCCACCACCAGCAGTTCAACCAGATCATGCGACACCTTGCCCGGCTGGCGCGGAACAGAGGGGTGGGCAAGTTGATGATTGTCAACGAATATTTCTGGAGGGATATGGCTGGGGCATTCGTGCGATTGCCCTAGCTTGACCGTCGAGCACGTCAAATCTCATGATTCGTATACTAAAATGGCCCCATTTTCCAGACACCATTTTAAGCTGTGCTCAGTCATAAGGACGAGCTGCCATGAGCGAAGCAAAGAAGCGGAATTACTACAGCCCGGCCTTCAAGGCGAAGGTTGGGTTCGAGGCGGTACGTGGGGTAAAGACGATCAACGAGATTATGGCGTTCATCCTGTGCAGGTAGGGCAGTGGAAGAAAGAGATACAGGAGCAGGCCAGTACCTTGTTTGAAGGCAAACGCGGCCCCAAGCCTGATCGCTGTTGAAGACTTCCGGTCTGCCATGATGACGCAGCGCATCCTCCAGACAATCGATGCAGAACGTCGCCTCCATGCTGTTGCTGATCCGCCAGCTCAGTACCTTGCGCGAGTACCCGTCGATGATCGCCACCAAGTAGGCAAACCCATGCGGCAACCGGATATAGCCCAACGCTTTGAGGAAAACCACTATCTTGCGAGCGCCATAGAAGGGGTGCCGGGTGTATTCCTTGTCAATCAGCTCACTGAGCAACAGTTCGTCTTTGCTGACCGGTTTCACTTTGCGCCGGGCGTAGCGCGTGGCGCGGGATACCCCGACCAGAACAACACTGGCGCACAACGCTCAGCCTGCCTTGGGGCTCGATCCAGCCTTGACGGATCATGGCAGGCTGATCCTGGACTTTTTTAAGCTAGTCCAACTCCATCTTCAATCTGCCAATTTCGCTGTACAGCCGCTCCGGCTCCTGATGCTCAGCAGCGGGCTTGGGGCCGCGTTTGCCTTCAAACAAGGTACTGGCGCATCTCGATGTCAACACCTCGACCACCGCCAAGCCCTACCTCGACGCCAGCCTGCGCTCAGGCCAGGTCAAAACCGACTTCGGCGGCCATTTCGTCAACGGCACCACCCTCCACAGCGCCTACAACGCCAAATCCACCTACCTGAGCGCACACGTCGG
>BNUB01000174.1 GCA_025997045.1 Betaproteobacteria bacterium
CCCACATCCACCCGCTTGCCCCCGCGGGCCAGGTCGGTGCGCAGCGTTACGCCCGTCTTGCGCAGGAAATCAAGGCGACGCTGGCGGCAGCCATCGAAGCCGGGGGCAGCACGCTACGCGATTTCGTCGGTGGCGACGGCAAACCGGGGTATTTCCAGTTGCAGTATTTTGTCTATGGACGAGATGGCGAACCGTGCCGGGTGTGCGGGACGCAGATCGAGCGCGTTGTCAGCGGGCAGCGTGCGACGTTTTTTTGTCCGGTGTGTCAGGGGAAGGCGTTTTAACCAGGGCAATCGCACGAATACCCCTGTTGCAGACCTCCAGAAATATTCGATGACAATCCACAAGCCACTCTCAAGGAACATCCATGCAAGCCCATTTCAAAATCCGTAGCGCCCATCCGGTCGCTGAAAACATCCGCGCCGCCGTTCTGGAGGCGCTGACCGATATCGAACGCAAACACGATGTCACGGTACTGTATGCCTGTGAATCCGGCAGCCGCGCCTGGGGGTTCGCGTCGCCGGACAGTGATTACGATGTGCGCTTTATATACATACATCGCCTGCCCTGGTATCTCACCGTCAACGCCCGGCGCGATGTGATCGAATTGCCGATTAACGACGTGCTGGACGTGAGCGGTTGGGAATTGCGCAAAACCTTGCAACTCCTGCTCGCGTCCAATCCGGTTTTGCTGGAATGGCTGGATTCACCCATCGTGTATCGCGCCGAGCCTGAAATCCTGCAACGCCTGCGGACGTTGGCGGGCGATTATTTTTCGTCCATCAAGGGGCATTACCACTACCTGCACATGGCAAGAAATAACTTTCGCGGCTATTTACAGACGGAGAGCGTGCGCCTGAAAAAATACCTCTATGTCTTGCGCCCCCTGCTCGCCGTGCGCTGGATCGAAGCAGGAAAGGGCCTGCCGCCCATGCGTTTTGCCGATCTGGCCACGGGCGTACTCAATGACGCGCCTTTGCTCGAAGAAATCGACCGTCTGCTGGAAATCAAAATGTCCGCCGCCGAGACCGAGTACAGCCCGCGCTGGCCACGGATTCATGCCTTTATCGAGCAGGAACTGGAACGCCTTGAAGGCATTCCAGTGGCGAAAGAAGCGCTTCCGGAGGGAATGCGCGCTGCGCTGGATGCGTTTTTAATGGAGACGGTGTTGCGCTTTTCCGGGAGTCCCTGAACACGCTCGCTGTTGTTCAGGTGATGAGGCGACGCAAGCCGTCACGCAGCTTGCCAAAACTGGGCGACAGATTGCGGTCGGGGTCAAGAAATGGTCCGATTCTTTCTGCCCACTCGTGCTTGAACTGGCCCGGCAAAGGCCAGCCTTTTCTCTTGATCGCCGCGGCACCGCCGGGGTAAATCGCGTCCGCCAGTAATTCCCATGTATCGCAGGCGCTGTCCTGTATATATCGGCTCAATACACCAGTTTTTATGTGTGGGCACCTGCGCTCGCTATCGGGCAGGGCGATTGCACCTAATCAGCATATTTTTTAACAATCCCGAGAACCCGCATTCTCTCGTCATCAAACAATCCCGCGAACTTTCGTCGCAAACGCAGACTGAGTTTGCGAGAAGGCATTGGCTC
>BNUB01000175.1 GCA_025997045.1 Betaproteobacteria bacterium
GCCTTCCTCACGGCCTTTCTCACGGCCTTTCTCTTCCGCGGCCTGCTTGCCCGCAGCGATATCCCGCTGTAGTTTTTGGCGCGACTCGGCCAGCATCCGCGTCCGCTCGTCTTCAGAGAGCACTGCCAGCTTGGCAACTGCCTTTTGAACCATGGGGTTCTTGGTGGTGAGCATGTTTAAGTCCTCTTTACTACGCGCATCCAGAAATTTTAACCAGTCCCAGAGTACCGCTCCGTCCTCCGCTTTGGGCAGCTTGGGCAGTTCCAGCGTGTTGACTTCCAGAAGTCGGGTAAATTCTGAACCCGTCTTGGGGTCACGGAGGGTGTAGCGGTTGTGATAACTGTCGTTTTCGGGAACAAACATGTAGTCGGTGATGATGATGCTGATGACGCGCTGGATTTTCTGGTAGCCGTCACCTTCCCCGATCTGCTCCGTGATCATTTTGGCCTGGTAAAAAACAACACGTTCACGCATCTGTGGATAGTCGGAGACCTGGATTTCGATGTCGATGATTTTGCCGGTAAGCGTCTTCACCTTGACGTCCAGAATGCCAAGCTTGTCTTCCAGCCGCTCGCGGCTCAGGTGAGGGTCGACGATGGTCACTTCGCCATAGTCCTCAGCGGGCAGGTCAAGCACCGCCTTGAGGAAATCGGTCAGGATGTCAGTGTCCTTGCCGTCGCCAAAAAGCATCTTGAAAATGGCATCGTTGCGGGGTGACAAGAAGGGGCTGTTCATGCGTCAGTCACGAAAACAAGAGTGGGCTTTCATTGTAGTGGAAAAGTTGCCGGGCCAGTTTTCGCGCAGTTCGTTCAGTTTGGTGGCGGCGGCGGCCACGGCTTCGCCGTTGGCGGTGTCGGCACCGTTGGGTAGGGGCGCTTCGCAAAGCGCCCCTACAGTGTCGCGGGGGGTGAAGCCTGCGGGGAAGGGGAAGGTTTGTCAGCAGGCACGGGACGTTAATGCAGCAAAGACCGGATTTCATCTTTGGAAAGGCCAGTATCTTCCATGATTTCCTCAATCGGACGGTTACGGCCAAGGAGCTTCCGGGCAACCGCCAGACGCCCCTCTGTCCGGCCTTCCTCACGACCTTTCTCTTCCGCAGCCTGCTTGCCCGCAGCAATATCCCACTGTAGTTTTTGGCGTGACTCGGCCAGCATCCGCGTCTGTTCGTCTTCAGAGAGCACTGCCAGCTTGGCAACTGCCTTTTGAACCATGGGGTTCTTGGTGGTGAGCATGTTTAAGTCCTCCATTTGAATTATATGCGAAAAAAATCACCTTGCGGCGCTATCTGGATGCGCTTGCTGCGTTATTGAATGCGCTTGTATTTTGCCTTGATTATCTCCGGCAACCAGTATAGTTCCATCGGGACTAAACACGACGCTGCTTACGCCATATTCATTCCCTTTAATCGTCCGCAGCGCCTCACCTGTTAGCGGATCCCATAGTGTGATCGTGCCGAGTCCGTCGCCCGAAGCAAGCAGCTTGCCGTCTGGGCTGAACGCGATGCTATTGATGTTGCTTGCTGCTCTGATCGTGCGAAGCGCTTTGCCTGTTAATGGATCCGATAGTTTGATCGTTTTGTCCCCGCTGCCCG
>BNUB01000176.1 GCA_025997045.1 Betaproteobacteria bacterium
ACATCGCGGGCTTGATGGGCGCGTTCGGCTCCGCGCTGATTGCGCGTGAACGCTGGCAGGGCACAGCCAACAGCAGCGTCTTGCAACCGGAAGCGCTGCAATCCTTCGCGGTCAAACATTCGCTGGCGCGCTGCGGCTTGTGCACCAACGCCTGCAACATGACCGTCAACCGTTTCTCGGACGGGCGCAAATTCATTTCCGGCAACCGTTGCGAACGCGGGCTGGGCAAGGCGAAAAACATGAGCGACCTGCCCGACCTGTACACCTGGAAATATGAGCGCGTCTTCAATTACGCGCCCTTGCAAAACGCCCCGCGCGGCGCCATCGGTGTGCCGCGTGCCCTGAACATGTTCGAGAATTACCCGCTCTGGCACACCTTCCTCACCGAACTCGGCTTTGAAGTGCGCCTCTCCGCGCCCTCGTCCAAATCACTGCTGGAACAGGGTATGGACACCCTACCCTCGGATACCGTCTGCTATCCCGCCAAACTCGTGCACGGGCACATCGTCGACCTCATCAAACAGGGCGTCAAAACCATTTTCTACCCTTGCATTCCTTACGAACAAAAAGAATTTCAGGAAGCCGATAACCATTTCAACTGTCCGGTGGTCACCTCATACCCGGAACTCATCAAAAACAACATCGACTTTCTGAAAGAAAACGCCGTCACGCTGATGCTGCCCTTTTTGTCGCTGGAAGACCGCGACAAACTCGCCCGCCAGCTCACCCGCGTTTTCCCCGACATTGCGGCGGCCGACCTGCGGCGCGCGCTGGCAAAGGCGTGGGAAGAACAGGCGAAAGTGAAAGCGGAGTTGATGGAACAGGGCGAAAAAGTCATCCGTGAGTTGGAAGAGACCGGCGGACACGGCATCATCCTCGCCGGTCGCCCCTACCACATCGACCCCGCCATTCACCACGGCATCCCGCAAATCATCACCTCACTGGGGCTGGCGGTGCTGACCGAAGATTCCGTCGCCCACCTGGGCAAACTCACGACCCCGTTGCGCGTGGTCGACCAATGGACTTACCACGCCCGCCTCTACCGCGCGGCGGCGCTGGCGGCCAAGGCGAAAACGCTGGACATCATCCATTTGAATTCCTTTGGCTGCGGGCTGGATTCCATCGCCGTCGATCAGGTGCAGGAAATTTTGACTCAGCGCGGCAAAATTTACACCAGTCTGAAAATCGACGAAGGCAGCAACCTGGGCGCGGCGCGCATTCGCATCCGTTCGTTAAAAGCCGCGCTGGAAAAACGCCGCAGCGTGCCCGCGCAAGTCATCCAGTTTCACCCGCCCAAATATCAGCGCGTACCCTTCACCCGCGCCATGCGCGACACCCACACCATCCTCGCGCCGCAAATGTCGCCCATGCATTTTCAATTCATGGAACCGGCGTTTCGCGCCTGCGGCTATCAATTGAAAGTGCTGGAAGACATCGGCGCTACCGCCGTCGATACCGGCTTGCGCTTCGTGAATAACGACGCCTGTTTTCCCTCGATTATCGTCGTCGGTCAACTCGTCGAAGCGCTGAAATCCGGCGACTACGACCCCGCCACAACCGCCGTGATGATCACCC
>BNUB01000177.1 GCA_025997045.1 Betaproteobacteria bacterium
CGGCAGTGAATTCGAAAGCGGAGAAGGTCACGCTCTACACGCTTTTCTTAGCTACCTTTGCGGCAGTGAATGGGCCGACCGCAAACCCGCGCCGCGCCTAGGGTTTCTTAGCTACCTTTGCGGCAGTGAATAGCGCACCGCAGCGTGCTCGTCGCCGGGAATCTTTCTTAGCTACCTTTGCGGCAGTGAATACCGTCACCCCGGCGGGCAGCGCGCCCATGCGTTTCTTAGCTACCTTTGCGGCAGTGAATTCCCCCACCTTCTTTTTAGCCACACTCCCAGCGTTTCTTAGCTACCTTTGCGGCAGTGAATGCGGTTGCGCAGTTGAGCGCTGGTCGCTTCGATTTCTTAGCTACCTTTGCGGCAGTGAATACAAATGGCCGTTCGTGCCGATATAAAACTCATTTCTTAGCTACCTTTGCGGCAGTGAATTTTGTGACCGTCACGGCATGGTTTGTTCGGGCTTTTCTTAGCTACCTTTGCGGCAGTGAATCTGAAACAAAGCCACCGGTGCCGCCAATTCCGTTTCTTAGCTACCTTTGCGGCAGTGAATTTTGCCCGTGTGGTCAAAACTGGCGTCAAACGTTTCTTAGCTACCTTTGCGGCAGTGAATCTGCACGTTTGCCGGAAGCTCGCCGGGGGGCATTTCTTAGCTACCTTTGCGGCAGTGAATCGCCTGGTCGCGCAGATGACCCACAACACAGGATTTCTTAGCTACCTTTGCGGCAGTGAATCACACGGGCAAAACTTGCGCTCAAATCCGCAATTTCTTAGCTACCTTTGCGGCAGTGAATGATGACGCCCGCCTCACGGGCGATATCCTTCATTTCTTAGCTACCTTTGCGGCAGTGAATCACCCCGGCCAGCACCTCGGGCTGTTGCAGCGTTTCTTAGCTACCTTTGCGGCAGTGAATCTGGCTGCGCTCGGCCCACTCGATCATCTTGATTTCTTAGCTACCTTTGCGGCAGTGAATGAGCAAAAAGCACTCATCGAATCGCTGCAAAATTTCTTAGCTACCTTTGCGGCAGTGAATTGGGAGGGTGACGTGAAAGCAATCAAACTGATGGTTTCTTAGCTACCTTTGCGGCAGTGAATTACATCCCAGTGTGTGAAATCGCCGTGGTTATTTTCTTAGCTACCTTTGCGGCAGTGAATTTGAACACCGCTGCGACGACCTGCGCCGGGTAGTTTCTTAGCTACCTTTGCGGCAGTGAATGCAACGCCAGTCGCTTTATCCACGCTCACGGTTTTCTTAGCTACCTTTGCGGCAGTGAATGTTAGAGAGTCGCACGCTGCGCACAACGGACATTTCTTAGCTACCTTTGCGGCAGTGAATGACGGTCGACCGGGTGCGGGCTGATCTGATCTTTTCTTAGCTACCTTTGCGGCAGTGAATTCAATCAAGCCATTCGTTATGCTCGCTTGTATTTTCTTAGCTACCTTTGCGGCAGTGAATAGTACCGGCACATTGTCTTTCGGCGGGTAATCTTTCTTAGCTACCTTTGCGGCAGTGAATTGCTGATGGCTGACTTGCCCCTTTGTCCCTCAGTTTCTT
>BNUB01000178.1 GCA_025997045.1 Betaproteobacteria bacterium
TGTAGTTCCCTCTCTCACCCCGGAAAGCTACAATTGCAACATATGATGCCATCGCATCAGGTGAGTTGTAGTTCCCTCTCTCACCCCGGAAAGCTACAATAGCTACACTGTTGCAAAACTCAACCAAAACGTTGTAGTTCCCTCTCTCACCCCGGAAAGCTACAATCGCTGCATGAGCGCACGATGGAGATCATCGGTTGTAGTTCCCTCTCTCACCCCGGAAAGCTACAATCCCCGAATGTGAGGCTGGAGTTCGAGAATAGTTGTAGTTCCCTCTCTCACCCCGGAAAGCTACAATTGCTCTTCTTTCTGTGCCTCCTTCTGGGCGGTTGTAGTTCCCTCTCTCACCCCGGAAAGCTACAATTCGGCAGTGGATTTAAATCACCAAGTCATAGTTGTAGTTCCCTCTCTCACCCCGGAAAGCTACAATGTGGCGGTGAAAAAAGGCGCGACGCGGGTGGTTGTAGTTCCCTCTCTCACCCCGGAAAGCTACAATGGGGCGGGTTGGTGCCGTCGGCATAGACTAGTTGTAGTTCCCTCTCTCACCCCGGAAAGCTACAATGCCTGGTCTTTCGCTTCTTTCGGCGGTACGGTTGTAGTTCCCTCTCTCACCCCGGAAAGCTACAATTTGATCGCTCAATTCCAGATGCGCCTTTTGTTGTAGTTCCCTCTCTCACCCCGGAAAGCTACAATGAACTAATTGTTTTCGCCTTGCTCCGTTCGGTTGTAGTTCCCTCTCTCACCCCGGAAAGCTACAATCACGCCCTCGACGCCACCGGCATCACTTGCGTTGTAGTTCCCTCTCTCACCCCGGAAAGCTACAATGCCGACGCGATGCGCAAGGCGAAAACAATTAGTTCATTGTAGCTTTCCGGGGTGAGAGAGGGAACTACAACAAAAGGCGCATCTGGAATTGAGCGATCAAATTGTAGCTTTCCGGGGTGAGAGAGGGAACTACAACCGTACCGCCGAAAGAAGCGAAAGACCAGGCATTGTAGCTTTCCGGGGTGAGAGAGGGAACTACAACTAGTCTATGCCGACGGCACCAACCCGCCCCATTGTAGCTTTCCGGGGTGAGAGAGGGAACTACAACCACCCGCGTCGCGCCTTTTTTCACCGCCACATTGTAGCTTTCCGGGGTGAGAGAGGGAACTACAACTATGACTTGGTGATTTAAATCCACTGCCGAATTGTAGCTTTCCGGGGTGAGAGAGGGAACTACAACCGCCCAGAAGGAGGCACAGAAAGAAGAGCAATTGTAGCTTTCCGGGGTGAGAGAGGGAACTACAACTATTCTCGAACTCCAGCCTCACATTCGGGGATTGTAGCTTTCCGGGGTGAGAGAGGGAACTACAACCGATGATCTCCATCGTGCGCTCATGCAGCGATTGTAGCTTTCCGGGGTGAGAGAGGGAACTACAACGTTTTGGTTGAGTTTTGCAACAGTGTAGCTATTGTAGCTTTCCGGGGTGAGAGAGGGAACTACAACTCACCTGATGCGATGGCATCATATGTTGCAATTGTAGCTTTCCGGGGTGAGAGAGGGAACTACA
>BNUB01000179.1 GCA_025997045.1 Betaproteobacteria bacterium
CACCAGTCAGCTCAGACTGCCGGGGCAGTACGAGGATGAAGAAACGGGGCTGCATTACAACTTCCGCCGCTACTACGAGCCGGAGACGGGGCGTTACATCACCAGCGACCCGATCGGGGTGGAAGGGAGAATCAACCTCTACCAGTATGCGGGAAGTGATCCGGTCAACCTCGCTGATCCGACGGGTGAAGTGGCGTTTATTCCATTCATGATAGCTGCAGGTGAAATGTACGCTCGATGTTATGCGCCGTGCATGATAGTTGGAACTACCATAAACTATGCTACGGGCGCTTGCGAAGAGCCGCCGTGGAAGGATTGTGCAAAAGAATGCCTGAACCCGTTCAACTGGGGCGGTAGAAAGGCGGGGAAAAGAGGCGTGCGGGCGGCAAAGGGGGGAACGAATGCCGCAACCACTGCGGGAAAGAGTGTAGATGATATATTGAGTGGTACAACACCGGGGCGCGCAACGAAGGGAAAAACGACTCAATATATTAAGCAAGGCTCATATGATCAGGTCGTCAAGGATTTTGACTCTCTTAATCCATTAAATGTCAGGGATATTAATACAAATTATGACCAAGGCAAAACGGGGACATTGCCTGATGGCAAAGCAGTTACTGTCCGACCCGGAAGTACTGATGGTCGCCCAACGCTGGAGATTAGAGGGTCTAATGGAAGGGGTATAGAGATTAGATATGGAGAATAGAGCAATGAATACCCAAGAAGAATGGGTTAAATTACAACAGCACAAAATCCCAGAAGGGCAGTTTGTTGTCACGAGTTTTGTGCAAAATTCAGATGGAGCAAGAATAATTTTAGATGACGAGGAAAATATTGTAGAAATATTTTTTGATGGCGTACCATCGTTGATAAGGATTGCCACGGAAGGGATAAGAATGCGTACCTGGGGTGAAATTCAATTAAAATATCAAGACAAATTCTTCTTTAGAAATTGCTTTTTCTATCAAGTTAAAAACTCTAAATTGACAAAATGGGCTATTGAAGAGAGTTGCAATTTTTATGATAGCGAGCAATTAAACCATTACTGTATTGTTACATCCGAAGAGTTAATAGATATACTGGCATCTTTTGAACCAATTGTAACATTATTGAAACCGGGCTTTAGAGACATGGAGAGCAATAATGATTGACTTTCTTATAAAAAAATGTCCAAAAGCGAAATAAAGCAGGCTCCGCCGGGTAGTATATATGTCGAATTCGATGTGCCAACCTCATCACTAAAAGTGACAAATTCTGGGCGGGCAAAAATAATCGGCCCCAATTCTTGACCTTGCCCCTATCCAACGCATCCCATAGCCAAGGACATCAAGCGACCCGCAGCTGCTGAGCCGCAGACCAGTTTTGCTCAAACGCCATGGGACTGACGTAATCAAGCGTTGAGTGTAACCGCCGCGAATTATAAAAGCCCAGCCAGTCAACGATCTCATCCATCGCTGCACGCCGACTTGCAAAAATTCGCCCATGCAAGCAAGCAAGCAAGCAAGCAAGCAAGCAAGCAAGCAAGCAAGCAAGCAAGCAAGCAAGGGCGCTT
>BNUB01000180.1 GCA_025997045.1 Betaproteobacteria bacterium
CCAGGCCGACAATGGCAAAGATCCAGTAAACCAGCACCACACCGAGCAGCGTCGTGTAGGCGACGGTCGGGTAACTCAGGATGGCGTTCAGAAATTCCATCATTTTTCCTCTGGATGCGTTGCTTCACCGCCTCTGCCTTTTCGCGGTTTTTTCAGCGCAATTTGTGTTGGGCAAAGTCGATCAGTTCCTGCGTCACGCGCTCCTTGATCGCCAGACGTTCGTTGGGGGGAAGATCGTAGCGTTCGCCCAGGGTTCGGTAATCGTCGGGGGTGAGCGTCACCGTGAGGCGAGGGCGCTTCGGGCGGTGGCTGACGAGGAGGCCCAGAATGCGGCGAATCTGGTCGGATGACGAGAGGTTGTTGTCGAATGCGGCGCGGCGCACGGCCTCCAGTACGGTGGCCTCCACATCGAAGGCCACCTGGACTGCGTGCAAGGCCGCATCCGAACCTTGCCAGCGCACGGGTTTTTGCGGGATGTTCATGCTTTTGCGTCTGTAGTGGCTCCGGCGGCGTGGCGGGCGCGAATGCGTTCCAGGGCTTTTTCCTTGCGCTGGGCATCGTTGCCGATTCCGGCCTCGGCGAGTTTCTTTTCAAGCGCCCTGGTGCTGAACTCCTGCTCCAGCGCATCGGCGGCGCTCATCCGGTCGGCGAGATCTTCGTGGCGCTTCTTGATCCGTTCCAGCGATTCCTTGGCGCTGATCAGCTTCGAGCCCGACGAGCCGATGTTCTCGGAGATGGTCTGGGTGGCCTTGTAGACGCTCTCGGTGGCGCGGGTTATCTGCACCTCGCGTTCGTGTTCACGAATCTTGTTCTCGGACGCCTTGATCAGATCTTTCAGCCGCGCCGCATACACCGCGTATTCGGCGTGCGCCCGGGTTTGCTGTTCAAGCTCGACTTCCTGTTCGGCCACCTTGATGGCGACCTCTTCGGCGAGGGCTTCCTTGTTCTTGTCGAGGGCTTCGACCGCGAGGGTTTCCAGCCGGGCCACTTCGGCACGCGCCCGTTCGATTTCACGCGCGCTTTGCATCTCCTTGGCCATGACGCCGGTGAGTTCTTCCTTGGCCTTGGCGATGGCCGCGCGCGCGTCGACGATTTCCTGCTCGTAGATGCGCACGCCATTGGCGTCGATGATGCTATCGCCCAGCTCACGCGCACTGCCGCGCAAGAGGGTTACCAGTTTTCCGATCACGCTCATGGTGCAACTCCTTTCATAATCCGTTCAATAAACTCAGATCAGATAGCCGGACAGTGCGTCCAGCGCATCCACCGCGTTGTCGCTCAGGGCGGCGACATCGCTGGCGATGTCGTCGAGTCCGGCGTCGATGGCGAGTGCGCCGTAGAGCACGTATTGTCTTTCCACCCGTCCGAAGGCGGAGAGGGGGATCGCCGGGCTCAGATCCATCATCAGTTCGAGCAGTTCCAGGCGCTTGTCGGCGTGGATTTCGTTGTCGTGCCACAAATAGCAGATGCACAGGATCTGGTCGGGCGAGGCGGTGATGAAGATCGGCAGCTCCTCGCGCCCGCCGATCACGACCTGGACAACC
>BNUB01000181.1 GCA_025997045.1 Betaproteobacteria bacterium
GCAACCCGCGCCGCCCGCTCGTCGCCATCGTCGGCGGCGCCAAGGTGTCCTCGAAGCTCACCATCCTCAGATCCCTCGCGGAAAAAGTCGACCAGTTGATCGTCGGGGGCGGCATCGCCAACACCTTCCTCCTCGCCTCCGGCAAGCGCATCGGCGAATCGCTCGCCGAACCCAATCTGGTCGGGGAAGCCCACGCCATCATCGACCTCATGCGCGCCCGTGGCGCTGAAGTGCCGCTGCCCACTGACGTGGTGGTCGCCAACGAAGTCTCGGCCCTCGCCCGCGCCAACAAGATCGACACTGATGAAGTCGGCCCTTCCGACCGCATCCTCGACATCGGCCCCAAGAGCGCAGCCCGGCTGGCACAGATCATCGCCGAGGCCGGCACCATCGTCTGGAACGGCCCGGTCGGGGTGTTTGAATATCCGCAGTTCGCCGGCGGCACCAAACTGCTCGCCTCAGCCATCGCCCACTCGCAAGCCTTCTCGATTGCCGGTGGCGGCGACACCCTCGCCGCAGTGGCAAAATTCGACATCGCCAACGAGATCAGCTACATCTCCACCGGCGGCGGCGCTTTCCTTGAATTCCTCGAAGGCAAAACCCTGCCCGCGATCGCGGCGCTGGAAGCACGCCATGGCGGCAAGGCGTAACAAACCTGTTAAAACCCTGAAAAAGCGAAAGCGGCCAACATTTCGTATGGCCGCTTTCGCTTTTTTGTCAGGCAGAATCGTGGAAACCGGAACCAGCGCGGGACCAGCACGGGATCAGCAACTACGCTCCAGAGCCGCGTCTCCGGTCGCTTGAGCGGCGGCCCAGGCTCGCGCGACGGTTGCCCCCCTCACGGGTTTTCCCCACCGATACACCGTAGAGCGAGGTATCCCGGCGCGGGCCGACACGGCGGTCGTCGAAATGCTCGTAACGACATTTACAGCGACTGCGATGACACCCCGGCAAGGGCAAGGCTGGCGCGTCGCGCACCAGAAAGCGTTTGCCGGAAATGTCATACGCCAGCTCACACGGTTTGTCACACGGCTTGAGTTCCACGGCGCGATGAACGGCCCCCGCTGTCTTGCCACGTGCGCCCCGAGACGATCTTCGCTGTGCGCCACCTCCACCTGCCTGCTCCTGCTGCGAGTAGCGATACCACACAAACCCCCCGGCCCCGGCAACCACCAACAACAAAATGAACCACCCCATTGCTTGTTCCTTGCAACATGTCACCTTTCATCATAGCCCGAAACCTCGCTGATGACCATGAAACACTGCACAGTTCAAACTGTTCCGGGTAGCAGCCTGGCAGGATAGAATTCATACTCAACTGTCACTCACTCCCGCCGGAGCCTCCCCGATGCCCCTCGTTTCCATGCGCCAGCTCCTCGACCACGCTGCTGAACACAACTATGGTCTGCCTGCTTTCAACGTCAACAACCTGGAACAGGTTCAGGCAATCATGGAGGCCGCAGCCCAGACCAACAGCCCGGTCATCATGCAAGCCTCGGCTGGCGCGCGCAAATATGCG
>BNUB01000182.1 GCA_025997045.1 Betaproteobacteria bacterium
TGGTTGGCAAGGTTGGCCTGCATCTCAAGGAAGAAATGCCCGGTCTCGTGCAGGAAGGTCGAGCGATCCGCGTTCTCCAACAGGCGGATGGTGTTGGTGGCAGGGTTGAAGCTGCCGCGCTTGCCTGTGCCCTGGTAGTAGGTCTCCAGCATCTGGATGGCGTTGTCGTCGAAGATGACGTAGTTGTGGCTACCTTCGCCCTTGCTCCGGCTGTTGCCGTCGAGGTAGCGAACGCCGGGGATACCGATGCTGTTCAGGAATTCAGAGGCGGCTTTTTCCGAGCCAAGTTGAGACGCGAGATATTTATAGTAGCCTTCCCCTGTCGATCCGCTGCGCTTGAACACATCCGCACCAGCGCCTTTCAGAATAACGCCCGGCCTTGCCATTGCGCCATCAATAGACTCCAGCGCGGCCTTCACCTTCTCCGGTTGTTCGGACAGCGGCGCGTCGTAGTCCAGCAGTACATCGTCGTCAGGGATGTCGACTTCGTAGAGTTGACCTTTATTTTCCCCCAACTTAATAGCTTCATCTAATGCTTTGAGAAATTCGTTTTCGTCCATTCCATCCGTAACTAGCGTATCGAGAATGCGGGCTTCTCTATCCGTTAATTCTCCGCCAGACAATGATTCAAGCTCATATTTCCTGCCCTTGCTTATTTCAGGATAACCAATTAATGTAAGTACATGCCTGTAATGCTCCGCCAAGTCCTTGCTGCCCGCGAAGTACAGCCCCCAGCCGAAAGCTTGACTCCCTTCGCCCGTGCCGATGTGATCGAGCATGAACCTCTCGAACTTGTGCGGGCTGCCGTGGTAGGCGGTCTGGTTGTACACATCCGTGCCGCCGCCTTTATTGAAGCTCTCGATATTCGCCAGAAGACCGCCCATGCCACTTTCGAGATAGCCAAACATGCCGTTCTTGTCCGCGTCGGACGTGAGCCATACCATATCGGCAGGCTCTTGGCCGGAGGCTTGGCGTTCGTGATTCGCAATCCGAACCTTGATGGATTCGTTCTCTCCTGTCGCGGTTTCTCTGTAAATTGTTGCGTAAGCCGAACCATTGCCCCCGCCAAAATAGAACTCATCTCCGGTGGTGGCTTTCAGATAGTCATTCGCAAAGCTTACGGCTTCTGCCGTGCGGGCTTGTCGGTCTATGTCCGCAAGCGTGCTGAACGGCACAAACTCTGCTTCGACAAGCGCGTCGACAATCTCCTCCTCCCGTCTGTTGCGCTCTTCCGATGCCTCATCGGTCAGGTCTCCGTCTTCATCTCTGGGAAGATCGTCGATGTAGACCTCCGTTCCATTGTAATGACCACGTTCTGAAAGCGCGTCTTCGATCTCTTGCCGCAAGGTTTTTCTAAGTCCCGCGTTGGCGTATTTAAGCCCATCCATCGCCAGGGCGATTGCACCTAATCAGCATATTTTTTAACAATCCCGAGAACCCGCATTCTCTCGTCATCAAACAATCCCGCGAACTTTCGTCGCAAACGCAGACTGAGTTTGCGAGAAGGCATTGGCTC
>BNUB01000183.1 GCA_025997045.1 Betaproteobacteria bacterium
AGCTGCCTTTGCGGCAGTGAATTGACTTGCTCTGGTTCTTATTCTTGTCCTGCTGTTTCTTAGCTGCCTTTGCGGCAGTGAATGGAGATGCAGAGCGTGCTGGCGTGCCGACTCCTTTTCTTAGCTGCCTTTGCGGCAGTGAATAAATAGATTTCAGGGCGCTCCCGTTTCCAGATTTTCTTAGCTGCCTTTGCGGCAGTGAATCCGAGTTGAGGTGTGGAATAAAAAATGGACACTTTCTTAGCTGCCTTTGCGGCAGTGAATATCCAGCCCGAAGGCTGCCGCCGCCCGCATGTATTTCTTAGCTGCCTTTGCGGCAGTGAATGAATTGCAACGCCAATACCGCTGCGTCTTGTGTTTCTTAGCTGCCTTTGCGGCAGTGAATCGAATCAGCCCGTTTTTGACGTGCGGCTGCAATTTCTTAGCTGCCTTTGCGGCAGTGAATGCATCCCTCCCGCGCACCCCTTGAGCTTGCTGTTTCTTAGCTGCCTTTGCGGCAGTGAATTACAGCCGCCACGCCGTCGCGCTCGCGCCAGATTTCTTAGCTGCCTTTGCGGCAGTGAATCGATAGCGGGGGCTGTTGTGTTCTTCGCCATGTTTCTTAGCTGCCTTTGCGGCAGTGAATGTTGCGGTGTAGCTCGCAGTCAGCAGCCGGAATTTCTTAGCTGCCTTTGCGGCAGTGAATCCTGCCCGCCCGCGCTCGCCGCGCAACTGGGATTTCTTAGCTGCCTTTGCGGCAGTGAATTATAATCGTCGCGCACCAGTTTGAGCGCGAGCATTTCTTAGCTGCCTTTGCGGCAGTGAATCGTCATCATGCTGTCGGACAAAGTGCGGGCGCGTTTCTTAGCTGCCTTTGCGGCAGTGAATAGCTCGATCACGCGCTCCGTTGCGGTGTAGCTTTTCTTAGCTGCCTTTGCGGCAGTGAATGGACACGAACGGGTAACGCCCCCCAAAATCATTTTCTTAGCTGCCTTTGCGGCAGTGAATAATGCCGCCCAGAATAATGACATCACCCGACAGTTTCTTAGCTGCCTTTGCGGCAGTGAATCTTTCGGCCTGCTCGAATCATTAAAGGGGGTCTTTCTTAGCTGCCTTTGCGGCAGTGAATCGGCGCGGGCGCGGCCTCGGCCTGCGCCGCCATTTCTTAGCTGCCTTTGCGGCAGTGAATGCACCGAGGATGATTTTTTGGCCACACTGGGCTTTCTTAGCTGCCTTTGCGGCAGTGAATGGATTGCCATTCGGATTTCCGTTAGGGTTCGTTTTCTTAGCTGCCTTTGCGGCAGTGAATTCGTAGGAAAACCGGTTATCCGGTTCGTAGGTGTTTCTTAGCTGCCTTTGCGGCAGTGAATTTGAAGCCGATAAAGCGGCTGCGCTTTCTTATCTTTCTTAGCTGCCTTTGCGGCAGTGAATTGACTTGCTCTGGTTCTTATTCTTGTCCTGCTGTTTCTTAGCTGCCTTTGCGGCAGTGAATGGAGATGCAGAGCGTGCTGGCGTGCCGACTCCTTTTCTTAGCTG
>BNUB01000184.1 GCA_025997045.1 Betaproteobacteria bacterium
TGTCAAGGCAAAGTAGAAATGTCCGGTATTTGGGCAAGATAGAAATGTCCGCTTTTTGCCGTGGGGAGGGGAAGCGTTGGAGGGCGTAGCCCGGAAACGATTTCCCTCCCCACGGCGGCGCCCGGCGGACACTCAGGCAGCCTTTGCCAAAGGCCTTGGTGTGCGCCACGGATGATCTGGCGCGGGGTGGTATTTTTTGACTTGCCTTTGTTGGGCCAGCACTTCATCGACGCGAGCATTCAAGGTCTTATCGTCTGCCGCAGGGAGAACGTGTTGCAGAGGGTCAAAGACTTTGAAAGGTAGTATTTCGTCACCTCGCAGCAGTTCGATGCGCCCATCGGCGTAAGATACGACCGTGACGGTCGCCCCCCGCAGGCTATAGCGCGGCGTACCGCCCGTCTGGATGATGTAGCGCTGACGCTGAAAGCTCAGTACCAGATCTTTGGACAGCTTGCGGCTGTCATGATGCGCACAGAGGCGAGCCAGCACCTGGGCAGATAACGCGCAAGGCCGATGGGCATCGTGCGTATCGATTGGCGCAACGGCAAAGCGCTCATTGTGGGCATCCAGATACGCAGGCAGCATGGCATTGGCGCTCTCCATGTCCGCAATGTTCGCCAGGCGTAATGCCTTCGTCAAACGATCTTGCAGGGTTTGAAACAGGCGTTCGACACGCCCCTTGGCTTGTGGCGAACGGGCCTGAATGCCTGCAATATCCAACGCTGAAAGCGCTCGTTGGAACTGGGTGGGCTCGGCATCTTCCGGGTCATGCTTTGTGAATATACTGTGTCGGTCACTGTAGAGCGCTGCCGGACGACCATAGCGGCGTATATAGGTGTGCAGACAATCAAAATAGGCTTGGGTCGTCTCGGCAGGAACGAATCGCGCTTCCTGCACCCGACTCGTGGCATCATCAATGAAGGCGATCAGCGTGCAGCGCGGCCCACGCCCTTCAAACCAATCGTGCGGGCTGCCATCAATCTGCACCAACTCACCCACACAAGACCGGCGCTGCCGTGGCGGGTGTCGGCGCTTGGGCTGCTCGGGCTTGGCTTTCCACTGATCGGCTTCAATCAACCACTGTCGTAGCGTCTCTTTCGAGACCGTATAGCCATCGGCTTGCAGATACTCGACGGCCAGCGTTGGCCCAAAATCGGCATAGCGCTCTTGAACTCGCGCCAAAATCGCCGACTTGACCGCACCGGCAATGCGTCGGTTCGACGCTCGACCACGGCGCTGACTCACCAGTGCTTGCGCTCCCTGCGTTTCGTAGCCCCGCAACAGTCGCCGAACCTGCCGTTCCGAAAGCCCTAACCGCTCGCCTGCCTTGCGCTGGCTTAGCAGGCCCTGGGCAACTTGAATTACCACTTCCAGCCGATTTACTTCCCGTTCGCTCATCTCTATCCGTTCTGCCATCTCCGCTTCCTGTTCCAATACTCGAAGCGGACATTTCTAACTTGCTCAGACCGGACATTACTAACTTGCCTCTACAC
>BNUB01000185.1 GCA_025997045.1 Betaproteobacteria bacterium
AACCTGCAAACCTGCAAACCTGCAAACCTGCAAACCTGCAAACCTGCAAACCTGCAAACCTGCAAACCTGCAAACCTGCAAACCTGCAAACCTGCAAACCTGCAAACCTGCTTCTGCTGGCGCACTAGCCAGGCTCCGCGCTCCCCGTTTCTTGCATTTTCTGCCGCTGCCGGACTTCATGTCGGCAAGCCATCTGTTTCCCGATTGTCATCGGCGCATCGTCACATTCCTCGCCATGACAATCGAGTTATCGGCGCTTCGCGTCATTGTCTGACCCACTGGCCTGCACTCCGCTTGTCCAGTCTCACCCCCTGTTTGTCCACTCATCCTGTTTACGGAGATTTTCAGATGCGTTTCCTTCTTGCCATTTTCCTGCCATGGCTGCAATTCTTCACCATTGGTCGCCCATTCGCCGGTATTTTCTGCCTCATTTTACAGATCACCCTCATCGGCTGGATACCTGCCGCGATCTGGTCAGTATATGCTTTGGGTCAGTACAAGACTGACAAGAAAATTCAGAAGGCGCTTGCTTCGCAAAACGCGCAATAAGTTAGTCTGAACCCCCGGCCTTAGGCCGGGGGCGGCCTCTACATTTCTACCAGACCAAGGAGTTCCCAAATGAAGAAACCCATGTTTGCTGCTTTAGCACTTAGTGCTGCCGCCACCATCTCTCTCACTGCCTGCGACAACCAGACCGACGCCAATGAGAAGAACTTCAGCGCGGCACTGAATCAGCATTTTGAGAAAACAGGTGATTTGTGTTTAGGTATTCTCTTTTGGCCGCAAGAAGCAAGAAAGACTGAAGCTGATGGTCGCCACATATGGCTCGCAGCTCTTGCAAAAAAGGGACTGCTGAATGTCGAGGACACTGAAGTTTCATCCATTTGGAATAACAAGACCAAAGTTCATGGAAAACGCTATTCACCAAGTGATACTGCAAAACCTTTTTTACGTGAATCAGATCTATCCGATCACGAACAAAATATACTGGAATTTCTAAAATTAGACGACCCCGATTTATACGAAAGACTGCCTAACAATGGCAAGAAAAACGACTTGTGCTGGGGAAAGATGCACCTGGACAAAATCGTCAAATGGGACACACCAGATGCATCAAAGGTCACGGTCTTTTATACCTACAAAATAGATGATTTTGCCGATTGGGCAAAGGACAAGGACATCCGTGACTCATTGAATTTAAATAAGAAAATTGAGGAAGCAGGCGTCGAAGAGAAAACCATCACTCTCCATCTTACCAACTTGGGATGGGAAGTACGTTAGGTTTTTGAAGCCTATAGCGCGAATGCCACTTCCGGCGTAGCGTTCGCATCAACTCCCCTCCCCCGCACCTCGCCAGGGCGATTGCACCTAAACGGCATAGTCTGTTGTTCTTGCGCAACTTTATTTTTATATTCATCCTAACCTATTGTAAACGCACAACAAATCCCGTCTACTCTCGTTTTTTGAGCGTGCGATGGG
>BNUB01000186.1 GCA_025997045.1 Betaproteobacteria bacterium
ATCGAATGGAGCGACATCGAATTCAAGGAAGCGTCTTGGGCGGTGCCCAGAGACACGCTGACAACGGTCAGCGCCTTCGCCAACACGGCGGGCGGCCATTTGGTGTTTGGCGTCGAGCAAGCCAATGGCGCGTTTTCGGTCACGGGCGTCACCGATGCCGACAACATGCAGAATGCCTTTCTGGGTCAAGTACGGGACAAAAACAAAATCAGCGTCTTCCTGCCGATCAACGGTGAGGTGCATGCTCTGGCCGAAGGCATCGTACTGGTGTTTTACGTTCCTGAAGCAAGCCGCCAACAAAAACCCGTCTATCTCGATGGCAATCCAAAAAAAGCGTATGTTCGTCGCGGTGCTCGGGACGACACCTGTACGAGCGACGAATTACTCCGCTTCATCCGCGACGCGGACAGCGCCCGATTTGATTCCGAACCACTACTTCTGGATGCCGCCCGTTGTTTTGATGCCTCCTCCGTGCGCTGGTATCGTGAACGCTTTGCCGTCAGCAATCCCGGACGGGACAGCGCCGACGACGATGGCACTTTCCTGCGCAAGTGGGGCTTCCTCGTCGAACGCGATGGCGTGTTGCGCCCGACCCGTGCCGCCATTTTCGTTCTTGGCGCGAATGAATACGTAAGGCAAGAACTGCCGCGCATGGTGGTGGATGTACAGTTCTACTACAACACCAAGGCGGGCTACTCACCCGATGTGCGCTGGGGCGACCGCCTCATGGTTGAGGAGAACCTGATCAAGGCTTGGCATGGTGTCGTGGATTTCTTCTTTCGCCACAGCGAACGCCCGTTCTCCATCGACCGCATCACCTTGCGCCGCGATGACGATCCGCCGGACTATCGGTCTTTTCGCGAAGCCGCCATTAATTTGCTGATCCACCAGGATTTCGGCGACGCCACGCGCCAGCCAGTCATCCGCATCTATCGCGACCAGATTGAATTTTTCAATCCCGGTGACGCCTTCGCCACACGGGAGCAATTGCTCGACCCCGGCGACAAGGACTTGCGTAACCCGGGCATCGTTGCTGCCTTCCGTCGCATCGGTCTCTCCGATCAGGGCGGCACAGGGATGGGCGCCATTTTTGCGGGCTGGCGCAAATTGGGCTACCTGCCGCCGGAGATCGAAAACGACAAAGCGCGCAAGAGTTTCCGCCTGCGCCTCGTCAAGGAAACACTCATCACGGAACCTGTGTTGCGCGTGCAAACCGCCCTTGGCATTCGCCTGACCGAGCAGGAAATCGCCGTTGTCGCCTTCTCGGCGCAGAAAGGCCGAATCGACATCACCGACATCAAGGCGCTCACGGAGTTCTCCGGGCCGGATGCTCGCCAGCTTGTGCAGAGGCTCGCCGCACAGGGGCTGCTTGTCCAACAAGGCGAGGGCGGCAACACGTTCACTTTGACTGAAAAACTGCGCTTGCAGCTTGTCTCCTTGCCAGAGTCTGCAT
>BNUB01000187.1 GCA_025997045.1 Betaproteobacteria bacterium
TGTTTTGCAGCGCGCCGACCGCGTTGGCGGGCAAGGCCACGATTTCCACCCCGCCGTCGACGGCGCGATTGGACAGCACGATTGCATCCGCGCCAAGTTCTTCCTTCAGCGCCCGCAGCGCCTCCCGTGTGGTGGGAGCAAAGTATCGTTTGACGTCCATGATCGGTACTCCAGCTATCGCGCTTTTCGCGCATCCTGAAGCCGATTATGCAAGCCATCTTCCTCCAGGCAGAGCCGAAACAGAGCCGCTTTCCCCCGCCTATTCGCGCCCTTGCACGTCCGGCGGGGGAGGCTCACAGCGTCGGAAACTGTCTCGACTTCACCAGCCGGATCTCCCCTTCCGCGACCCGGTGGGCGAAGGGGCGGGTGCTGTCTATGCCTTCCTGATAGCCGAGTTCGTCGTAGCCCACATAGCCGTCTTCTTCGGCGAGGAAGCGGGCCACGCGCACGAAAATCTGGCGTGCTTCGCCATCGCCGCCGGTGCTCAGGCGCTTCATGTCCAGGTCGATGCGCCGCCGCCCGGACTCCAGCTCCGTGACCTTGATCGACCAGGTGGGGGCGAGGGGGTCGTAGATGGCGTAGGCGATGAGCAGGGCGGCGGTATTTTCGGGTTTGAGGTAGGCGAGTTTTTTCATCGTCATCACCGCGCCCACGGCGCCCACGCCGCCGCTGATGGCGGAATGATTGCCCTGCACCCAGGAGCAGGCTGACAGCACGGACAGGCATGGCAGCAAAAGCAGTACAAGCAGGCGTCTCATGATGTGCCCGGTTCTCAGGAGAGGTAATTGAACAGCGACATGCCGCTGACCTTCATGAAGGTCTGTTGCGCGGCTTCGAGATAGGTTCTTTGCTGGGTCATGCGCGAAATGGCTTCGGCATAATCGACATCCTGCAGGCGGGAGAGCGTATCGCTGTATTCGATGTTCATTTCGCTGCCCATATCTTTCAACTGGTCGAGTTCCACCAGTTGGGAGCCGATCTGCGCCCGCACCTTCGAGACCGTGTCGATGCCGAAATCCATATTGCCCATGATGAATTCCACCCCGCTGATGATACCTGTCGAGCCGGGGCGTTGCAGGGCATCGACGAAGAGGGCCAAATTCTCGAACACGTTTTTCGACGGCGCATAGATTTCAAAATGGTCGCCCGCCGCGGGCACCCCTCCCACCGAGGCGCTGATGCCGTTGAAATTCAACACCGGGCCGGGGTCAGACAGCACCAGAGACGGGGTGGGATTGCCCGGCTGGTATTCGACGACATTGAAATTGGCGCCATCAAAAGTGATGTCGTAATGACGCCCGGTATTGGCAGCGTCGGGTTGTGGCGGGTCGTAATCGACGCCGAACACGGTGGTGCCGGTGTTGTTTAGAACGGCAGAGCCTCCTGTATGGAAAAAGTGTCTCCCGCTTCGTTGTTTTCGGAGTCTGTCACTCATC
>BNUB01000188.1 GCA_025997045.1 Betaproteobacteria bacterium
CCAAAAATCGCAGTTACGAATGATGAGCGGATCAGAGAAGGCGGTAAAATCAGCACGGACATCATGTAGATACTGTTATTCCCGTCAAGCGCCCTGCAAGGCGGGGATAACAGTATCTACATGTCCGCGCTACGCTTGCTGTTGCCGTTGTTGCGGCGGATGACGAATTTTGTGTTCACAACCACCGGGAACCGTCCGCCTGCGCGCCATTACGCTTATTGATCCGGCCCGAATAAAGCTTGAATTCGCAGGAACAAACCCTTGTAGTTGCAGGCAATCCGGGTGTGCGGATGAACAAATTTAAGGGCCGGAGCTATAACGTAGTTACGCTCCATGTCGCTCCGGCTCCCGGTTTCCTCTTGCTCTGCTATTGACCTGGGGAGAGGGCGAGCCGGAACCCGACATTGAGGAACCGGAGCTCCGGCGAGTTGTTGCCCCGGAAGGCCGACCGCAAGAGCCAGTCGAGGCTGTACCAGCTACCGCCCCGCAGCACCCGGTACTGGCCGCTCGAAGGGCCAGCCGGGTCAGTCGAAGGGCTACGACTGTAATAACTTACGTCATACCAATCGTTTACCCACTCATAGACATTACCGTGCATATCGTACAGGCCCCACGGATTGGGCTTTTTCTGCCCTACAGGATGGGTCTGGTCGCCTGAATTACCGTCATACCACGCATATACCCCCAATTCCCCCTTGTCATCCCCGAGTGAATACGTGCTTTTTGTGCCCGCACGCGCCGCGTATTCCCATTCGGCTTCTGTCGGTAGCCGGTATTTGTTTGTGCCCTCTTTGGTGTTCAGACGCTGGATAAAGGTCTGCACATCCTGTTCTTTGACTTGCGTCCGGGAAATGTCCAGCTTCATGAGCGAACAGCCGATGATTTCCAGTTTGCCAATTCGGCCGTCACGGATGTACACCTCGCCCAGTTCGCAGTTTTCGATTCGCAAGTGTTCCGTCTGCGCCCAGTCCGCCCTCAAGTGAGGAATTTTGCAGTTCTTGATGACGATTTGCCTGTTGGGATTCCATTCTGTTCGTGGTTGCTTTCTACGGACAATATCAATCGGCTTGCGACCACAGGTGAGATTCTCAAGCAAGGTATGGGTAGGTGTGCAGGCTGAAACCTCAAAACTGTATTCTTCTCCTCCATTGCCCCAAAAATCGCAGTTACGAATGATGAGCTTGCCTTGGTAGTTAGCCGCAGCACGAAGAAAACCCTCTTTGATGTCTTCGAACAACGCATCACCACGAATCACCGATCCCTGTAACGCAAACGACCGTAGCTTGCACCGTCGCATGGTGAAGGATTGAAGCCGGGCATTGATCATCTCCGCGCCACCCCGCAAGTCGCAATCTTCTATCTTGGGTTTATCCGGGTAAGAGCTTGATGTTGCTGCCTTCGGTAACAGTGACATGGGCGCTGATTTTACCGCC
>BNUB01000189.1 GCA_025997045.1 Betaproteobacteria bacterium
GAACAACACCTTCGAGGCAGACATCAACTCTAGTATTATCACCATGCAACCCATGCACACTTAGACGAAAAATCTTCGTCTCATCTGAATAAAAAAAGCTCACGACAGCCTTATCATGCAGCCCCGAATAGCTCACATAGCCATGAGAATCCGTGCTAAAACCACGTTCTTTTTGCATTACACATCCTCCATCAATCCTGTGCGCCACCTACCATCGCCAGCCTCTCCATGAACATGGTCTCCGCCGCCAATGCCACTTTCGTTTTGATGACTGTAATCTCTCTGCACTATACTTCACCTGGTAGCTTCCCGTCTGGCGTTGCCCCAGGCTCACCGATCCGGTGCATCCATTCTGGCACCATTCCCAAGTTAGCAGATATTTCAGCCGGATCAACATCAAGGCTGAATGTTCTGAGAGAGATAACAAATTTAAATGGATACATATTTATCCTTATGGCATATAAACCCTAACCTTTAAATCATCAGGATATATAATAAAACTCCACGCTACTCCTTTTTCATTTTTAACGGGCTCCTGAATAAGCACAACACCGTATTGCTTGTTATAGATTACGATAGAACCTTTCTCTGTTATCCAGCCAAAATCTATGGGCATCGTTCCCTCTCCTGCCAAACTATAAAACTTCCCTGTATCAGAGAGTGGATCTCCAGTTGATATTTTTTTAGCAATCTGCTCTCGCATTTTCCATGTATCCGCAACAACCATGTTAACATAAGACCTTGGAGTAATCCCATCAACCACAGGGAAAGCCACAATATACAGAGCAAAACCAAGGACAAGTACATAACCAAAAACAACCAAGATATGCGCTTTCATTGTTTTCTTTTGCATGCACAATCATCATATGCGTCACGTATCGCTATGTATCGACTAATTATCCTCTTAGTAATAAGTTCGTATGCAAAATCATCCAATTGACGATGCATACCCCCGAGAGGATGTTCCATGCCAAATAAACTGCTGAACACATAACTCCCCAACGGCTCGTTAACATGCCACATTTCATGCGCCAAAGTTTGAAGAAACTGCTCCTCATAATACTGCTTAACACATGTAGACTCGTCACCAAATTTCGTTGAATTCAACGTAATGCCGTCTGTTAACCAGTATGCATAACCCAATCCACCACCTGGAATTACACCGGGAGTAACTGACGTAGGAGCTTTAGGGAAATAACCAGGGTACTCTGAGCGAAGAACATCTACTGCAGCGTTAGCTTCTGCCTGAGTAAAAAGTCCTAACAAATCCACGAACGAAACCGGATTTCCTCGAACATACCCATAGAGGTTGATTCCCCCCGCTTCCTCAATCGGGTCTCTGGAGAGCCACCGCCCATTTCTCGGGTCATACACGGGAAGCTGCGTGCCGCCGTAGCGCGCAACAAGCCCGGCTACGCCTGCGGTGTGG
>BNUB01000190.1 GCA_025997045.1 Betaproteobacteria bacterium
GGGGGGGGGGGGGGGGTGAGGAGGGGAGCGGCGAGGGAGGGGTTGGGGCGGGGGAGGGTGAGGGCGACGGGGCCGTTTACGTTGAGGGCGGCGCTGCCGCTGAGGGTGCCGTTGATGAGGTAGTCGTGGCCGGGGGTGTTGGTGAAGGTGATGGCCGCGGGGGCGACGTTGGGGGGGGCGATGGTGACGGCGCCGACGCCGGTGTCGGTGAAGGTGACGCTGTCGCCGTTGATGAACCGGGTGACGGGGCTGCCGGAGAGGGCGCCGTTCCAGTTGGAGGCGCCGAGGATGTTCCAGGTGTTGTTGGTCGCGCCGGTCCAGGTCAGGGTGGTGGGGGTGGTGCGGTCGGGGGGGACTGGAGGGATGGGTGGCAGTGGCGGTATAACCGGGGCGATCGGGGTGGATGTTACCGTCGCAATCAATTGCTTGCCGCCACTTTCAAGCGCGAAATCGTAGTTGAATGCGACCCCCGTCACTGCATGAAAACCGCCGATAGGGCCGCCGTCAGAGGTTAGAGCGCCGCCGGCGACGATCAGATACAAGCCGCCCGAGGTGATCGTCTCGTGGCTCGCGGAGCTGCCATCCAGATAAATATTCACTTTGCTGTTGCTGATATTCGCGGTGCCGTCGACGTCCAAGAGCATATCGCCGCTGCTTAAGCCATCCGGCAGGTAGAAATTCAGATTGCCGCTCTGGACATTCAGATCGCCTTTGTAAATGGCGGGGCCGCTGTAAGTGCTGCCTCTTACGTTGAGTTGGTTCAGGGCGGGGTCTGTAGCGCCGCCCGTAGCCGTGTCAAAGGTCGCGCCGTAGTACAGGGTGAGTGTGTTGGATGTGATTGAGCTACCGCTGTTCAAGGCCAGCGTGCCTTGCCGTACCGTGGTCGGCCCGCCGTAGGTGTTGGTGCCGGACAGGGTCAGGGTGCCGTCGCCTCCTTTGGTCAGGGAACCGGCGGTGATGTTGCCGAGGACGTGGATACCGTCTGCGGTGTTGATGGTGAGCGCACCCGTGCCGAGGTTGACGGCGCCGAGAGCGTTTAGAGCGCCTGAACCGGAAACGTTGACGGTGAGGGCGGTGTTGGTGCCGGTGATGTTTCCGGCCGTGATGCCGCCGCTGGTTAGCGTGGTGTTGGTGCCGAGCGCGAGGGAGCTGAGGTAGTCCTGGGAACCGGTGCCGGTGTTTATTGTAGCGGTGGACGGGCCGAGCGTGGCGGCGTAGGCGATGGTGACGGCATCGGCGGTGATGTTGCCGTTGAGTTGGCAGCATCACCGCCAGTTCCGTCGCCATCGCCAACCCCGCCACGCTCGGCACGCACACCACGCTGACGACCGGCGGCGCCGTCATCACCTTCACCAACACCCCCGGCCACGACTACCTCATCAACGGCACCCTGAGCGGCG
>BNUB01000191.1 GCA_025997045.1 Betaproteobacteria bacterium
CGGGGGGGAGACGGGGGGTACTGGCAACCACGCTAACTACAACAAAGTTAACATCACTGACGCCACCATCGACGCCGATATCTACGGTGGTCACTCGGCACTAAACAACGCCAACAACAACACAGTAAAGATTAGCGGCACAAATACTTCCGGCACCATCATTGCCGGTGGGTACGTCGACTCGTTCGGCACCGGCGCTCATCAGGCTAACGGGAACCAGGTGACGATTAGCGGTAGCTCTGTAGCCGCAGCCAGTGTTGTCGGCGGTATAACCCAGGGCAGCGACACCGCGAATCAAGCCTCCGGCAACACGGTGAGCATAGACGACACGGCTTTCACCAATTCCAATGTAAGCGTGATCGGCGGACGTGCCACGATTGGTCAGGCTGGTGCTTTTGGACAAGGTAACACGGTCATCCTTGCCAACACTGACGTTGGCTATGTACGTGGCGGCGAAGTCGATTATGGTAATGCCCAATACAACGAAGTCACTATCGACACTGGCGCAGGCGTATCGGGCAGTGTTTATGGTGGTTACGTCACCGGTACGGGTAACGCCAATCACAACAAAGTCACCATCGCAGGAGGTACTGTAACGGGGAATGTCCGCGGAGGTGGTACTATTGTTGCTGGGGACGCCAGCAACAATACCGTGACCTACACGAGCGGTAGCGTGGGCGGTGACATTTACGGCGGCTATCTCAGCTCAAGCATTGGCAACGCCGAAAATAACACCGTAAATCTCGGCGTTGCGGGCGACGCTGGCCTCACCGTGGGCGGCGGTCTTTACGGCGGCTATAGTGTCAGCACCGGGGCCATCGCTACGGGCAACACCCTGAACGTCGAAGGGGTTGGCCATACCGTAAAAGGAAACCTCGGCGGCTTTGAGATCCTCAACTTCAGAGTGGCGAACACAATCGCCCCCGGTGACACCCTCCTGACAGTCGGTGTGTCTGGGAGTGGGTTTGCAGATATCAGCGGCAGCACGGTGAACCTCGCCTTCGTCGCGGGCAGCTCCAGCCTGAGCGGCTTTACTGCGGGCACAAGTGTCATTAACCTCATCGACGCGAGTGGTGGTGCTGGTATTGTCAATACCACTTCCTTCACCACCGGCAACGCCTCGATAGGGGCACTCACCAAATATAATTTCAGCCTCGATGTTAATGGCAACATACTCGTTGCGACGCTGGGTAGCGTGAGTACGCCGCCGCCTCCGGTCACACCCCCGGCCCCGCCGCCAGTCACACCTCCGGTTACGCCACCAGTCACGCCGCCGGTCACCCCTCCCGTCACGCCCCCGGTCACCCCGCCAGTTACCCCGCCGCCACCCCCGCCCCCGCCTCCGGTTGTCCCGCCAACCAGCCCCCTCGACCCGCGCAGCAAGGCGCTGTCCG
>BNUB01000192.1 GCA_025997045.1 Betaproteobacteria bacterium
AAGGTTCAACCCGCGCTGAATCTCGTTGCGTTCGCCTGTCACCATGTGTTCGTAGGTTTTTTTCATCCAGCACCCTACCAGATTTGGGGGTGTTGCACTTCATTATGGAGTCCGCCCAGCTAAGAAAGCGCTGGAACGGGCTAATGCCAATAGAGAATTATTCACTGCCGCAAAGGTAGCTAAGAAACTACAAAAATGCCTACATGTGATAAATATTTTAATTCACTGCCGCAAAGGTAGCTAAGAAAATCGGAAACACGTCCAATTCGTCAAAAAAATCATTCACTGCCGCAAAGGTAGCTAAGAAAACTCTGTCAGGCGTGAGGACGCGTCGTAATACATTCACTGCCGCAAAGGTAGCTAAGAAAACACAAAGCCCCCCCCGGAGGTTATCGACCTTATTCACTGCCGCAAAGGTAGCTAAGAAATGCCGATCCACGCAGCAGCGCGGCACGGCCTGATTCACTGCCGCAAAGGTAGCTAAGAAAAGTTCAAACGGGAAATTTTAGATTACATCGGAATTCACTGCCGCAAAGGTAGCTAAGAAATACTGGGTGCCCGCTGTTCCTGCCGTCCCGGCATTCACTGCCGCAAAGGTAGCTAAGAAAAAAAATCATCTATTAGCGTAGATCAAGATATATTCACTGCCGCAAAGGTAGCTAAGAAAATGCAAATCCGCGCCCGTGAAGGGCATGACGTATTCACTGCCGCAAAGGTAGCTAAGAAAACACCACGGCGCTGCCGCCCATGGTGGCCAAAATTCACTGCCGCAAAGGTAGCTAAGAAACAGCGGCACACGCACAGCAACAAAACCACGCTCATTCACTGCCGCAAAGGTAGCTAAGAAACACCACGGGCGCGGCAAAGGGCGTATGGTCACGATTCACTGCCGCAAAGGTAGCTAAGAAATTGACATGGAACCACCGAGGGCGGGAAATCGGATTCACTGCCGCAAAGGTAGCTAAGAAACTTGACCCGGCTGGCGATGGCTTTTATCTCGAATTCACTGCCGCAAAGGTAGCTAAGAAACATCAAAGGCACCGACATCAAAACTGCCGATGTATTCACTGCCGCAAAGGTAGCTAAGAAATGTCGGAGCAAGCATGGATGCCGGGGGATGACATTCACTGCCGCAAAGGTAGCTAAGAAATGCGAACCAGTCAGGCAGTACAGAGACGCTCTATTCACTGCCGCAAAGGTAGCTAAGAAATGAAGGCGCAAGGGGCGATCATCAATTTCGAGATTCACTGCCGCAAAGGTAGCTAAGAAATTGAGCGGCTGGCCGGAGGCGTCGCGGGTGCTATTCACTGCCGCAAAGGTAGCTAAGAAATGAATACCAGCATCACGGTAGACCATTTCTGTA
>BNUB01000193.1 GCA_025997045.1 Betaproteobacteria bacterium
ATCCTCATCGCGGGTGGCCTGTATTTCGGCTGGTTTGAAACCCAGCCTGTGCCGCAGGCGGAAGACGTTGAGCAGTCAGAGCCCGAGATCATTCCTGATGGTGAAAATACGGGAACCGAAGAGGACACGCTGAGCCCGTCATCCCCTGAATCCCCTGCTGCCGCTGCGCAGTCTCCTGCTCCGGCAGAAGTTTTGCCGCCCGTCAGCGCGACGACGGTGGCCGCAGTGCCCGCCGCCGCCGCATCTGCACCCACACCCACACCTGCCCCGGCGTCAGCCGCTTCCCCCGCTCCGGCTAATCCCGCTCCGGTTAATGGCCTGAAGCCGGGTTTGCGTCTCAATTTTGGCGAGGATGCCTGGTTTGAAGTGCGTGAAGGCAAGGATGGCAGCGGCAAGCTGCTGGTGAGTGGCGTCGGCACGGCGGGCAGTTCGCGCAATGTGCAGGGCACGCCGCCGTTTTTCGTCGTGCTGGGCAATGCGGGCATGGTGAAAGTTGAATTCAATGGTAAATCGGTCGATCTGGCGCCTTATACCAACAAAAAATCGGTCGCCAGCCTGACCCTGCAATGATGAGTGTGCCTGTGCCTGTTGCGACGGTGGCCGTGCTGCCCCGGCGCTTGACCCGCTTGGTCAGGGTCGGAACGGTTGCCGTGGGGTCGGGAGCGCCCGTCGTGGTGCAGGCGATGACCAATACCGATACCGCCGATATTGCCGCTACCGTGGCCCAGATTGCGGAGCTGGCGCGTGCCGGTTCTGAGCTGGTGCGCCTGACCGTCAATAACGAGGACGCGGCGGCAGCCGTGCCCCATATCCGCGACCGTCTGCAAGCGCAGGGCGTGCAGGTGCCGCTGGTGGGGGATTTTCATTTCAACGGTCATACCCTGCTGGGCAAATATCCCGCCTGCGTCGAGGCGCTGGCCAAGTTGCGGGTCAACCCCGGTAATGTCGGCGCCGGGGAGCGGCGCGATTCGCAGTTTGCCGCCATTATCGACATCGCCTGCAAGTACGATAAACCGGTGCGTATCGGGGTGAACTGGGGCAGTCTCGACCAGAGCGTGCTCGCCCGCATCATGGACGCCAACGCGACCTCCAGCACCCCGCTCAATGCGGGAGCGGTGATGCGCGAGGCGCTGGTGGTGTCGGCGCTGGAGTCTGCACAGCAGGCCGAAGCCTGCGGGTTGGGGGCCGATCACATCATCCTCTCGGCCAAGGTGTCGAGTGTGCAGGATTTGATCGCGGTCTATCGTGAACTCGGCCGGCGCTGCACGTATCCGCTCCACCTTGGTCTGACCGAGGCGGGGATGGGGAGCAAGGGCATCGTGGCCTCGACCGCGGCGATGGCGGTCT
>BNUB01000194.1 GCA_025997045.1 Betaproteobacteria bacterium
CAACCCATTGTCGCTTTTTTTTTTTCACGCACAAGACGGCCTCCGCACTCCCGTCCTCTGCCCGGACCTCAGACCCGTCCTCCTCCGCCCCCCCGCACAGCCGACCCCCCCTCCCCCCCCCCGCTGGCCGCACTCCGGCCTCCCCCCCTCCCCTCCCTCGACTTCGCCACCCACCCCACCAGCTCCGTGACCGTCAGTTGGTAGCCGTGGGCTTGCAGCAGCAGGCAGCGCAGGACGTTGGTGAGGTGGCTGGCGAATTCGCGGGTGTGGAGGGGGTGACGCCAGAGTTCGGCCAGCGGGGTGGTGGCGAGGGCTTCGGCTTTGCGGGCGCGCAGGGCGCTGGCGACTTCGGCCTGGCAGCAGGGCACGAGCACGATGGACTGCGCATCGCGGGCGAGGGCGAAGCGGATGGCGTCGTCGGTGGCGGTGTCGCAGGCGTGGAGCGCGGTGACGATGTCGACCCGGGGCGGGATGGCGGGGGAGGCGATCGCCTCTTCCACGCTGTGGGCGAAGAACTGCATGCGCGGGAAATCCAGCCGGGCGGCCAGTTGCCGGGACGAATGCACGAGCTCGGCGCGGCTCTCGACGCCAATGACCTGCCCGCGCGGGCGCGTTTTCAGGAACAGGTCGTAGAGGATGAAGCCGAGGTAGGATTTGCCCGCGCCGTGGTCGACGAGGACGGGCGCGGTGGCATCTGCCGCATTGGCGGATGCGGCGTAGGCGTCCTGGAGCAGCGGTTCGATGAAGTGGTAGAGGTGGTAGACCTGTTTCAGTTTGCGCCGGCTGTCCTGGTTGAGCTTGCCGTCACGGGTGAGGAGGTGGAGCGCCTTGAGGAGTTCGACGGATTGTCCGGGGCGGATTTCGGGGGGGCTCATGTATTTTGTGGCTGGATTTGGTGCACCAGCTCGTTGAGCAGCATCTCCTGCGCGGAGCGCGCTTTGCCACGCGGGGCTTTGTGGTGGTAGCTGCCGTCGGCGCGCATCTCCCACGCCTGGGTGTTGTCGGCCAGATAGGCGCGCAGACCTTCCCGCATCACCCGGCGTTTGAGGCGGGGGTCGAAGACGGGGAAGGCGATCTCGATGCGGCGGAAGAAGTTGCGCTGCATCCAGTCGGCGCTCGACAGGTAGATGAGGTTTTCGCCGTCGGCGTGGAAATGGATGATGCGGTGGTGTTCGAGAAAGCGGCCCACGACCGAGCGCACGCGGATGTTGTCCGACAGGCCCGGCACGCCGGACGCCGTGCGCGCGTCATCGCCAAGCTAAACGCCCTGCTCGAACCCGAAGTCATCGCCACGCTCTACGAAGCCTCGCAGGCCGGGGTGGAGATCGACCTCATCGTGCGCGGCC
>BNUB01000195.1 GCA_025997045.1 Betaproteobacteria bacterium
AACCTTGCCCACGGCGCGGCACTCACGCCGCCGTGCCGGGTCGTCACCACGGCCCGCACCGCAGCGGGCGCGGGCCAGTCGGGCACAATAAAAGACGCAGGGACAAAGCTTGCCGCGCTCATGACGGCCCCCAGGTTTCGAGTGCCTCCGCCGCACGGCTGCCCAGCGTCGCCAGCAGCCCGGCCAGATCATCAGGCAAGGGCGCCGTCCACGTCATCGTTTCACCGCTGGCCGGATGAACCAGCCCCAGGCGATACGCATGGAGCGCCTGGCGGCTGAACCCCGCGAGCCGGGCATCGCCCACCCGGCTCAAGCCGTAGACCGGATCGCCCACCAGCGGATGGCCGAGATGGGTCATATGCACCCGAATCTGGTGCGTGCGCCCGGTGGCGAGCCGACATTCGACGAGGGTCGCCGCCCCCAGCAGCTCCCGCAGCATATAGCGCGTCAGCGCCTCTCGCCCGTTCGCCACCACGGCCATTTTGGTTCGCTGCACCGGGTGACGCCCGATCGGCGCGCTGATTTCGCCATCGAGGGCGAGCACACCATGCACCAGCGCGAGGTAATGACGTCTCACCGTTCGCGCCTGCAACTGACGCACCAGCGCGGTTTGCGCCGCCAGCGTCTTCGCCACCACCATCAAGCCGCTGGTATCCTTGTCGAGTCGGTGGACGATGCCCGCCCGCGGCACCGCGCTCAAACCCGGCGCGTGGTGGAGCAAGGCATTCATCAGCGTCCCGCTCCAGTTCCCGTTGCCCGGATGCACCACCAGCCCGGCCGGTTTGTTGATCACCAGCACGGTATCGTCTTCAAACACCACCGGAAAGTCGATCTCTTCGGCCTGGGGCGCCAGTTCCGCCCCCGTTGGCACGGGATGGATTTCGAGCTGCTCCCCGCCCCAGACCTTGCTTCGCGCCTCGGGCGAAGCGCCATTGACCCGGATCAGCCCCTCCTTCAACCAGCCTTGCAGGCGACTGCGCGAATGCCGGGGCAAGACGCGGGCGAGCGCCTGATCCAGACGCAGCCCCGCACACGCCACCGGGATAGTGGCAAACTCAACGTCGGCCCCCCTTACGTCCTCATCCTCGAAGTCTGGCGCTTCGTCCGGGCTATAATCCGCCAGTTCATTCACACGAGTGTTTTCAATGTTCAAGTTCACCCTTGGAAGTGTAACGGGAAAAGCCGTCCTGGTCGGCGCCCTGCTGCTCGGCGGCTGCGCCGGATTTGGCGAGCAGGCCGATGAAACCGTGGGCTGGAATGCCCAGAAACTGTACTCCGAAGCCAAGTCCCTGATGTCCGATGGCGGCTATGAACAAGCGATTCGCCTGTACGAAA
>BNUB01000196.1 GCA_025997045.1 Betaproteobacteria bacterium
ATGACAATCAACTTGTGGCCCCGGAAAAACTTGAACTGGAAAACGCCTGTCGATATGATTTCCACACACGAACAAACAACTATGCCATGACAATAGCTTTTATGCAGCTATGGGTTGAACGCGGGAATTTTCTTAGCTGCCTTTGCGGCAGTGAATACCCTAAGCTGTGGGGCGGCCCCTCTCCGGTCTTTCTTAGCTGCCTTTGCGGCAGTGAATTCGAGATCGCCGGTGATCGGCTGGCCGTTGTATTTCTTAGCTGCCTTTGCGGCAGTGAATGACGGCGAGCTACTTTTCCCTGAGCGCTTCCCTTTCTTAGCTGCCTTTGCGGCAGTGAATAGAAGGCGGAAATATTCCGTGCCGTACAGTGTTTTCTTAGCTGCCTTTGCGGCAGTGAATTGTTCGGGGATGGACGTGATAAGCGCGATATTTTTCTTAGCTGCCTTTGCGGCAGTGAATTTCGCTATCCGAAGTCTGCGTATTATTTCGACGTTTCTTAGCTGCCTTTGCGGCAGTGAATACCCCCTCTACAACCGAACGCTGCGAGGTTTATTTCTTAGCTACCTTTGCGGCAGTGAATCGCTACACAGGTCTTCACCAGCAAGCAGCGACTTTCTTAGCTACCTTTGCGGCAGTGAATGACCCAGAAACTGGCGGAATCCTTGGGAGAAATTTCTTAGCTACCTTTGCGGCAGTGAATCACCACCCACCGGCGAGCCTTTTCCTGATACCTTTCTTAGCTACCTTTGCGGCAGTGAATGCTACAGCGCGGCGGCGCGGCGTATGCCTTGGGTTTCTTAGCTACCTTTGCGGCAGTGAATGTTTCGCCGCCTGGGATTGACCGGGATGGCCATTTCTTAGCTACCTTTGCGGCAGTGAATCAATCCGATGCACCACGGACGCCTTGTTGACTTTTCTTAGCTACCTTTGCGGCAGTGAATTATTTCACGCCAGTATCTCCTGTGCTCTGCCGTTTCTTAGCTACCTTTGCGGCAGTGAATAACAAAGAGCGGATAAAAGTCATGGAGAGCATTTTCTTAGCTACCTTTGCGGCAGTGAATTAGCGGAAACTCCCCCTCACCGGCTCCGTCCGTTTCTTAGCTACCTTTGCGGCAGTGAATGGGGCTTTTTTGCCAATCACACCCCCGAAGGAGTTTCTTAGCTACCTTTGCGGCAGTGAATGTTCGCATCCATCTGAGCCAGGGCGATTGCACCTAATCAGCATATTTTTTAACAATCCCGAGAACCCGCATTCTCTCGTCATCAAACAATCCCGCGAACTTTCGTCGCAAACGCAGACTGAGTTTGCGAGAAGGCATTGGCTCTT
>BNUB01000197.1 GCA_025997045.1 Betaproteobacteria bacterium
CGCGGCTTGCCTTGTGAATCACGCTTGGCGCGATCTGGACTGGAAGCGCCCGTGCTCCAAGCGCCCGCAACACTGCGGGGGTTTCTCCCATTGTCAGCGTGGTATGAGGCGCGTTCCCCAATGCCGCAATGCGTTCGACTGCCGCCGCGAATTCCTTGGCGTCGTATGGGTCTGGCGTAAAAGTTTGCGCGTGATTGTTGGTGTCGGCGACGGAAAACCGGATGTCGTCGTTCCCGGCAGCGTACTCGCCCGTGTTGCTGGTGGCGGACTTGATCTGGTTGGGGGAGAAAACGGCGTATTCGATTCTCGTCTCTCCGGCGTAGGAGTCATCAACGAATGTGCCATCAAAGTTCTGTTCTTTCAGTCTTTCAAGTTCCTTCGTGCCATTCATTTGGCTGATTGGCTTTTCCGTTGCATTCCTGATGTTGAGGAAAAACTGACGCACATCGCCATACCCTTCGGCCTCATCGACGGCAGTCGTGAAGAAAGCGGCGGGAATATCCGCACTGGAACGTGCTTGTCCAAAGTCAAAGACGTTCCAATTCTCCGGGCTACCGTGATAGACAACCATCGGCTCCCCCGTCTCCGGGTCGGTGACTTTGGAGACTTCGGCGGGGTTGATCTTCATGACCGGAACGAGTACGCTGAGGATGTCTCCATGAGCCGCTCCGGGCTCTCCGACCTCGCCAGACGAGGCAACGGCCCCGGTCTTGACGGCGGCTTCTTGGAGATACTCCATCGCATAGACTTCTTCCAGGTGGAAGCGTTGCTGGTCTTTCGACTTTTTCACGACTACCGCGCCGACAAACCGCTTCCCGCCAATGTCTATCGGCGCAACAATCAACGCTGTCGCATACCCTCTGCCTTTCCAGTTGTCGCTGCGATTGAGGATGCGCCCTGACTCAATAATATTGGGCACTGCTGCGAAGCCAATGGCCTTGTTCCTGTACAGCGGGCCATGACCAAGGGATGTCTTCACCCCATCGGCGTCAAGCAATACGCTGCCAAGCTCTGGATTTGTGACATGGCCGCTGTACTTCTCATTGAACCACTCAGGAACTTTGTCGGTAAGCTTTCTTCCGTCTTGTGCGAATTCGTTGCCGGTAAGTTCTGCAACGGGGTCTCCCTCAAGGAACTGGCGATGCGCCGCCGCCTCCCAATCCCCGAACCACTTCTTGAACCGTGCCGTCCGCACCTGCACCCACTGGCGGAAGTTCAGCTTCGTCCTGCCGTCTGCCTTGGCCCGGTCAAAGGCTGGCTTGCCGCCATAGGCCCGCTCGGTCGCCTCATGCTCCCGGCGCAGGGTATCGGGCGAGACG
>BNUB01000198.1 GCA_025997045.1 Betaproteobacteria bacterium
GTGGCGGGGGCGATGTTGAAGTCGCCCGCGCCACCGCAGATGTGCATCCCGCCTGGAAAGACGAACTCCTCGTCTCCGCACCGGAACGTGCAGCGTTCCAGGCGCTGCTGGATCTGGGGCTGACGGATGCCTTCCGCCTCTTCTCCCAGGCCGAAGACAGTTTCTCATGGTGGGATTACCGCATGGGCGCATTTCGGCGTAATTTCGGCCTGCGCATCGACCATCTGTTAGTATCGCAGACACTTGTTCCCGCCTGCCGCGCGTGCATGATCGACACCGCACCGCGCAAACTGGAACGCCCCTCCGACCATGCGCCAGTGGTACTGGAACTGGATACTTGACCCTCGCCTCTTCTCACTTGCACCTCATTTTTCCTCATTTTCTTCTTGCCGATGCCCGCACTCTCCAGCAGCCCTACCGCATCCCGTTCTACCAGGTTATCGGCCTGGATTTTGTCCTTCCGCCCCCGCACCCTGCCGCTGGCCTGCTGCGGTATCGTCACCGGCAGCTCACTGTCAATGGCCTCGGGAGCTGTCTGGCGCGGCAGCGTTTTCTCTGCCTCACTGGCAACGTCGCTGCTGCTGCAATTGCTCTCCAATCTCGCCAACGATTACGGTGATGTCACCAAAGACTCCGACACCCCGGAGCGCATCGGCCCCGTGCGTGGCATGCAGCTCGGTTTGATTTCCGCCGCAGAAATGAAATGGACGCTCTGGCTCACCGCACTGTTCACGATGGCATCGGGCATCACCCTGGTTACTTTGGCCTGCGAGTCCTTTGCCGACGTAATGGGTTTCATCATCCTGGGCGCATGCTCCATTGCCGCCGCGCTGACCTACACCATCGGCCGCCATGCCTATGGCTATCACGGTCTCGGCGATCTCTCCGTGCTGATCTTTTTCGGCTGGGTCGCCGTGCTCGGCAGCTATTACCTGCAAACCCACACCTTCGCCCCGCTGGTGCTGCTCCCGGCGACGGCCTGCGGGCTGCTGTGTGTGCTGGTGCTCAACGTCAACAACCTGCGCGACATCGACGAAGATCGCCGCCACGGCAAAATGACCCTCGCCGTGCGCCTGGGTTTCCACAAGGCGCGTCACTACCACTTGCTGCTCCTCGCCGCGAGTTTCGCCTGTCTGCTGTGCTCGGCATGGCTGTGGAGCAGCGCACGCCCCTGGATCTGGCTGTTCCTGCTCGCGCTGCCGCTGTTTTACCAGGGCGCCAACGCCGCACTCCACTCCCGCAAACCGGACGAATTCTGTTCGCAACTGCCGGTCGCGGTCAAAACCGGCATCATCGCGCTGGGCGGGGTC
>BNUB01000199.1 GCA_025997045.1 Betaproteobacteria bacterium
TTGTCCCCGCTGCCCGATGCAAGCAGCTTGCCGTCGGGACTAAACGCGACGCTATTTATATAATCCGGTTCTTTAAGCGCTCGCAGCTCCTTGCCGGTATTTGTATCCCACAATCTGACTGTTTTGTCCAAGCTGCCCGAAGCAAGCAGTTTGCCGTCAGGACTAAACGCGACGCTAGATACGCTGTCTGTATGTCCTTTAAGCGTTTGCAACTCTTTGCCCGTTGACGGATCCCATAATTTGAGGTTGATTGTCTCGCCCCAACTGCCCGAAGCAAGCAACTTGCCGTCAGGGCTGAATGCGATACTAAATACAGCATCATTACTAAATACAGCGTCCGTATGCGCTTGAAGCTCTCGCAGCTCCTTGCCTGTTCGCGGGTTCCACAATTTGATCGCGTTGTGCTTGCCGCCCGATGCAAGCAGCTTGCCATCAGGACTAAATGCGACACTATTGCCCCTTGTATCTTTTGCGAATGTGAACAGCAACTTGCCGGTTAGCGGATCCCATAATTTGATTGTGATGCCCCAACTGCCGGAAGCCAGCAGCTTGCCATCGGGACTAAACGCGACGCTGGTTATGGCGTCCCAGGAGTTGGGATCGTCATTGCCAAAATGCCAGCTTCCATCAGGGCTGGCTGCTGCGGGTTGCATCGTACCTGCGAAACCAAACAGGGCTAAACCCGCGAGTATATAAAACGCATATTTCATTGACGCCCCTTGTATGCAAAGTATGCCACCCGGATTATAAGCACGTTGCCCTGCCAGCGTGCGATAAAAGCCTGGGGCGTCATGCGCTTGCCTTCACCACCAAACCGCGCCCTTCAATGCGTTTGATGATCTCTTCAAACTCCCCGGCGGTCAGCGGCGACAGGTGGGCGGCTTCAGGCTGCATTGACGGGCGGGCGACGCCGTAGAGCAGGACGCCGCGGATGCTGCCGAGGGCCGGGGCGAGCACCTCCAGATAGGCGTCGATGGCGGCTACGGTCGGCGCACTGCCGCCCCAGCGAAACACGCAGGTTTGCACCCAGGTCGGGCACAAGGCGGCGCATTGGGCCAGATTGTGACGGATCGTCGCGGGGGCGAGCTTCACGCCGTTGATGCGCGCAATGGCGGCGGGCGTGCCCGCGTCCACCTTGAACCAGACTTCACCACCGGCTGCGCCCAGACGGCGGATGCCCTCCTGCACGCGCGGCTGAGCGAGCAGGCTGCCGTTGGTAATCAGGCGTGTGGCGACCTGCACGCGCGGCTCGGCGCGCAGGTC
>BNUB01000200.1 GCA_025997045.1 Betaproteobacteria bacterium
GCCCACGGAAACTGCCGGATTGAGATGGCAGCCGGAGATGTGGCCGATTGCAAACGCCATCGTCAACACCGTCAGCCCGAACGCCAGCGCAACACCCACGAAACCGATGCCCAGCGTGGGGAACCCCGCCGCCAGCACCGCGCTGCCACAACCTCCCAGAACCAGCCAGAACGTCCCGATAAATTCAGCCGCATATTTGTTCATGAAGTGCCTCTCCAGTGATGACGGGAAACCAGTATCGTAGCAAGGGAAATGCCTTGTCAATTTCTCCCGGTACTGCCAAACCCCCCTTCACCGCGCACGGACGCGGCAAATTCATCCACGATGTTGAAACCGACCTGCGCCACCGGCACCACGACCAGTTGTGCAATCCGGTCCAGCGGCTCGATGGTAAACAGCTCGTGGCCCCGGTTCCACACCGACACCATCACCGGCCCCTGATAATCGGAGTCGATCAGGCCCACCAGATTCCCCAGCACGATGCCGTGGCGGTGCCCCAGGCCAGAGCGCGGCAACACCAGCGCGGTCAGGCCGGGGTCGGCGAGGTGAATCGCGATTCCGCTCGGAACCAGCGTGGTCTCCCCCGGATGGAGGGAGATCGGTTCATCGATACAGGCGCGCAAATCCAGCCCGGCAGCGCCAGCGGTAGCGTAAGCGGGCGGCTGCTCTTTCAGGCGCGGATCGAGCAGTTTGATGTCGATCTGATGCATGGCGGGTTATTCCTTGAGGCGTTGAACAAGTGGTTTACTTTCTGGCGGCGGCGAGCAGACGGGAGAGGTGATCGACAATCCAGCCCGCGATCACCGCCTTGGGCGCACGCGGCAGGGGGTGACGGCCTTCGTCGTCGTAGATGGTGACGGTGCTGTCGTCCGCGCCCAGGCTGTCGGCCACCAGATTGCCCACCAGCATCGGCAGGGATTTGTTTTTGCGCTTCTCTTCGGCGTAGGCGTTGAGCTCCCGGCTTTCCGCCGCGAAGCCCACACAAAACGGCGCATCGGCGCGGGAGGCGACTTCGGTGAGGATGTCGGGGTTGGAGATGAGTTCGAGATTGAGCGACTCGCCCGATTTCTTGATCTTGTGCTCGGAAAATGAAACCGGACGATAATCGGCCACCGCAGCGACCCCGATAAAGACCGTAGCGCCGGGCAGCACATTGAAGACCGCCTCATGCATCTGCTTGGCGCTCGTCACTTCCACCCGATGCACCCCGGCCGGCACCGGCAGCGCCACCGGCCCGCTCACCAGCACCACTTCGGC
>BNUB01000201.1 GCA_025997045.1 Betaproteobacteria bacterium
TCCCCGCGCATCGTCTGCGCCAGCCGCACCGCCGTATCATTCTTGCGGCTGAACACGACCATGCGGTCTTCCCCGTTCTCCCGCAGCGTCAGCACGTTCTCCATCTTGCTCCACATCGGCTTGAGCACCGTGCGGGCGATGCCGGTCTGCTCGTCGATGACGCGGGTCGTGATCCCGCTCACCGCGTCATTGATCTCCTGCGGCGTCGCGCCCGTCGCCTGGAGCGCGGCGCGGATGTCCGGGATACTCATGCCGGGGCGGATTTCCGCCCAGAATCCCGCGTTCGGATTGTCCCGCACCAGCCCGAGGAGCGATTGCCCCACGCGGTTCTTTTCTCCTCGGGCGATGACCGCCTCACGCTGCGCCACCAGATTGGCGAAAATATGCTCCACCTCCCGTGTCGAGCCCGTCGCCGAGCGGATACGGCTGCCGCCGGTGTTGCCCACGCCGCGCCCGGAGCCGTTGCCGCCACCGCCCAGGAGATCGCTCTCCTCCATGTCGCGCATCAGCGGCACATAGTGGGCGTAAGCATTATTGAGCGCATCCACGGTCGCCGCATCCTCCAGCCCGTAGGACAGCATCTCAGCGCGGGTGCTGGCGGCGATGGCGTCTACCTCGCGCCCGAGCCGGTTCATCAGCGCCGCGTGCGGCGAGCCCTGCCACTTGGCGAGGACGCCCGCCGCCTCGGTGTCCGACATCCCCGAGAGCATCAGCCGGTCAGCCGGGTCGCCCGTCCATGGCCTCGTGTTCTTCAGATGGTCGAGCCGGGTCTGTGCCGCCATCTTGTCCTTGGGCGTCGTCGCGGCGGCAAGATCAGCCTGCGCCTGCGCAATCTGCCGGTTCAGTTCCGCCTGGTCGGGGTTGCGCCGCGCCATCTCCACATTGCGCTCATGCGCGTGGCGGGCGTGGAGGAACTTCTCGAAGTCCTTCAGGCCGATACCCGCATCCTTGAGCGCCTTCGTAATCGGCTTGATCTCATCCTGCATGAACAGATCGGCCCGCCGCGCCACGCGCCCGTGCATCAAAGTCTCCGCCACCCACGGATTGAACTGCTCGCGCACCACGCCGCCGAAGTCCTCGATCGCCTTGATGACCTTCTTCAGATCAACGAACTTGTCCTGAAGCTGGTAGATGATGTTGTCCCACAAGGATTTGATCATCGTGCCGGGCGGGGCGACTGTCCAGTTGGTGGGGGGCGGGCTGGTGGCCGGGGCGCTGGTCGTGGGCGGGTTGGCGGCGATGGAGAA
>BNUB01000202.1 GCA_025997045.1 Betaproteobacteria bacterium
CCTGGGGCAGGCGTTCGTCGGCTGCCGCTTTGCCCCGCGCTGCCCGCAGGCTTTCCCGCGCTGCAAGCTCGCCGCGCCGCAATGGCAGCAAGTGGGGGAACAACAGGTACGTTGTCATCTCTACGCCTCGCCCGCACGCGGGCAGCGTGGATGGAAATGGCAGCCCGGCGGCGGGGCGAGCGGGGACGGAAGCTCCAGTGCAGGGCGCACTTTTCCCACTTCGGGCGGCGCTTCTGCGCCGGTGGCGGACAGCACTGCGTCGAGCAGGGCGCGGGTGTAGGGATGGGCGGGGGTGTCGAAGATTTTGCCCGCAGGGCCTTCTTCGACGATGCGGCCGAGGTACATCACCGCCACGTCGTCGGCCAGGTAGCGCACCACCGCCAGATTGTGGGTGATGAAGAGGTAGGCGAGGCCGCGCTCGCGTTGCAGTTCGCCCATCAGGTTGAGCAACTGGGCCTGCACTGAAACGTCGAGCGCACTCGTGGGCTCGTCGCAGACGATGACCTGCGGCGACACCGCCAGCGCACGGGCAATCGCGATGCGTTGACGCTGACCGCCCGAGAATTCATGCGGATAGCGCCAGCGCATCGTCGGGGAGAGGCCGATGCGTTCGAGCAGGGCATCCACGGTGCGCTGGCGGGCAGCGGCATCTTCTCCGACTCCGAGCGCCACCATCCCTTCTTCGAGAATTTCGCCGATGGTGAGGCGCGGGTTGAGCGAGGCGAAGGGGTCCTGGAACACCATCTGCACCGCGTGGCGCAGTTTGCGCATCGACTGGCGGTTGTCGGCGCGGATTTCTTCGCCCTGATAGTGCAGCGTACCCGCAGTGGGTTGTGGCAGATGCAGCAGCGAGCGGCCCACGGTGGTTTTGCCGCAGCCGGATTCGCCGACCAGCGCGAGGGTGCGTCCGGGGGTGAGCTTGAGGCTCACGCCGTCGACCGCTTTCACCACGCCCGTTTTGCGCCGCAACAGCCCTGTGCGCAGCGGGAAGTGCACGGCAAGTTCACGCGCTTCGAGGAGCGGCTGGCCGTCGTGGGCAAACGCTACATCTGCCGGGCTGGTATCTGCGCTCGCCTTCGCCGTGACGATTTCCGCGCCGTCGTTCGAGGCGTAGAGATGACAACGTACCTGTTGTTCCCCCACTTGCTGCCATTGCGGCGCGGCGAGCTTGCAGCGCGGTGATCGGAAGAGCGTCCAGTAGGGAGAGAGTGCCTCCGCCTGT
>BNUB01000203.1 GCA_025997045.1 Betaproteobacteria bacterium
GAGGCGCCGGCGAATTCCAGCGCCACCGTGGCTTCGGCGATCAGGTCGGAGGCGCCGGCGCCGATGATGTGCACGCCCAGAATGCGGTCCGTCCGGGCATCGGCCAGTATCTTGACGAAGCCTTCCGGCGCGCCGATGCCCAGCGCGCGGCCATTGGCGAGGAAGGGAATCTTGCCGGTTTTGTAGGCGACGCCTTCCGCTTTCAATTGCTGCTCGGCCTTGCCGACCCAGGCGATTTCCGGGGTGGTGTAGATGACGCTGGGGATGGTGTCGAAATTGGCATGTCCGGCCTGACCGGCGATGAGTTCGGCCACTTGCACGCCCTCTTCCATCGCTTTGTGCGCCAGCATCGGGCCACGCACTACGTCACCGATGGCCCACACGCCGGGGAGATTGGTCTGGCAGTGGGCGTCGACGTCGATCTGGCCGCGATCAGTGAGTTTCAGCCCGACTGCTTCGGCGTTGAGGCCTTCGGTGTTGGGAACGCGGCCCACCGAGACGATGAGGCGGTCGGCCTCGACCTTGGCGGCTTTGCCGTCCTTGTCGGTGTAGGCGACGGTGACGCCTTTTTTGCCGGTTTTGACTTCACCGATCTTGACCCCGGTGTGGATGCCCAGGCCCTGTTTGGTGAAGATTTTCAGCGCTTCTTTGGCGATGCCCTGCGCGGCGAAAGCGTGACCGGCTTCCTCGAACAGGTGCGAGGTGTGCAGCAGCGCCTTGGACGGGATGCAGCGGACGTTGAGGCAGGTGCCGCCCAAGCGCGGTTCGCCTTTGGGGTCGGCATAGGGGTTGGATTCGCTGCAGGCCACGCTAAAGCCGAGCTGCGCGGCGCGGATGGCGGCCACATAGCCGCCGGGGCCGCCGCCGATGACGAGAACGTCGAATTCTTTGGACATGGTGTCTCCCTCCGGAATGGATGGTGTTACGCAGGGGCGCCTCGCAAGACGCCCCTGCCGCACAAGGTTGTTTTTAAATGTCGAGAATCAGACGCGCCGGGTCTTCCAGTGCTTCCTTGATCGCTACCAGACCGAGTACCGCCTCGCGCCCATCAATGATGCGGTGGTCGTAAGACAGGGCCAGATAGTTGATCGGACGGATGACGACCTGACCGTTTTCCGCTACCGGACGATCTTTGGTGGCGTGGATGCCGAGAATCGCCGACTGCGGCGGATTGATGATCGGCGTCGACATCATCGAGCCAAACACGCCGCCGTTGGAAA
>BNUB01000204.1 GCA_025997045.1 Betaproteobacteria bacterium
TGCTCTCCCGCCTCGACGGCAGCGCCCTGCCGGGCGAGGGGGAATGGACACCCGTCTGCGCCATCCTCCAGCGTTGCGAAGCCGATGCCCACGCCCTCTCAGCCCAACGCTGTGGCCAGGACGCGCCCGCTCACAGCATCACCTTTGAAGGCACGGAGACCACAGACGAAATCGCCGGTGTCGCCAACGAACTGCAAAGCGCCTTCTTCAACCTCATCAACAACGCCATCCGCTACACCCCGCCCGGCGGAAAAATCAAAATCCGCTGGACGCCGACGCCAGACGGCGGCGCACGCTTTTCCGTGCGCGACAGCGGCCCCGGCATCGCCCCCGAGCACATCCCGAGGCTGACCGAACGTTTCTACCGCGTCGACTCCGACCGCTCCCGCGCCAGCGGCGGCACCGGACTGGGGCTGTCCATCGTCAAACATATCCTGCAACGGCACGACGCCACGCTGCAAATCGAGAGCGAGCCAGGGCTGGGCGCGTGCTTCACCGCGACCTTCCCGGCCTCGCGCCTGCGGGTTGCGCCGGAATAATCCCCGGGTTTTATTTCCCCTCTGTTGGAGGGTGTCCGCGAAGGCGGACGGGGGTGGGTTGAACCAAGGGCAGGCACAGGATTTGCCCTTCCGGAATTGGCGTGTGTGGAATTTGCCGACGACAACGCACCAACGCGCCAACATTGTCATCTTCCCTGATGCGTCTGCGCTTCCACAACGTGCACGAGTTGCGCCGCGTTCTGCCCCGGCTCACCGCGCAGCCACCATAGCGCCCCTTTGCGAAAAGAGGGCGGAAACGGCGCGTTGCCCAGCAGATGGGCGGCAATCGCGCCGAGCAAGGGTTGATGGCCGACGATGAGCACGGGCATGGGCGCGTCCGGCCAGGCAATGATTTCCAGAATTGCTTCCGGCGTCGCGCCATCAAAGAGCGGGGCGCAGAACTGGAGTCGGGTTTCGTCCCCGCAAAAGCAGGAAACCGTCTGGCGGGTGCGGACGGCTGGACTGACCACAAGACGCAAATCTGCGGGCGCGTGCGTTTCGAGCCAGCTTGCCACCTCCTGAGCCTGTATCTGACCGAGTGGGGAAAGTTCGCGCGCGATGTCCGACGCGCCTGACAATGCATCGGCGTGACGCCAGAGCAAAAGTTCCATCGTTTTTTATCCTTTGCGTTACCGCGTCCAATGATGAAGACGCATGAAGCAAGCGTAGC
>BNUB01000205.1 GCA_025997045.1 Betaproteobacteria bacterium
GATCACGACCAGATGACCCGAGGCAGCGACCAGCGCGCCGCCCGAGTTGCCGGGGTTGATCGCGGCGTCGGTCTGGATGAAATTCTCGAAGGTATTGATGCCGAGATGATTGCGCTCCAGGGCCGAGGCGATGCCCATCGTCACCGTCTGGCCGACACCAAACGGGTTACCGATCGCCAGCACCACATCGCCGACGGCCAGACTGTCGGCGGGGGCGAAGGCGATCGCGGGCAGGGCGCTGTCGTTATCCAGCTTCAGCACCGCAAGATCGGTTTCGGGGTCATGCCCCAGCACCGTGGCGTTGAACTTGCGCCCGTCGGTGAGCGCCACTTCGATCTCATCGGCGTTTTCAATGACGTGGTTGTTGGTCAGCACATAACCTTCGGCTCCGACGATCACCCCCGAGCCCAGCCCGCTGCGCTCCGGGGTGCCGAAAAAGTGCTGAAAAACCGGGTCGTTCATCAGCGGATGCCGGGGCACGCGCGCGATCTGGCGGGTGTAGATGTGCACGACCGAGGGCAGGGCCTGATCGGCGGCCCGGGCATAGCTGGGGGCTGCATTCTGGGGGCGTGTCGGGGAGGTTTGTGCCGGATTGGCCGCCACTTCACGAATCGTGACGACAGCAGCCGGGTTTGAGGTCAGCCACTCGGGCTTGAGCACACCGAGCACGAACAGCACGGCGACACTGATCGTGACCGCCTGCGCAAAGATCAACCATAAGCGTTGCATAATGAGGCTTTGCCAAATCCGTGGAGGAACAACAAATGCACCTTGGCGCATTGATTCGTCATCTGGATGAACTGCTCGATGCGGCGCACTTCAAGGATTATTGCCCAAACGGCCTGCAAGTGGAAGGACGGGCGGAAGTGCGCCGCATCCTGGCCGGGGTGAGCGCGAGCCAGGCGCTGGTCGACACCGCCGTGGCGGGCGCCTACGATGCCGTGCTCGTGCATCACGGCTATTTCTGGCGCGGCGAGGACAGCCGAATCATCGGCATCCGCAAAAAGCGCCTCGCCGCGCTGCTCGCCCACGACATTTCGCTCATCGCCTACCACCTGCCGCTCGATGCCCATGCCAGTCTGGGCAACAACGCCCAGCTTGCCCAGGTGATGGGCTGGTGCGCCGAGGGGCGTTTTGGTGATCAGGACATTGGCTGGATCGGCACGCCGGAAGTGGCGGGACAGCCCGCCAGCGCAATCG
>BNUB01000206.1 GCA_025997045.1 Betaproteobacteria bacterium
GCTGCCCGTTGTGCCGCCGTTACCGATTTGCAGCGTTCCCGCGCTGACGGTCGTGCCGCCGTTATGAGTATTTGCGCCGCTCAAAGTCAGCGTTTCGCTCCCGGTCTTGGTCAGGCTGCCGGAGCCGCTCATATTGCCGGACAGGGTTTGATTCGCGGTTTGGTTGAAAATCAAGGCGCTGTTGTTGGTGATGTTTCCGGCATAACTGCCGCTGCCCAACAAGCCGGTCACTTCCAGCGTTCCCGTGCTGACCGTCGTGCTGCCGCTGTAAGTATTTGTGTTGCTCAAAGTGAGTGTTCCGTCGCCGGTTTTGCTGAAACCGCCGCTGCCGGAAAGTATGCCGTTCATGGTGGCGGTGTCGCCTCCAGACACGATTTGAATGGCATTGCTTCCCGTGCCGAGCGTCCAGTTTTTGGTGTATATGCCGTTGGCAAGTCGCAACGTGCCGCCTGCCAAGGTGTTTGTGCCGCTACTGCCGCTGCCGCCGATGTTGTTGTCGGAGGCGATGCTGAGGGTGCCGCCGTTGATGGTCGTGCCGCCGCTGTAGGTGTTCGCTCCGGTTAGTTCGAGGACGCCGTTCCCGGTCTTGGTCAGGGAGCCGCCCGCGCCGCTGATTACGCCGTCGTAAATATTCTCGATGCCGTTATTGATGGTGAGCGTTTTGCCGCCCAAAGTGACATTACCGCCGTTTGTGCCGCCGCCGTTCAGACCTTTTATCGTCGTGCCGCTGCCGCCTACGCCCGAAATATCAAAAATCGCGCCGCTCGTATTGGCGAGCGTGACGCCGGAAGAGGTGGCGATGCTGCCGTCGCCTGTGAGCGCCAGCGTCCCCGTGCTGATCGTGGTGCCGCTGGTGTAAGTGTTTATCCCGGTCAGGGTCAGCGTTGCGCTCCCCTGTTTGTCAATGCCGCCGTAGTAGTCGTAGTAGTCGGAGCTGGAAATCACGCCGTTTAAGGTAATGGCGTAGTCGTTCTGCAACTTGACCAGCGTGCCCATCGCGCCGAGCGGCACGGTATCCAGGGTGGTGATGTTTGCGGTGCCGATGTCGCCAAAGACGGCGCGGGCACACTGATTTTGGGCGGCGCAAACACCTACAGCGGCGCGACCACCATCAACGTCGGCACCTTGCAGTTGAACAGCGCGAACGCGACACAAAACACCAGCGGCATCACGGC
>BNUB01000207.1 GCA_025997045.1 Betaproteobacteria bacterium
GAGGCACGGTGAGCAGGGCGAAAATTTCGCCATGTTCGGTCAGGAAATCAGGGTGTTCGCGCAAAAAGCGAGCGATATCCTCAGCATTCATTCAATCAAACTCCAGTCAGTCGCGGCTCAAATCCGGGTCTTGCAAGTGTGGGGATAATCGGACGCCTCGTCCAGCGTCGTCGCTCAGTCTGTTTCTATCTCGCCTTCAAACACGGTGACGGCCGGCCCGGTCATCAGCACCGGCGTGCCCGGCCCGTTCCAGGCAATTTCGAGTGCGCCGCCACGGGTATCGACCTTGAGCGGCGACACGCCCAGACCACGCAAAATCACCGCCACCGTCGCCGCACATGCGCCGGTGCCGCAGGCCAGCGTCTCTCCCGCCCCACGCTCGAAAACGCGCAAGCGGATATGGTGAGCATCGACGACTTCGACAAACCCGGCATTGACCCGCGCCGGAAACTGCGGATGAATCTCGATCTTCGCCCCCAGCTCCCGCACCGGCGCACGGTCGACATCGGCCACCACCTGCACCGCATGCGGGTTGCCCATCGACACCGCGGTAATCGCCAGGCGCTGACCGTCGACATCGAGCGGCTGCACCACGGCATCACTCCCGGACACAAACGGAATTTTCGCCGCTTCCAGCACCGGCACCCCCATGTCGACACTGACCAGCCCGTCGTCACGCAGCCGCAGCGTGATGATGCCGCCACGGGTATCGACCCGGATTTCGTTTTTTGTCGTCAGCCCCTTGTCGTGCACGAAACGCACGAAACAGCGCGCGCCGTTGCCGCACTGCTCCACCTCGCCCCCATCGGCGTTAAAGATGCGGTAGCGAAAATCGACCCCCGGCTGCGGGCTGGCTTCCACCAGCAGCAACTGATCGAAGCCGACACCAAAATGGCGATCGGCCAGAAAACGCACCCGCTCCGGCGTCAGCGCGATGTTTTGCCGCACACCATCAATGACAACGAAATCGTTGCCCAGACCGTGCATTTTGGAAAATTTGAATTTCATAAAATCTGCGTTGCCGGAAACGGGAAATGCCTGATTTTAACCGTTTTGGCGGGCAAGGCGCGGCGGAAATCTCCCCTCGCCCCTATCAAGGCGGTAAAATCAGCGCCCATGTCACTGTTACCGAAGGCAGCAACATCAAGCTC
>BNUB01000208.1 GCA_025997045.1 Betaproteobacteria bacterium
GCTCTTCAGATCTCGGTAGGGGCGGTGGTGGTGTGTCGCGGCGAGATTGTCGGCCACGGGTACAACCAGCCAATCCGGCGTCATGACCCCAGTGCGCACGCCGAGATGATGGCGATCCGGGACGCTGCGCAGCGTCTGGGGAATTATCGTCTGCCGGAGTGTGAGCTATATGTCACCCTGGAGCCGTGCATGATGTGCACCGGGGTGATTCTGCATGCGCGCATCGGCAGGGTTGTGTTTGGCGCGCGCGACCCGAAAACCGGGGTGGCGGGCAGTGTGCTTGATCTTTATGCCGAACCGCGGCTCAATCATCACGCCAGCATCGTCGGCGGGATATTGGCCGATGAATGCGGTGGCTTGCTGTCGGCCTTTTTTGCCGCACGGCGCACGCGCACCGCGTTGGCATAGGAGGCGTCATGCGCATTCACGTTGATCTCGCGGCTCAGACTCTGGCGCTTTTTGCGGATGATGGCGCCTGTATTCGGCGCTATCCGGTGTCGACCGCGCTGAACGGGGCCGGGGAGACGGAGGGCAGCGAATGCACGCCACGTGGTTGCCATCGTATCCGGGCCAAAATCGGCGCCGACTTGCCCGCTGGCGCCGCCTTTCGCGCCCGTCGCCCAACCGGGGAAATCTGGAGTGCTGAGCTCGCGGCGCAGCATCCCGGGCGCGACTGGATACTGTCGCGCATTCTCTGGCTATGTGGCGAGGAGCCGGGGCGCAACCGTGGCGGCGAGGTCGACAGCATGCGGCGCTATATCTACATCCACGGCACCGGCGACGATCAAACGCTGGGGATGCCACGCTCTCATGGTTGCATCCGCATGCGCAGCCGCGACGTGATCGAGTTGTTCGAGCTGGTGGAGGCGGGGGTGAAGGTCGAGATTGTGGCGTGACAGGATGAGGGCTTGGGCGGGCATCAAGGCAGCACATACGGTAGAGTCAAAGCTCGTGACACATGATCAAATATTTTGTTGACATGGTGTACTCCATCAGTACAATGCCTTCTGGCCTTCTGGCCTTCTGGCCTTCTGGCCTTCTGGCCTTCTGGCCTTCTGGCCTTCTGGCCTTCTGGCCTTCTGGCCTTCTGGCCTTCTGGCCTTCTGGCCTTCTGGCCTTCTGGCCTTCT
>BNUB01000209.1 GCA_025997045.1 Betaproteobacteria bacterium
ACACGATTAGAAGTTTCATTACCGAAACGCCGTTCAATCTCATCATAAGTAGCTACGGCTTCATCAAGCCTCCCCGCCTTCCACAAGACTTCACCCTTACTATCAAGCGTCCGCGCAATCTCCCATTGAACAAGGAGGTCATCATTCTCATCCAGACGCAACACAATTTCGTCATAAATAGCAATTGCCTCGTCAATCCGACCCTTTTCATATAAGATACCTCCTTTGTAGCGAAGCGCCTTAGTAACCGTACTCTGAACAAACGAGTTATCGTTCTCACCAAAACGCCGCTTAATATCGTCAAAAGTGGCTATTGCCTCCCACTCCTTTCCTTGTTCATAAAAACTCTCCCTTTGTAATAGCATGCATCTGCAATTGCCCCTAAAATACCAACATCAGCGTTTCCGGCAAAACGCCGTTCAACTTCGTCATAAGCAGCGACAGCTTTAACAAACTCACCTTGATGCCTTAATGCGTTACCTTTTGACAAGATGGACTCAGCAACTATATGCTTAACATCCTTGTCATCATCCTCACCTAGCCGACGATCGATTTCATCATAAACGTTAATTGTTTTGATATAATCCCCGCGAATGTAATACACAAAACCTTTACTATCCAGCATTCTGGCAACCAATTTTCTACCCTTTGGCCGCCTATCTCTCCTCCACCTTAAAATTATTTCATCAGCAAATTCAATCACCTCATCAAGATTATCTACCTCGTAAAATTTCCACCCTTTATCAGTGAGCGCCTCCTCCTCTTTACTATCCAACCTAAAATCATCCCATGTCGCGTCGTCAAATATCCAAGCCGCCTGTTCACTGTCTTCAGGGATACCATCAAGAACACATGCCGACAATGTAAGCATGGCTATAACCTCAGTGAACAACCATAGCCATTTGGAAAAATCATTTTTCCTCTTCATTCTATGCTCTTTAGTATCCATATTTACCACCTCCAAAAAATCGGAACACCTCATTCACCCTTTTTTAGCTGGGCGGACTCCATAATGAAGTGCAACACCCCCAAATCTGGTAGGGTGCTGGATGAAAAAAACCTACGAACACATGGTGACAGGCGAACGCAACGAGATTCAGCGCGGGTTGAACCTTGGAT
>BNUB01000210.1 GCA_025997045.1 Betaproteobacteria bacterium
CGGGAGAGGGTGCCCCGTAGGGGCGGGAGAGGGGTTTTAGAACCGATACCCCGCCCTGATGCTGCCGGTGACGCCTTCGCGTTTGCCGGTGTGGCTTTGGATGCCGACATCCAGCGACAGCGGACGACCGGCGGCGGGTTTTACTGCGAGGCCGACGGAGAGGATGCCGGTGTTGCCCTTGAGATCAGGCGCATCGAGCTTGTAGCGGCTGAGGCCGTCGTTGAGGGTGGCGTTGGCCTTGCCGTCGTATTCGTGCTCCCACGCTGCGCCCGCATAGAGGCTGCTGGCGTCAGAGATCGTGAAGTTCCACTTCGCCCCGGCGCGGACGCGGCGGGAATTCACGTCCTTGAACTTGACCGCTTCGCCCGTGCTCAGGTGCACGCTGTCGCCGTTCTGACGGCTGAACAGAAACTGGCCGTACACATCGAGCGTGTTGCGGGCGTTCAGGTTCAGCACGTAACCTCCATCCACGTGGGCGCTGAGGTAGCGCGATTTGGAATCGAAGGAGACGCTGCGACCAAAGCCGTCGAAGATGTCGCTATCGAAGTCGGTCTTCACCCGCCCGGCGCGCACGCTGCCGTCCACGTAGGCTTTGCCCGTGTTGGTTGGGGCGAAATCGAACCGCCCCAAGGTGCCGAAGCCGGTGAACCGGGTGTCGCCCTTGCCGTGTGCGGACTGTACGGACGCATTGGCGAAGTTGTTGGTGCTGGTGTAGTCGCTGTCGCCGTGTTCGATGAAGCCGCCCACGGTGACGGTGCCCGCGCCCGTGTCTTTGCCAAACGCCGCGCCCGCGATCAGGCTGTAGCCGTCGACATCGACGTGGGAGCCGGTGTCGTGACGCTGATTGCCCCCGCCGACGCCCGCAAACCCTTGCAGGCTCTGCATGAGCCCTGCTGGCGACACGGCGGCCAGCGCGGCGTTGATCCCTTGCTGCGCGACAAAATCCTGCGCCTGATTCAGGACGGCCACGCCGCTCAGGAAGCCTTCGGACAGCGCCTTGCTGCGCGGGTCGAGGGGGCTGGTTGGCGGGACAACCGGAGGCGGGGGCGGGGGTGGCGGCGGGGTAACTGGCGGGGTGACCGGGGGCGTGACGGGAGGGGTGACCGGCGGCGT
>BNUB01000211.1 GCA_025997045.1 Betaproteobacteria bacterium
TGATAGAGCCTTGCTTCGGGGGTGCCGGGTTCGGGTTGCCAGTCGTAGCGCCATTTGACCTCGGGCGGCATCGACATCAGGATGGATTCGGTGCGGCCACCGGATTGCAGGCCGAACAGGGTGCCGCATGGGCGACCCCGAAACCCAGCCGATCATGCTGCGGCTGAAAACCGATCTCGCCGATCTCATCCTCGCCGCACTCGACGGCAAACTCGACCAGATCGACGCCCAGTGGGATCACCGCATGGCAATCGGCGTCGTCCTCGCCGCCGCCGGTTATCCCGACAGCCCGCGCAAAGGCGACGCCATCACCGGCCTGCCGACCACCACGCAGGCCGATACGCACGTCTTTCACGCCGGCACCGCCAAGGTCAATGACAAAATCGTCACCGCCGGGGGCCGGGTGCTGTGCGTCACCGCCATCGGCACCACGCTGCGGTCGGCGCAGGACAAAGCCTACGCGCTCGCCCAAGCCATCAACTTTGACGGCAAACAATACCGCAGCGATATCGGCTACCGCGCCCTCGCCCGCAAAGGCTGACCGCATGGATTCCGCGCCCGTCAAACGCTGGCTGCTTGGCCTGCAACAAGACATTGTTGGCCGTCTGGAAGCCTTCGACGGCCAGCGCTTCAGCGCCGACACCTGGCACCGCCCGCAGGGCGGCGGCGGCATCACCCGGGTGATCGAGCAGGGCAATTTTTTCGAGCGCGGCGGGATCAACTTCTCCCACATCAGCGGCAAGCAGCTCCCCGCCTCCGCCACCGCTCACCGCCCCGAACTTGCCGGACAAGCCTACGAGGCCATGGGCGTGTCGCTGGTGCTGCACCCGCGCAATCCCTATTGCCCGACCGTGCACATGAACGTGCGTTACTTCGCCACCCTGGCCGACGACGACAACGTGCGCTGGTGGTTTGGCGGCGGCATGGATCTCACCCCGTATTACCCTTTTGAAGAAGACGTGCGCCACTTCCACGCCACCTGCAAGGCCGCGGTGCTGCCCTTCGGCGGCGAGCCCCGCTACCGCGAGCTGAAGACGTGGTGCGACCGCTATTTCTTCCTCAAGCACCGCAGCGAACCGCGCGGCGTTGGC
>BNUB01000212.1 GCA_025997045.1 Betaproteobacteria bacterium
ATGGCAAAACGCCTTCGGGTTACGACTACAACATCGCCGTCAGCCGCGAAGTCGTGAAACTCTCCCACGCCATCGGGGTCACGGTCGAGGCCGAACTCGGCTGTCTCGGCTCGCTCGAAACCGGGCAGGCTGGCGAAGAAGACGGCATCGGGGCCGAAGGCACGCTCGACCATTCGGCGCTCCTCACCGATCCTGATCAGGCCGCCGACTTCGTCAAGCAAACCGATTGCGATGCGCTGGCGATCGCCATCGGCACCAGCCACGGCGCGTACAAATTCACCCGCAAGCCCACTGGCGACATCCTCGCCATCGAGCGGGTCAAAGCCATCCACGCCCGCCTGCCCAACACCCATCTGGTGATGCACGGTTCAAGCTCGGTGCCGCAGGAACTGCTCGCGATCATTCGCCAATACGGCGGCGACATGAAAGAAACATACGGCGTGCCCGTCGAGGAAATTCAGACCGCAATCCGCTACGGCGTGCGTAAAATCAACATCGACACCGACATTCGCCTGGCCATGACCGGCGCGGTGCGCAAGTTTCTGGTAGAAAATCCGGCGAAGTTCGACCCGCGTGAATTCAACAAACCGGCGCGCGAAGCGGCCAAAAAGTTGTGCGTGGAGCGTTTCGAAGCCTTCGGCAGTGCCGGTCAGGCGGGTAAAATCAAACCGCTGGCGCTGGAAAAAATGGCCGCACGCTACAAGGCGGGTGAGCTGACTCAAACTGTACGTTGATATTTTAAGTGCTGCCCCGATGTCCAATGCCAATCTGAAACTGCGCGTCACGTTCGAATTCGAGATCGCCGCTCCCACGGCGCTCGTGGCGGATGACCACGCCACCCTGTGCCGCAAACTGGGCGAAATCCTCGGCCCGCTCGTACTTCAGGGCATGCCTACGATCACCGCCAAGCAATTTGCCAAAGTCGGCGCCAACATCCTCGGCCACCATCACCACCTCGGCGCCGAAAACCTCGTTGCCCCGGTGATCGACCACGCCATCATGGTGGCCGCCGCCCCTCACCTCACCGATGACGAACTGACCAGGCTTGCCCGTCAGGCGGGCGCCAAGGCCGCAGCCCTCCAACCGGCGG
>BNUB01000213.1 GCA_025997045.1 Betaproteobacteria bacterium
GGAAGACGGTGTGAATCGCCTCGCGCACCGCATCGTTGCCGCGAAAGCTGAAACTGACGTTCGACACCCCGCCCGACGTCCACGCATGCGGCAACTCGTGCTTGATCCAGCAGCACGGGCTGACCGAGGCCGATTATCGCGGTGTGCGTTTTGCCGACCATCCGCGAGAACTCAAGGGCGACAACGACCTGCTGGTGCTCACCCTGCCTGCCATCATTGGCGGTATCCATCGCGCTTATCTTGAAGCCGGGGCCGATATCATCGAGACCTGCTCGTTTAATGCCACGCGGGTGTCGCAGGCCGATTACGGCTTGTCTGATCTGGCCTATGAATTGAACGTCGCCAGCGCCCGACTGGCGCGCGGTCTTTGCGACGAATACACCGCCCGCACCCCTTCCACCCCGCGCTTCTGCGCGGGCGTGCTCGGGCCGACTTCGCGCTCGCTCTCCTTCTCGCCCGATGTGAACGACCCCGGCTACCGCAATGTCGAATTCTCCGCCCTGGTCGATGACTATTTCGACGCCGCGCGCGGGCTGATGGATGGCGGCGCCGACCTGCTGCTGATCGAGACCATTTTCGATACGCTCAACGCCAAAGCCGCCGTGTTTGCCATCGAAAAACTCTTCGAGACGCTCAGCCGACGCCTGCCGGTGATGATCTCCGGCACGATTACCGATGCTTCGGGGCGCACGCTTTCGGGCCAGACGGCGGCGGCGTTCTGGAATTCGCTGGCGCATGCGCGGCCCATTTCTTTCGGCCTGAACTGCGCGCTGGGCGCAAAAGATTTGCGGGCCTACGTGGCCGATCTCGCCGCCCGCTGTTCGACCTTTGTGTCAGCCCACCCCAACGCGGGTCTGCCGAATCCGCTTTCTCCCACCGGCTACGACGAAACCCCGGAAGCCCTTGCCGCCGAGATCGGCGACTGGGCGCGCGCCGGGCTGGTCAACATCGGCGGCGGTGCTGCCCAATGCGCCGGTCGATAACGACGCCATGGAGACGGTGCTGGGGCAAATCGGCGGCCAGCCTTCGCGCGCGCGCCGCATCGTGCTGCGCCAGAACGGCATCGAGACCCGCCA
>BNUB01000214.1 GCA_025997045.1 Betaproteobacteria bacterium
CGCGCCACCGGAACCTGAAAATCAATGAGTGGCAGCCCCGGCAGCCCTTTTCCCGTTTTTTGCGCGACCTCTCTTCCCTGAGCCGATACGACCGGATGGATCACCTGCTCATCCTTTCCGACGAATCCCGGCTGCTGGTCGAATACAGCATGGACGGCGAGTTGGTCGGCATCATGCCGCTGTGGCCCGGCTGGCACGGTCTCTCCCGTCCGATACCGCAAGCCGAAGGCATCGCCGTGGGCAGGGACGAGACCATTTATATGATTTCCGAACCCAACCTTTTTTACCGCTTCGAGCGCCATCCTGCCCCATGAATGACTCCACTTGTGGCATCCGTTGTCTTACACCGCCGCCACGCTGATCTCGATCCGTTTGCCCAACACCCCCAACGCGCGGTCAAGGGTGTCGATTTTGGTGGCGTGGGCCAAATCCACGATGCGGTTAACCTCTTGCGGTCGGGTGCCAAGGCGGCGGGCCAGATCAGAATTACTCACCCGCGCCGCCACCAGCTCATTGAGCAGCAAGACCTTGGCCCACACCGAAGCGGGCAAGGCGATCTGCCTTTCCCCCGCCCGCAAGGGGGATGGCAGTGGCACCTGACGCCGGTCATCAAAGTAAAAACCCATCGCCGACAGCAGCACATCTGCGGCCATCGCCAAGGCTTCGTCTTCCGTCTCGCCCTGGGTGATGGCCTCCGGGATATCGCGGAAGGTGACAACGTAACCGCCTTCCGGCGCGGCAGTGAAAGTGGCTGGATAGAACATGGTTTCTCTCCGTGGCGGTGGCGGATTCTCCGTATCCGGGCGGAGGGCCTTGCGGCTCTGCTCCCGTCATTTAAGACCAAGTTGTTTTTTGATGCCCTCGACGAGGCCTTTTTTAAGTTCCGCCGCGTGCCTTGGTATGTGGCTTTGCTTGCCGTTGAGCTTGACCTGATTGAGGCTGGTTCTGCCGAGGGTGAGGGACACAGTTCCGAAATTGGGCAACGGTGCCGACACTGAAGCCTTGACGCATTAAACATTTTTGTTTAATATTTTCCCATGTTCAACAACTGACGAGGGGGCGGTGAAACAGAG
>BNUB01000215.1 GCA_025997045.1 Betaproteobacteria bacterium
TCAATCCAAGGTTCAACCCGCGCTGAATCTCGTTGCGTTCGCCTGTCACCATGTGTTCGTAGGTTTTTTTCATCCAGCACCCTACCAGATTTGGGGGTGTTGCACTTCATTATGGAGTCCGCCCAGCCATGCGTAATTTTCCTCTGCCGTAGCAGAGCGTACAGTCATGGCGAGTTTTGACGCCAGCGGCGCGGCGGCCAGCTTTCCGGCTTCGTAATCGGCGCGGAAAGCGGTATAAGCAGCGGCGATCTTGTCCTTGTTGAGAATCATGGTGTTCCCTCTGGGTTAGATGTGGAAGGGGTTATCATCGGTGGAATACTTCACTTTCAGCGCGGCGAATTCTTCCGGACTGCGCCCGGTCAATTCGCAGATGCGAACATCGTCAGGGTTGAGATTGGCGGGATATTTCCCATGCGCGCCAGCGTGGTGCGCGGTATTGCATTCGTCAGATTGCATGACAAAAAACGACGGGCGGGCATCAAGTATTTTTTGGACAGCGGTAATATCATGACGCGCCAGCGTCAGGGCTGCATCCCGCTCTGCGGGGCAGAGTTTTCCAGTCCCAACATAGCCGTCTACGATCCGCTCAACCTCATCCGCTTCAATGCGACGCTTTAGCGATTCGTGCGCTTCGTCTTTGCAGAGGATACTTGCTTTCAACGCTTCAAGTTGAGCACTCATTTCTTTCAGAGCATCATCCGCAGGTTGAAGAGAGTGTGCGACGGCTGACTCCATCCCATCCAGCGCCGGGACATTTGTCAGTGCGGCATTGTAGAGGCTGATAACCTCGCCAGTTTTGGGGGCGTAGGTAAAAACCGGAGAAATATAGCGGTATTCGTCAGCCTGAATAGCCGATTTAGCGGCTTCCGTCCATTCCACCTGTACCGCAAACAGCCCTTTACCGGGTCGCCATTCCAGCCCATGCACCCACCCTGCCGCCCAGGGCGATTGCACCTAATCAGCATATTTTTTAACAATCCCGAGAACCCGCATTCTCTCGTCATCAAACAATCCCGCGAACTTTCGTCGCAAACGCAGACTGAGTTTGCGAGAAGGCATTGGCTCT
>BNUB01000216.1 GCA_025997045.1 Betaproteobacteria bacterium
TCAATCCAAGGTTCAACCCGCGCTGAATCTCGTTGCGTTCGCCTGTCACCATGTGTTCGTAGGTTTTTTTCATCCAGCACCCTACCAGATTTGGGGGTGTTGCACTTCATTATGGAGTCCGCCCTGTATAACAATCACGGCCCGGAAGTCGTCGCGGCCCTGAAATTGATGCCGCTTGTTTTTGTCCGGAAAAGTGAACTTAGAATAGCACGATGGAAAGACATTGATTTGGAAGCGGCAAAATGGACGTATTTTATTACCAAAACTAGAACGGATCATCATGTTCCCCTTTCCCGGCAAGCCGTGGAAATTCTAAATGAATTGGCCCTAATTACACGGCCCATCGGAGAGCCAGGAAATGCACTCGTTTTCCCTGGCCGGAATGAGGGATGCCCATTCAGTGAAGATATGTTAAACAAAGGATTGCGAGAATTAGGATATGGCAATGAAATAATGACGGTTCACGGTTTTCGCGCATCGGCACGGACGATGCTCGCTGAAAATTTGGAATACCCGGCGGAAATAATCGAGCACCAATTAGCTCATGCTGTGAGGGATTCAAATGGGGAAGCCTATAACCGCACAAAATTCCTGTGCCAGCGAAAGGAAATGATGCAAGCATGGGCGGACTACCTGGATAAATTAAAAGCTAACGCTGGTGAACAGGTGGCGTAGTAGTGGTGCATTGTTGGTGCCTCGGCGTTGATCTGGTGGCGTGGTAGTGGTGCGCTGGTGGTGCGCTTGGCACTTTCACCCCGCCCTTTCAGGCGGGGTGGTCTAGCTGTCTAGCTGGTTTTAGCAGTAGCTTTCCTCCGAGGCTTCCCACGCTTCCTTATCCGCCTCCTTTTGCAAGGCAAAAGCCAGCATCTACGGCTACAAACTGGACGCCCCAACGTTAAAAGGCGACACCGCCCTGCTTGAACTCGGCCTGACCCTAACCCCCGCCGAAAAAGGCTGGTCACTGGATGTCGGCGTACAAGGCTACACAGGCAAACGCGAAGGCGTGACGGGGAATGTGAAAGCGGGATATCGGTTCTGACCACCACCGGGAGCGATGGCGTCCT
>BNUB01000217.1 GCA_025997045.1 Betaproteobacteria bacterium
GAAAGCGGCAAGCAAAAAACCCAGGATCTTGAGCAAAATAACAACTTGTTCGAGGTCATCACCGCACAGGCTTCACAATGGGTCGCCGTGATCGAAAAAGGGACGGGCGAGGTTCTGTTTTGCAACTACCCGGTCAGAAACATTCTGCTCGAAGATGAGTTCGAAGCGCAGTTGTGCGCCCAGCTTATGCAGCAGATGAATACAATTGATGACGGCGCGCCATCCTACATTGTCGGCATGTCTTTGTCCAACGGCGATTCCTCACAGTATTTCTCTGTTTTGGTGCATTCCTTGCGCTGGCGCGGCATAAGTGCGGTGGCTTTTTCTCTTACCGATATCAGCGCTGAAAAAGCGCACATCAACGAGCTTGAAGACGTTGCTTACCGCGACATGTTGACGAAGGTATACAACCGTCATTACGGGATGCAGAGGCTGGATCAGTGGTTGGAAGAAAAAGCACATTTTGTCCTCTGCTTTATTGATATAGACAATCTGAAATATGTCAACGATAAATTTGGCCATGGCAAAGGCGATAAATATATCCTGGATGTCGCGGAAGTGCTGGGCACATTTGCGCCAGACACGCTGGTCTGTCGTCTGGGGGGTGACGAATTCATGCTACTGACCCAGGGCTGGACGCAGGAAGCCACGGAATCCCGCCTGGAGAGCCTGCGCGATCAACTCGTTGCGCTTAACAATCTTCCTGATGCTTCTTATAACCATAGCATGAGCTATGGCGTCATCGAAGTGGATGAGCATAACGAAACGGCGCGCGCCGATCTTTTATCCATTGCCGACGACAAGATGTACGTATACAAGCGGGAGCACAAGGCTCAACGGACAAACTAGAAACGATACAAGCCCAAAATCACGATTTTCCGGCTAAAATGAATCTCTTTTACCTACCCCACTATCATGACCCAACGCTGGAAACCCAATGTCACTGTTGCTGCGCTGATCGAGCGTGATGGCCGCTTTCTGGTGGTCGAAGAAGAAACGGCGGACGGGCTGCGTTTCAACCAGCCTCCCGGCTCACCGCCGCCACCAGTGATTCGCCCGCC
>BNUB01000218.1 GCA_025997045.1 Betaproteobacteria bacterium
CAAGATTGGTAATCCCGCCGCTGGCGATCACCGGAATCCGCAAGGCCTGGGCCAGCCGCTGCGTCGCTTCGATATTGACCCCGTTCAACATGCCGTCGCGGCCGATATCGGTGTAGATCACCGCCTCGACCCCGTAATCCTCGAATTTCTTCGCCAGATCAATGACGTCATGGCCGGTCACTTTCGACCAGCCGTCGACGGCGACCTTGCCATCCCTGGCGTCGAGCCCGGCGATGATGTGGCCGGGGAAGGCGCTGCACGCATCATGCAGAAAGCCGGGGGTTCTCACCGCGCCGGTGCCGATGATGACGTAAGTGATACCGTCGTCGAGATAGGTCTCGATGGTATCGAGGTTGCGGATTCCGCCCCCCAACTGCACCGGGATGTCATCGCCGACCTCCTCGATGATCGCGCGGATTGCAGCTTCGTTGACCGGCTTGCCGGCAAAAGCGCCATTGAGATCCACCAGATGAAGGCGGCGGGCGCCCAGGTTGATCCAGTGCCGTGCCATCACTGCAGGCACGTCGGAAAACACCGTGGCATCACTCATTTCGCCTTGCTTCAAGCGGACACAATGACCATCCTTGAGATCGATGGCAGGTATGAGCAGCATACTGAGAGAGAAAAAAAGAGAAAGTTGGAAGGTGAGACGACGGGTGCAAGTCAGTGAGGATAACAGCAGCCAACCAGCAAATGAGAGCAGATGAGTTCGGCGAGGGTACGCAAACGAGACCTTATCCAGGCTGCCAGCGCACAAAATTCGCCAGCAATCTCAGCCCGGCCTGGGCACTTTTTTCGGGATGGAACTGGATGGCGAAAATATTAGCCTGCCCCACCGCACTGGTAAAGCTCACGCCATAAACCGTCCCGGCCGCAGCCACTTCGGCCACCGCGCTGGCGTAATAACTATGGACAAAATAAAAGCGCTCGCCGTCAGGAATGCCGTCCCACAATGGATGCGGGCGTTTTTGCCACACTTCGTTCCAGCCCATGTGTGGCACCTTGAGCCGTGCGCCATCCGCCAGCGCCATGTCGGCATCGCGGAAACGCACGA
>BNUB01000219.1 GCA_025997045.1 Betaproteobacteria bacterium
CGGCGAAGCCTTGCAGGCGGGGGGCGGTGCCTTCGGCTGTGCCGCTGGCGAGCAGGGCGGCGGTGAGGCCTTGGGTGGCGGCAAAATCTTGCGCCTGATTGAGGTAGGCGGCGCCGCTCAGGAAGGCTTCGGCGAGGGCTTTGGTTTGGGCGTTGAGGTTGATGCCGCCGTTGCTGGGGGGCGGGGGTTCGACGGGGGGAGTTGGCGGTTCGACAGGGGGTTCGACGGGTGGCTCGACTACGGGCGGTTCAACGGGGGGCGGTTCAACCGGCGGCGGGGACGGAGGTGAAGGCGGCAGCGGAGGCGGAGGCGGTGGCGGTGGCGGTGGCGGCGCCGCGATGGGCAGGCTGGCGATGAGTCGGTTCGTCGCGCTCTCTACCGAGAGGTCGAAGGTATAAAGCAGCGTGATGCCCTGTGCCGCCATGGCGGTGGAGTGGGTGGCGGTCGTGCCGGTGAGCGTGCCTCCCGTGTCGGTGAGCGTTCCCGTCGCGTCGATGAGCACGAGGTGGTCTCCGTCGGTGAGCGGAGAACTTGATCCTTCGATGCCGACATGGATCGTGCTGTTGGTCACATCGGCGTTACCGTCAACAGCAAGCAGGGTCGCTCCGCTCGTCGTGCTGGTGGGGACGTAGAAATTCAGGGTGCCGCCGCTGGCGTCGAGGTTGCCGGTGATGGTGTTTTGCCCGCGCACGCTCAGGCTGGAGGGCTTGAAGGTCGCGCTGGTTGTGGTCAGGGTGCTGCCGTTTGCCAGTGACCAGGCTTTGTTGAAGGTGCCGCTGCCCAGGGCGATGCTGCTGTTGTCCAGACCGAAAGCGGAATCGCTGGTCAGGGTGAGGTTTTCAACAGCGCCGGAATTCACGTTGAAGGTGAAATCTACTGATTGGCTGGCGAAGTCGCTATATAGATAAGGGTTGGCTTCTTCGCTGAAGATGTGCAGGATGTAATTGCCGTCATTAAGGGGAGAACCGCCGCCGGGGGTTGCGGCGTTGAAGTTGCCGGTTGCGGAAGTTTGGGTGCTGACGTATTTGGCGTAGTAG
>BNUB01000220.1 GCA_025997045.1 Betaproteobacteria bacterium
GCCACGGGAGCGGCGGTGATCGGCTGGGCTGGACTCGTCGCAGTAATTTTGGCGGTAAACATGGGGCTATTACTGCCGCCGAACCAGGCACGCCAGCCTGCAACAGAATCATTCTCGAAACGCCACATATTGCCTTTCAGATCGCCCGCATAAATGGCGTCCGGCTCACCGTCATTGTTGGCGTCGTATGCGAACGGAGTGGAGAGGCCGTTATTGGGGCCCGCATCGACGTCGACCTTCTTGAGGATGGCGCCGTCTTGAATATTGATGAAATAGAGCACGGCGTGACCATCGCAACTGTTGTAGCCGTTGCCGACGATGGCGACCTTGGTCGTTGCTGACCATTTGGCAATGATCGGTTTGCCGATAACGATGCCGAGGTCTTTAGCGGCGTCTGTGGGGTCGCAGCTCGCGGGAGCATTCAGTTCCCACTTTACGTCAGCCGCCGTAAACGTCGCGTTGGAGACGTCCAGTCCGTATAGCCCTTTACCGCCCCGACCCAGTGCGCCGACCAGATAGTGCGTGCCAGCGCCCACTTCGCCCACGACGGCTTCGCCATCGACATAAAACGCATGAGGATAATCGGGGTGGGTGAGTTTGGAGAGCTTCGGGAACAGCGCGGAAGGAATGTAGGCAAACCGCTCTGCGCCGGTCTCGGCATCAAACGCATGCAGCATGCCGTCATTGGCGCCCTGATAAACGGTGTTTGTGGCGGCGTTATAGTGCGGGGTGTTGTGCGGACTGTCGCCCAGCGGGCTCGGGGCAGAACCCTCACGGTGACGATCGCGCCAGGTTCCGCCGTTTGCCTTTTCCTTGGCCTTGTTGCCGCGCAGGTAGTCGACGACGTCAGCACCGGTGAGGAGGGCGCCGTCTTCCGTGAGGTCGAGCTGTTGCTGCGAATTCAGATTGGCCCACTGGAAGTCGATGCCGGAGCTGCCGTTGCGGGTAAAGATGCGGCGGGAGCCGTAACCCGGCAGGTTGGCGGCGGCGCTCCAGGCGGGCGCACCGATGCCGACCGTGGCAATGGGC
>BNUB01000221.1 GCA_025997045.1 Betaproteobacteria bacterium
CGTCCAGTTCTTTGGACTGGACGTGAAAGGGGGAGACTAAACCATGCAAAAAATATTGCCCACCCGAATCCGGCACGCGATGCTTCCGCCCGCAATGCTTCTGCCCGCATTTGTAGTCATACTCGCGGCAATGCTCCTTTCCGCCTGCCATAGCCTATCCAACGCCCTCTCCGACACTGACCAGTTCATCGCCACCACCTATCAGGCCGCAGAAGCACTCTATGCAAACTGGGCCAGAAGGGACATCCCCCTTGAACTGAATTCCACCGCGACAAGCGCCAACAACTACTCCCCGGCACACAGTGGCCCCACCATCGTTGCGACCCTGGTAGACATCAAAAATCTGGAACAAACCTCCAATTTCGGCCGCATCACGTCGGAGCTGCTGGCCTCACGTTTATCCCAACTCGGTAATGAAGTCCTGGAAATCAAGCTGCGCAATACCGTGTTCATCCGGCAGAACGAGGGCGAATTCATGCTCACCCGCGAAGTGCAGGAATTAGCCGCCACCCACAAGGTAGCCGCCGTGCTGGTGGGCACCTATACCGAAAACGGACAATACGTTTTTGTCAGCCTCAAGCTGGTCAGACCGGAAGACGGCATGATTCTGACCGCCTACGATTACTCGCTGAGAAAGGATGACGAGATCGCATGGCTGCTCGGAGAGAAGTCACACGCCAGACGCCAGACGCCCTGGTGACATCGAGATATCGCCCACCGCGCGGGGTCAATGAAGGGAGGGCGGTTTCAATCCTGAAGTGCAACACCGTGTTGCAAGTTACTGATTTCACGAGAATAGACCTCGAACGGAGTTTCGTAGTTGAGGCATCTGCGTGGTCGATTATTGAGTTGATCGGCAATGGCATTGAGGTAGCCTTGCGAGAACTGCGATAGATTCAAGCCTTTGGGGAGGTATTCCCGGATGAGGCCATTCATGTTTTCGTTGGTAGGGCGCTGCCATGGGCTATGCGGATCGGCAAAGTAGACGTTTATTTTCAGACGTTTTGCGAGCCTCTCA
>BNUB01000222.1 GCA_025997045.1 Betaproteobacteria bacterium
GCCTTGATTTCAGCGCCCATCAGCATCCCGGCACAGGCGGGCGGGGCGTAGCGGGCGATGCCGTCGGTGGTGGCTTCGGCGCGGTGGGCGGTGCCGAAGGCGTCATTGACGTAGATATCGCACAAGCTGGCCATTTTCTGCGCCAGCGCCTCGCTGTTTTTCTTCTCGCCGATGTTGCAGCGGCAGTTTTCCAGCAACACGACCTCGCCGGGTTTGACCGTGAATGAGCCGTCGACCCAGTCGGAGATCAGCCGCACCGGCACACCGAGCAGCTCCCCGAGTTTGAGCGCGACCGGGGCGAGGGTGTCGTCAAGCGCGACCGTGCCTTCAGTCGGGCGGCCAAGGTGGGAGGTGACCAGCGTGGCCGCACCGTGATCGAGGCAGTAGCGGATCGAGGGGATCGACGCCCGGATGCGGGTGTCTTCGGTGATGTTGCCGAGTTCGTCCTGGGGGACGTTGAGGTCGGCGCGGATGAAGACACGCTTGCCAGCAACGTCGATGTCGGCGAGATGATTGACTTTCAGGGACATGCTTTTGCTTTTTCAGTGAGGTTGATCAGTGGCCGGGGTCTTTGGCGTCGTGGTTGATGCCGACGAGCACGCCACGACCGCCGCCGTAGATACCGCCGGTATAGATCAGGCTGCCATGACCTTTGTAGTGGGTCTCGAAACGGTGCGCATCGGTGCCGTGATAAAACGGGATCCAGGCTTTACCGGTCGTGTATGCACGGGTGCCGGTGCCCTGGCCGATCTTCTTTACGATGTCTGCCTCCTGCATGCCGATCTGCAAGCCGATAAATTTGCTGCCCTTGGCCGGTCTGCCCCAGACTTCGCCTTCAAAAGTGCCATCTTGTGATTTGACCGCAACGGGGGCACCGGGATCGGCGGGCGCGGCGTTGCGGGTAGTCGCGGCGGGTGTGGTGCTGTCGCTGCTGGTGGTCGCAGGGGCGCGGCAGGCGGAAACCGCGAGCGCAGAGGAGGCGAGAAGAACAAGCAAAAGACGGGACATGGTTGGCTCC